>JAZKEA010000520.1:0-8852 GCA_040387315.1 Armatimonadota bacterium | reverse complement strand
TTCCACGGAGAGCCTGCCGCCCGTTGTCCTTTTTGAACCCTACCACCCATATGTGTCACGGGTAACATATATTATCACCTAATATGTTGCTGTTACCATATTAAGATGGTAATATATTGCAAACAACACATTGCGGTATGATTACCGTATGGCACAAGAGGTAGACCCATTGCTTACAGTTAAAGAGGCCGCTGACAGGATCGGGGTAAGTGAGTCAGCAATACGAAATGCCACTTTGGATAACCGGTTGAAGTTTGAGCAGATGTATGGGCGAAAACTCATAAGACTGTCAGACGTTCTGGATTATCAGGCACGAACTCAGCGCGATAGTACAAGCCGTAGCGGAAAACCGAAAAACTATGGTGGCGACACCGACCCCTATGGCTTCTGTGCCCGTTTGGTTCGCACCGGCTTTGTGAAAACTGATGAACGACTTGAAGATAACAACCGTCGCAAGATCAGTATTTATGCAAAAGAAGGTTATGAATCGATTGAAGTTCAAGTTTTTCCAGCCAACGAATTGACGCCTGAATATCTAGAAGACGCATATCGGAAAATGCGTGGACCAGATGCAGATTAGATATAGAAACTAAGGTGTCAGAGACATCTTGCAGGCCACTCAAGATAGACCGGGCACTAACTCATGCGTATAGTCGCTAAAAGCCAGTTACGGGAGTACTGGACCCGTTACTCCGACGCGGAGTTGGCAGCGAACAACGCCGAAACCGGATGAGAAAAACACCGAATGATGATTCGTCTGAAGGCAACAACCATCTGGCCTCGAAGAATGCTGCTAGGGCTGCTGGTGTCAGCTTTGCTTCCCGCCATCCCTGCAGTTCCCTCAGCGGAAGCTGCTGCCTCTCAGGATTACAAAACGGGTAGTTCCGTCGGCCTGAACCTGACCTTGAGCCTCGCGAAACAGCAGTACCTTCAAGGGGAACCTGTGTTCATGAAGCTGACACTGCGCAATCAGAGCCGAAAGCAACAAACGTTGCCCCCAACCGGCATCGAGAACAGCCTATTGATCGCTATAAGAGCTGCCGATGGCAAAAGTTACAACAGTACGTCAATAGTTCCGACTGAGTCAGATCCTGGGTCCTCTTCCGATTCCGACCAGTATAACATCAAGCTGAAGCCAGACGCTGATCTGTTGTTTCAGGATGACCTGCTTCGCTACGCGCCCGAGATGACCACAAGTACCGGGCAGATACGTGTGACGGTGACAGTAGACACCACGAGGTATCACGACGAACCCAAGCCGTGGAAGTTATTCGTGGGAACCATCGTGTCCAATACGGTCACGTTCAACGTCGTGAAGCCGATGGGAGTAGAGGCGGAAGTGAGCGGTCTTATCGCCTCAGAGTATTATTCAAAGTCCGACAGGAAAGGCGAGCGGCCTTTTCCCTGGCTAAGACGGTTTGTCTCCGATAACTATAGGAGGGCCACCGCGGTTCGGGACAGGTACCCGGACAGTCTGTACAGCGCGTACCTGACGTACTACCTGGGGGATCTTTTTAAATCTGTCTCTTTCCGCAAGAAGTCGATCGAGGAGTTCTCGGCCTTGATCCCCAACGACAGGAAGACGGGTCTGCTGCCGCTTGCCAGCCTGGGTGTCGCCTACGGGCACTTCTCCCTGGAGGATTACGCGGCGGCACGGAGTGCAGCGCAGTTGGTGCAGCGTCAGTTCCCCCGCACCTTCGCGGCGCAGGAGGCAGCAAAGCTTCTCGTTGACATAGACACGAAGCGGGCAGGTCAATCCACTCTGGTCAGGACTACTGAACCGCGCTACTGACTTTGGACCTTGGGAGTCGATCGGAAGTAGACGGTATTGATGTCGGAGGCGCGCCGGTTGATGCCCCTCTCATCGACACGGTCATCGATGTACTCGATACGCAGCGTTACGTTGTAGGTCGGTGGCGCGGGCGACGGGTCCCCTGGTTCTCGCTTTGGCTGCGGTGTTATGTAGCCAAAGGCCCAGAGCCGCAGCGAGCCCCGAAGAATCTCCCTCCCCTGCGGTCCCCAAAGCCTGGGATGGTCGAGGCCACCTCCCTCAGCCCGCAGCAGGTCCAGAAGTCGCGCCCGTGCCCCCGGCGGAAGGCTCGACAGCGGCAGCGTCCGTACCAGGTGCCCTCCCGTTGGCAGCGGACCAATCAGATCCTCTTGCTGACGGGGTGTAAGCTGTTCCCAGGCGAAGACGAGCGCGACCGCGGCATCCAGGCGCTCCAGTTGGACACCCTGATAGGGGCCGTACAGTAGCGGCGTAAGCGCTCGATCACCGGTTCGCCAGCGGGGCATCCGGGGATCGGCGGACACCGCCATCACATACGGCTTGAGCAGGTCGTAGTCCATCAGGTTCAGCGGATTGACCTGCAGTCTAAACGGCAGTTTACTCGGCAGTTTTTCCGGCTGAGCCCCCAGCCGTGCCGCCTGCTGACGCTCCCTATAGGCGCGGGCGAATGGCACAAAGGCGGCCATGGGATACGGGCGCAGGCGATCCAGAAACGCCAGCCGATCCTTTACCAGCAGCACGCCCTTCTCCTGACGGAAGGACCAGCAGTCTCCCTCCCCTTCCCGCGTTTTAGCAACGCGGTTCAGAGCCCACGCCGCAAGTGTCGCGGCAGTCGGCTGCGTGCTGTCGTCAAGCACTTCCGCCTCGGGTGACAGTTCCATCACCGCCTCGGCATCGGTGTCCCGGCACCAGGCGGCGACCGCATCGGAAACGGCTCGCACGGTTGGGGCCAGCGGCGTTTTGAGTGGCTTGTTTGCCAGAACGTCCGAGCGCAGGTACTCCTGTGTCGCCGTCCGTTCGGCGTTCAGCCAGGTGACCGCTTCTGCGCCAAGACCGGGCAGGGATGGATTCGCGTGCAGCGACGTGCCTTCGAAAATGCCGGTCAGAAGATCTATTGGTGCAGATCCCTCCGCGAGAATTGGTCCCCGAAGGCTGAATCCTGCCGGTGGCTCCAGCTGAACAGGCTCCAGTTCAAGAACCTTCGCGTCTGCCCGTAAGTTGGGAGTACTGAGAGTGTTAGACGGCAGTGTCAGGGTATCAGTGTTTGGAATCAGCCACGCCTGCGGGGTAAACGAGAGTCCGTAGACACTGCCGCGGCGGAACTGCCATGAGGTCAGGAGAAAGTAGTTGTCCACCGTGGATTGCCGGGCAAGCGGACTCTCCATGTCCCAGAATCCGGTTCTCTGCTTGCTCTCCACAATGGCCCGCCCCAGCACGGGCTGCCACTCTCGCGGTACGGGCCAAGTAGATACTCTTACACCACCCTGCGCCAGCACCTGCGCGATCGTCGGCATGAGCGAGTTTTGCAGCCACACGTCCGACAGCCGCTCATTGGCACCAGGTGATTTCCGCTCCCCGTCAAGTGCCTCTGCGAGTTCATTGAGCAGCCGCCGCTTTTCGCCCGGCGTACTTTCTGATTCGGAGTCAATACGGTAAAAATCCCGCAGGCGCTGGTTGTGCAGTCGTGCATCCACAAGGGGTATCGCGGTGGCGCGGGCACGGAAGTCCTGTAGTTTACGCTGCATGTGGGCGCTAACCCCAGCCTCGAACCGGCGTCGCCAGAGCGCTTCGCGGGCGGCTATTTTGGGGTCTCGTGTCAGCACCAGCCCTCCGGGCGGCAGGGGATTGGTCTGTCCGGCCTCACCTATGTCCGGCAGCAGCGCGACATCGAGTCCGTCCCCAAGCAGACGCAGGGCTTCCGCGCGGGGTCGCGCGTTCAGATGTACGAACGCAGCGAAGTTCTTGAGAGACGCGGCGCAGCGGACCGGATGGTCCGGCGTGGAGAGCGACCGCGCGATCTCGTCGAACGTGTAAAGCCCGGACGCAAAGGAAACGGAGGCAGCAGTTACCGGTGCCTGCGGCGGTGCCTCCTGTGCATAGCAGCGCGGGGCCGTCGAAAACAGGCCGAGCAGCATCAGCCTGGCAGCCAGGCTGGATGAAAGGGACGCGGAGAAGGGTAGATGCAAAGACAAGACAGCAGATCCTCTCTCAAGTAAAGTCCGGTAGCCGCGCACCGGATTGTCACTAATTACGCGGCAGGGTTTATTATCCGGATCGGGTCAAGTAATAAGGGTAAGCATCGTAAGCAGGACGGACTTGTCGTTTCATGCACTCTCTCCCGCAAAAGCTCCTCTGTTGTTGACACCAATCGAGGCGCTTTACTCTCTGGATAGGAGCTCCGTGATGGACTTGAGGCTGCGCTGCATGTTTCCCATCACCTCCTTGTTTTGGGTGCGCTCCGCTTCCGCAAGAGCAATGGTGTACTCAGCCTTTGCCCGCTTCAGGAAATTTTTGTTCACGGGGTGGGGTGTCAGTGTACTGACACCACTTCCCAGGTGATTCCAGTAGCTGCCGCGCCGCCATGCCGCCGCCAATCGCAGAGTCTCCTGCCGATGATCAGGACGCCAGATCAGGTGCGCCATTTTCGTGCGCGGGCGATCATAAGCAAGTGTTCCGACTTGGGCCGGCAGGGGAACCGCAACGGTCATATTCTCCTCTGCGATGGTGCGCAACCGCATCCCGTTTTCCGGGTCGTCCTCCATGACCTGCACCTGCACCCGGAGCGGCAGAGTTAGGGTCGCTGGTGGGCGAACGGTGTTGCCAACGTTGCCGGCGAGGGGGATGGCGGTAACAAAGTAGCCTAACTTGTACTCGTTCATCGCCGCGCCGGTATCGCCATCCGGAGGGGACAGCCGGAGGTAGGTATTTCCTGCATTGTCTGTCGGGTACTGGGCTTCATAGGGCTGATTGAAGGGGGGCGTCCGAGTGGAAATACTCGTGTCCAGCAGGTTCTGGTAGGTTGCCGTGATCACGTCACCCAGCCACACCTGGTACTTCAGGCGAAGATTGCCCTCTTCATCACGCGCAAGGGTTTCGCAAACCAAGGTAATGCCGCCTTTGCGCGCCTGCCCATACTGCGGGCCTGTTGGGGTTCGTGGCATGGCGGTAAAATCCACGACGCGGTAGCCCGGTGGCGGTGTCACCAGCGCCTCCGCACCGCGTAGAAGATCGACCGGTACCGGCACATTATAAGCTGCCTGCAGGGCAGCTTTTACCACGACTTTGTCCGGGGCTAGGCCGGGTGGATGATCTCCGGATCCTTTGTAGACCCGGCGGATCACCTCGTAGCGCATCGGAAGAAGCGCTTGGGGATCCGCGGTCACACGGGTTTGCTCCTCGATATAACCGGAAGACGTGACTCGGCTCTCCAAAATAAGCGGGCCGGTATCTCCGCGCTTTCGTTCCTTGAGGGTGAAGTCGCTGACGTATTCGCCGCTGGTGCCGTCCAAAAAGGCAGTCGTGTCATAAGCGGTTTGCCGAGCGGATTTATCGGTTCGCAGCGGACGGCTTGCCTGCACGAGCAGCAGACCGGTCGGGTGCATGCGCTGCGGCGGCAAAAGGTGCAGGCGCTTTTCGCCGTCGTCCAGCACGATCTCGTTTCCGATCTGCTCGCGATAGAAGAACGGCTGGCGTCGCCCCCACACCTCCCACGGCACTTTCTTGCCACCACTTAGCCGCCATCCCTGCAAATGCCAGGTGTTGGCGGCTTGAATCGCGCTGGTGATCTCGGCAGCCGACACCGGCGGGGTAGCGACCCGCGTCAGGGAAACGGCAAACAGGGTTCCCACGACCACGACGGCACCCACGCAAGCGGCGAGTCGGCGGGCCACTCGCGGGCGTTGAGGCGACTGAGGCCAAGGGGACTGCGCCTCGAATGCGGCGATGACCTTTTGCCGAAGTGCCGGGGGGACATCGCGCGTCTGCAGCAGACGGGCCGCATCTGCGAGACGTGCGTCGACAGAATTGATGGCAGAGCTGCCGGCAGCGGTTTTGTTCGTTTTCGTACCCTTAGTCGAGAGCATGAAGAGCATTTCCTTTATCTTGCGGCACGCGGGCCGCACGCAGAGGCAGAGAGGTAGCACCGGAGACATTAGAGACACTTCTGGCGGCATCGCTTGGCGAGGACGGTATAGAATTGTCGGAATCAGTGGTAGCCGCGGACTCGGACTCAGACAATGCCGCGCGCAGCAGGCGATGGGCCCGGTGCAGCCGCGACTGCAATGTGCCGAGGGGAATCTCCAGGATGTGCGCCGCGTCGCGGTAGGCCATGTCCTCGATCCTCACCAGCACGAAGGCTTCCCGCAGGGGCCATGGCAGCGTGGCTATCGCCGCCTCCAGAACACGGCTGAGTTCCTGCCGTGATAGGTGAGCCAGGGGGTCATCATCGGTGTTCGCTGTTTGAGGAAGCTGCGACTCGTCATCAAGGGATAGGGTGGGCCGGTCGTCGCGGCGCAGACGCGCCCACTTGCGGTACGCGATAGCGCACAGGAAGGTAGAGAGAGAACTCTCGCCGCGCCAGCCTCGCAGAGCATCCGGGGCAGCAAGAAACGTTTCCTGCATCAGGTCTTCGGCTTCGTCTGCGCTGTGGCACAAACGGCGCAGCAGCCCGAGCACCTGCGGCGCGTACCCATCGTACAACTGCCCGAACGCGCGAGCATCCCCGGCTCCTACCTTTTGTATGAGCGACCGATCCCGCAGTTTGTGCAAAGAGAACCTAGGCATCAGGCATCAAGCCTCCTCACCGCTTTGTCGCCATGACACCCGTGATTTGTTCGCGCTATTTTCGCCGCTGGTGGGTTATTTCCCCTTTATTTCATCAACTCAGGTCCGATTCAACGTGATTACGTAGTACGCGGCGTGAATTCGGGCGATACAAGTGGCCTGGAGAAGAAGTAAAAGCCTCATCGTAGGTAGCGATCATGGAAGCGTATCAATACTTAGACAATCTCATTTCCTGTCCCGTTTCTCCTGTCACCGAAGAGATGAAGCCGGCATTATTCCGCGACAAATAACAGCGCCCCACCGGAGGGAATCGGCGAGACGCTCTTGGATGCCCAAACACATCTAACGCAGATGGAGCATTAGAAACTCGCTTTCAGTGCTCTGGTCGATTTCGGTCGCTGATGAGTGGCCGAGGCCGGAGCCGGAGCCTTAAACTTCCCGTTCGTAGCCCGTGGCTGTGTCGCTGCGTGATGAATGGGAACCGCAGCAGGAACAGGATTACCATCGCTTCGCGGGTAGTTTGGAGGCGGCGCAGAGGGCTTGACGTTCTTGCCAGACAGATACGCCTGGAGAGCGGGAGAACGGAAGGTCGATCCCGCTCCTGACCGGGGAACAACGACAGGAGATGCCGAACGAGTAGCATCCACCTTGCCGGTCAGCGGGACATAGCCGCCTTTTCCGTCCGGATTGGGCTTCATCCCGACCGATTCAAGGAGCTTAGCCTTTGTCGCCTGGGCATCCCGGATCAGCGCATTGATGGCCGGCGCTTTGGCATCGAAGGCTTCCTGCGCTCCCGCAGGCATCACCCATCCATCTTTGGTCAGCCGCGGCTTTGGTCGCATTCGCTCGAGCGATGATCTATACGTATTTTCGCTGTTTGTTACCGTGCCGATAGCGCGATAGACCGCATCGGGATTTTTGGCACGGCCATCTTTGTCTGTTCCCCCTGCCGTCTTTGCATCGAAGGCCAGCCGCCGCAACTTCAGCAACTCCTGCGAGATATTGAGGCGAGCCGCACCCTGAGCAATGGTCGTGTCTCTCTGATCGCCGCTTCGCTCACGAGCCGCCACAGCAGCAGCTTGGGCCGGTGTCATGTCGGCGTAAGCCTCAGCCGGAATACTGTCACCGGGTCCGATACCGGTGTACTTCTTGATCTCGGCGAGGCGCGCAGTGGCAGTCCTTTTTCCCTGCTCGTTGTACGCGTTCCGGCGGAGACCGTCGGTGATACCCTTCGCCTCAGACTGGAGGCCCTTGCGGCGCTCCTTCTCCGCTTCTACAGCCGGGTTCTTCTCATTCGGGAAGTATTTCTTGAAGTCTTTGAACCGGGAAATGTCCTCATCTTCAAGATCGGGGAACAGCGATTTAACCAGACCGTTATCAATGGCCGCCTGTCGTCCCTCGGGTGCCAGTGTGGAAAGCCAGGAGAGAGCCTGCTGACGCGAGGTTCACGCGCCACTCTCTGCCATCCGGGTATCGTCTGCATCCGCGCGGCGTGTCTGTTCTGCAGCCTGCCGGTCGCGGGATTGCTGCTGCTGCTGTTTATCATCCAGACTGATCTGAAAAGCAGTCGCGTCGTTCTCGTCTTCGACCGCCTGCCGCTTTAACTGGAAGTCCTGAAGCCGCTTTGCGATGCCCTGACGGTACTCCTGATCCTGATTTTGGGCGATGCTCGCATTACCGCGCTGGGCTCCCTGGAGATAGGCGGCGATTGCAGGAGAGACAGCAGCGCCGTTTCCCGTTGCTTTCAGGACGAGGCCGGAAACCAATGCTCCGACCCCACTTCGAATCGCCTCGCCCCGAAAATCCCTTTCCGGAGCATCCGGCAAGCGGGGAGCCTGCGGCATCTGCTGGTACAGGTAGCGCCGCAGAGCCGGGCTGATACCCTGACCGCCCTGAATACCCTGGCTGCCCTGAGACATCGGATCATCTTCGCCACGGGTTGCGGCAGAGGAGAAGGTGGGCTGCTCGGGCTCAGGCTTGGCGCTTCGCAGAACGGAGTCCGGCGTTATCATCGAACGGTCTCGAACCGGGACACGCGGCGCGGGCTGAGGCAGGGGGTCGATATGCTCTGTGGGCATTTCCTGCAAATCAGAAGCGTCAGGGTCCATGCCGAGCATCAGGGCGAGTGCTCGCTTCGCGTAGGCGTCACGGGTCTGCTTGCGCGGATCAGCAACCAGGGGGAAGAGGTTTGGTGTCATTGTTTTGCCTTAGAAAATCGGTGTGTAAGACGTTGAAAGGGCTATCGTTTTCAGGTCTGGGTCAAGCCCAAAGGGTTTGGGCT
>JAZKEA010000519.1:9275-15203 GCA_040387315.1 Armatimonadota bacterium | reverse complement strand
TGCCCCGTCAAGTCATGGGTAGATGCGAGCCCAGCAAGTACATTCTAGGCTGTCGTCAGATCGTTCTTTGCCTGAAGAACTACCGTGAGTGAAAAATTCGGTGATTGCGGGAGCTGGCAGGGTCAGGGTGATGTGACCCGTAGGGCTGCAGCAAAAGAAAAAGCCCCTGGTCTCCAGATCCTGTCTATTGGATCTGGAGACCAGGGGCATTATTCTGCAAGGCCCTTCTTGTCGTCTCAAAACAAAAAGAGGCGCGTATCTTAAGGAGATACCAGTAGTATCGGCAGACAGAAGAGTATTCTCTATTCCCCGCTTGCGCTGGCGTCCACGGTGATGTCAGAATCTCCTTTTATCACTTGCTGCTGATTTTCCATGCCAACGCTTGACAGGATCAAACACCCTGCCTATAATACGAAATTACAGGGGCAGTGGAAAACGTTTTCCACTGGTGGTCAGGATAAATCAGACTACGATGTCTATCCGTGATGTAGCGGCAAAAGCAGGGGTTTCGTTAGGAACCGTATCCAAAGCGTTCGACGATAACGCTAAAGTATCGCCGCACACGCGGGAGCGGATTCGTCTCGCCGCGACTGAACTTGGCTACCATCCCAGCGCCGTCGCGCGCGCCATGGTGCGGAAGCGGATGGATACGGTTGGGGTTATATTTCCTCCTAACTTTGCCGCCCCGTCCCGTCCTGCGTTTTACTCCACTATTTTTGACGCCCTGCTCGAAGCCGCAATGATTCGGCATAAAGATATTTCTCTTTGTACCGGTCGTCTCTGGGTAGATGCCACCACCAGCCTGTCCCGGTTCCGAGACGGGCGCTGTGATGGCTTTATTACCTTCTGGCAGCCCGCTGGCAGTGATCTGATACCGGCGCTTTTGGACGCGGATGTTCCGGTTGTTCTGCTAAATGATCGCGGTAGTGATCCGCGTCTCAGCTATGTCGATATCGATTCGGTCGCGTCGGCCCACGCAATGACCCGGCATCTGCTCGATCTGGGGCATCGTCGTATCGCGCTCCTGTGCGGAGATAAGCCGGTAAGCACGGTCGTTCCCCGAGAAGAAGGCTACCGCGCCGCATTAGAAGAGGCTTCCGTCGCCTATGATTCCGCGCTGAATCTGCCGGGGACCTTCGAACCACGGTCCATCGAGAGCCGTATCGACACACTGCTTGACCTGCCACCGGCCCAGCGCCCCACCGCTTTATTCTGCACCACGGACAGCATTGCTCTTGTTGCACTGCGCGTGCTTCGGCAGAAAAACCTTCGCGTTCCGGAGGACATTTCCGTCGCCGGTCATGACGACCTGCCCGGTGTCGCTCTGGAGCATCCCGCCCTTACCACGATGCGGCAGCCGTTCGGGACTATCGCCGGACATGCCTTAGACCTGCTCGTTAGTCAGGAGCGGGATATCTCCGCCCGCGGAACGCAGTTATTGCTGCCCGCAGAACTCGTCGTCCGGGCTTCCACAGCCCCGCCGCTCATCACTACTTCCTTAAAGGCAACCGCGCCTTTGCATTCAGAAAACAAAGAGGTCAACGAATGAAACTCGGTCACCATCCTCGAAGTACAAGCTCCGCCTTCACGCTCATTGAACTGCTCGTTGTTATTGCCATTATAGCTATCCTCGCAGCTATCCTTTTCCCTGTCTTCGCACAGGCACGCGAGAAAGCCCGTCAGACTGCGTGCCTTTCGAATACCAAGCAGTTGGGACTCGGGATCATGCAGTATAACCAGGATTATGACGAAACGTATCCAATAGGGGGTTTTAGTTCAGGAACAGGAGCCATCGGGGCGGGACAAGCTTCCACAGACCGCTGGTACAAAGCCATTTCGCCGTATACCAAAAATACCCTGATTCGCTCCTGCCCCTCGGCGAAGGTATCCGTAGACCCGACCTCGACCTACACGACTAACTACGGCATCCACGGCGACATCTGCAAATTCATATCGTCTGCAACGTCAGCACCCTCCCTGGCAATGGCGGATATTACGAACACCGCAGGTACGCTCCTGCTCGGAGATACACAAACGGTGGACTTAGCGACAGTAAACCGTACGAATTCCACCACCTGGCTTCAAGCGGAAACCAACTCAGCAGTGGACTGGGATCTGAAGGGCCTGCGTTTCGAGCTTAACGGCGCGTCGTACTTCACGACAACCAATAACTCGAATGCACGCTGGCCGTCGCCGCGGCACGCAGGCGGCACAAACATCGCCTACTGCGACGGCCACTCCAAGTGGATGAAGATCGAGCAGCTAACCGGAGTGTCGCCCGCCCGTCCCGACGGCTGGCCCCGGCTGGATCCGAATAACATCTGGGATAACAACTGAAATGAAAGTCACCTTCCTCAGCATTGGCCTGATGCTCCTTTCCACTCTCTCCAGCGGATCGGTGCAGGCGGCGGATACCTTTGTACTACCTCAGGGAGCAGGGACGAAAAGTGGGGCGTCGTGGGAGAACGCGCTCGACGCCTCGGCAGGTGGTCTTCAGAAAGGGTGGGATGCGATTGCGCCGGGCGAGACGTGCTTTGTCGGAGGCGGTGAGTACAAGGGCGTCACGCTCTCGGTCGGTGGCGGCGGGACCGAGGCCAGGTACAAAAAGCTCGTCGGCGTGAATAGGGGGGGAGAGCGCCCGCGGCTTGTCGGAACCTGGACGAAGGAGATGCCCGCGAAAGGGCCGGACTGCATCACGCTGAAGCAGGGCGCCTCCTTCTGGTCGCTGGAAAACCTGGATATTCGCAGCTACCGCAACGCCGTTATTACATCGGGGGGACGGCATACCGGAATCCGCCTCCTGAACATAGACGTCACCGGCGCACGTGCGGGTATGGAACTGGCAGGCGGCGGGCTCGCCGCACAGCCGGAAATCGGCACGCATGATGTCGTCATACAGGACTGCGATTTCGTGAATTTTACCAAGCGCGGCATCCGCTTCCAGGGCGGCAACTACAAGGTGCGCGTGGTGAATTGCCTCGCCGATGCGGGCGGCAAAGTCTGGGCAACAGAACCGTTCCAGATGGGTTTTTCCGTGCAGGGCTCGCAGACCTCGGATAAAAAAGCGACCGAGGCGTCTGCGGACCATGACATCACGTTCGTCAACTGTACCGCGAATAACAGCTACAACGATGCGGGCGCCGGCTACTGGAACGCCGACGGTTTCGTTGCCGAGTCGACTCCCTACAATCTGCGCTATGAAAACTGCAAAGCGCTCGACAATACCGATGGCGGCTGGGATGACAAATCCCGAAACCCGGTTCTGATCAACTGTGTCGCCCTGCGGAACAAGCGCAACTTCCGCTTCTGGACCACAAAGGGAACCGCGACTCTGACCAACTGTATCGGGGCGTTCGCCGTCAAGCGTGGCGGTAACAGCACCGGCGCGGGACTGTGGTCAAAGGGAAATGTTCGGGCAGAGAACTGCACTTTCCACGACAATACCATCAACGTCGATCTGGATGAGCCGACGGCCCGCGTGGAACTGGTTCGCTGTATTATCTCCAGCAGTAAAGCAAAGAGGGGGACACCGTCCACGGTCGAAGCGGGCGGACAGCTGACACTGACCGATACCGCGGTGTGGGAAGAAGGTAAAAACGGCGATGATCCACAGTTCGCGTCCACTGCCTGGGATGGCACGGGCAATGGTATGGACAGTCGGCGCTACGGAAAAGCAAAAGGGTACCACAGCGGCTTCTCGGCGAGCGCGGGCCGCGTCGGAGCACGGAACTAACTCATGCCCTCACCGGAGAAACTGACAGCGTGTGTGGTTGGCGGCGGTGCTGGGGGGCAGCTCAGCCTCAAAGCGCTTGCCGCCTCGGATCGGTTTGACCTCCTGGCTGCCGCCGATCTCCGGGCCGAGGTCCGCGATGCGCTGGAGGCGCAGTACCCCGGCCTGCAGATGTTTCCCGATCACGAAGCGATGTTCGCCGCGTGCCCGACCGATGTCGTGTGCGTCAGCACCTACCCGCCGTCTCACGAGTTAGTAACGCTGTCGGCGCTGCAGACACTTCCTGACTTGAAGGGACTGCTGGTAGAAAAGCCGCTCGGGCACACAGCGGCATCGGGACGACGCATCCTAGAAGCCATACGTGAGCGCGGTCTGCCGCTCGCTGTGCCGCATGGTCTGCTGACACGGCGTACGCCCATGGAGATCATCGACCGGGTACAAAAAGGGGATATCGGCGACCTGAAGTTGGTAGAGATCCAGTGCCGGGGTTGGGACATCATCAATGCCGGAATCCACTGGCTTGACTTTTTTGTTACCCTGAGCGGCAATGAGCCGATGGAGCATGTACTAGGGATCGCGGACGCCTCCACGCGTACCTTCCGCGACAGTATGCAGGTGGAAACTATGGCGGTCATGTACGCGCAGACCAGAAGTGGGATTCGTGTCGTCATGAACACCGGCGATGAGGTTCTCGTAAACGAGGCGGGCAAGGTAACACTGTTTCGGCTTGTAGGAACCGCCGGCTTGATCGAGTTCTACGGCTGGGAGAACGGGTACCGGATCATGAACGCCGAGTTCCCGGAAACCTCTTTGCAGAAGCCGGAAGAATTCCCGATCACGGGGCATCATCGTCATCTGGAGAATATGGCGGATCAGGCAGAGCAAAAGCGGCCCGACTACAGCGTTGCCGAAGCGTCGCTTCTTGCCCTGGAGATATGCGAAGGGGCGTACCTCTCCAGCCGACACCGCGCACGGGTCACGTTTCCGGTTGACCAGTGGCTGCCACCGCAGGACGACAATGACTGGCAGCCGGGACAGCCTTACAATGGGGTGGGCGGGGGCCGCGACGGGCGTCAGTTCGGATGAGCGAACGGTAAGAAGAAAAATGACAGATTTTGCTATCATTGGTGGAGGATGGCGAGCCGAGTTCTTTCTGCGGGTCGCCGCCGCTCTGTCGGACCAGTTTCGTGTCACGGGGATGCTGACCCGCGATGCGGCAAAAGGGGCGGCCCTGGAAACCACCTGGCAGGTGCCGACGTTCCGTTCTCTAGACGAACTGCTGCAGACAGCGCCGCAGTTTGTGGTTGTGTCGGTACCGCGAACCGTCGCGCCGGATCTGCTCGTGGAACTAGCCGAGCGTGGTGTCCCGGCACTGTCTGAGACCCCGCCCGCTTCAGATCTGGACGCGCTTGTAGCATTGTTTGAGCGGGTCGGCGGCAACGCCCGTATTCAGGTCGCGGAGCAATACCTGTTTCAGCCGCAGCACGCCGCTCGTCTTGCCTTTTCCGCCTCCGGCAGACTCGGCAGCATCAGTCAGGCACAGGTGTCTGTCGCGCACGGTTATCACGGCATCAGCCTTTTGCGCCACTTCCTTGGCGTCGGCTTTGAGGATGCGGTGATAACCGCCCGAACGCACAGCACACCGATTGTTGACGGGCCGAACAGAAATGGCCCTCCTGCGGAAGACCGTATCGTCAGCGCAAGGCAGACCATTGCCGAATTTGACTTCGGCGACCGGTTCGGTATCTACGACTTTACCGATGCACAATATTTCTCCTGGATACGCTCGCCGCGTCTTCTGGTGCGCGGTGAGCGCGGCGAAATCAACGGGGACGAGATTCGCTATCTGCAGGATTTCCAGACGCCCGTGTCCGTTGCTCTGAAACGCGACGACACGGGCCAAAACGGCAATCTCGAGGGGTACTATCACCGCGGAATACTTGCTGGGACAGAGTGGCTGTACCGAAATCCGTTTCCCCCTGCGCGCCTGAGCGACGATGAAATCGCCGTTGCGACCTGCCTCCAAAAGATGGCTGAGTATACGGCAGGCGGTCCCGACTTCTATTCGCTCGCCGAGGCGTCCCAGGACCACTATCTGGCGCTGCTCGTGGAGCAGGCAGTCAAACAGCAGGCTCCGGTCGCGACGATCCGGCAGCCGTGGGCCGGGTTGCCTTCTTAACGTTTGCGGACGAATCCTG
>JAZKEA010000519.1:8062-9265 GCA_040387315.1 Armatimonadota bacterium | reverse complement strand
TCGGCGTAGGCTTTACTGTCACCGCTGCGCCGCGCCGAGAGCAGTCCGAAGTGCAGCGTCACAGTCATCAGTTTAAACTCTTCGCCCGCCCTGCCTCGTGTACCGGCATTCGCCATAGTGGGGTTCTTAGCAAGGATAATCGCTGTCTGCCGACGGGCGGCGACGATCTGCGAGCGTGGTGGCACGGTCTTTACGCCGTTTGCGATGATCCAACCGGTGAGATTATAGGCGGTCAGGGCATCCGCGACATCGTAATTCTGCAGACCGGTGTTCGCTATCAGGCTTTGATAAAGTTTATCGGCGTCGTTGCGGGCGAAGTCGGCTGACAGCATCTTTGCCCGGCTTGGACTCTTACGGGCGATTCGCGCCAGATAGGACTCCAGCGCCTGCCGGCGCAGGGACGGTGTGCCGACATAAGAGAAGGCAGCATTACCCAAGTTCGCGGAGGGCTTGGCGGCAGTCGATGGCTGCCTCTGGTTAACGATGCGCGGGATTTGGATCGTTGTCTGTGCGCTCACCGTACATGCCGCAGCAGCAGTTATCAGAGTTGTCAGAATGGCTGTCTGTCTCATTGTTTCCCTTTCCTGGCACGTCCTGATTTACCCTGCATTAAGTCAGGCAAACCTTCTGCCCCGGAATCGCTTTAGTCCCGCAACGTTTGTACACGTTAATGCTCACGCTCTGCACACGCTCGCTTTGTAGGATGAATTCGAACCCTATACTTCCCGCTCTCAGTGCGGAAACCTACGAAACGAGAACCTCCAGATGTGCACAAAAACTCTCCACCTGACAAAGGTGATTGGTCTGTTGCTTGCGTTAGGTGCTGCCAGCCCGTCCCTTGCCCAGGGCACCTTCTATGTCGTGACGCAAGACGAACGCCTCGGCACAGTGGATGTCAACACCGGCGTTTATTCCAACATCGGCAGCCTGGGCGATCAGCTCACGGATATTGCCGTGGCAGCGGATGGCTCTCTCTACGGCGTATCGTTTACTGATCTTTACTCTATTAATGCCACAACGGGGGTTGCCACGCGAATTGGGAGCACGGGGCAGCGCGGCATCAACGCATTGGTGTTTCAGAACAACACGCTCTATGCCGCAAGCAACCTCAATACCGGGCTATACACGCTGAATGTCGGTACGGGCGCGGCAAGCTTTATCGGCAACACCGGCTTTGAGTCGTCAGGTGATCTGGCATTCGAT
>JAZKEA010000519.1:2046-8052 GCA_040387315.1 Armatimonadota bacterium | reverse complement strand
TAACCAGGGTGACCTTTATCTCAGCAGTACGGGAGGCCAGCTCGTTCGGATCAATGCATTGACCGGCGCAGGAACTGCTGTCGGCTCTTTCGGACTGGGTAATGGAGATATGTACGGGCTTGCGTTTCAGCCCAGCGGATCGACTCTGTATGGTTACAGCGGTCAATCGAATAGCATCGTGACGATAGACCGGGCTACGGGAGCAGCGACTCTAAGTGCAGTTAACCAGGGGCCGCAATACTTCGGTACCGCGTTTCGCGGTGAGGCATCCGTCTCCTCCGCTCCCGAACCGGGGACGCTTCCGCTCGCTCTGGCAAGTCTGCCTGCGATAGCGGCTGCTGGAGTCATCCAACGCCGCAGACGCTGCTAGTGTCCCAAAAAGCCAGTGGCCCAATACCTAAAAGGTATTGGGCCACTGGCTTTTTAATCAACTACACTTTGGCGATAGCGTCAGCTTTTTGTCAGGCGGGCAGGAAGTCGGTCCTGCTTGATCAGGTCGTCCAGGGTCTCGCGGGCATAAACCAGGTCCGCCTGACCATTCTGCACGAAAACGACGGCAGGCCGGGTGAAGCGGTTGTAGTTGCTTGCCATCGCGTGATTGTAGGCTCCCGTCGTCTGAACGGCGAGGATATCCCCCTGGTCCGTGTCGCCGAGCGCGATGTCATGGATGAGAAGATCGGTCTCACAGTGCTTTCCAGCGACGGTTACGACGCGGTCTCTTGCCTGTCCGGCCCGGTTGGCAACCATTGCCGAGTATACGGAGTCGTACAGCTGGGGACGTGGATTGTCGCTCATACCACCGTCCACGGCCACATAGAACCGCTCACCGGGGGCTTCCGCAAGGTTTACCCGCTTGGTTTGCCCGATGGTGTAGAGAGTGGTTCCTGTCTCCGCGACGAGCGACCGGCCCGGCTCCTGCAGCAGGCGTGGCGGGGCCACATCGTACTTTTTGAACTGGGTCACGAGCGCTTCGCAGATTGTCGCCGCGAACTCTTCGTAGGTCGGTGGTTTGTGCTCCGGCAGATAGCGGACTCCAAGGCCGCCTCCGATATTTAGCTCTTCCAGAGGGGACCCGACCGTCTTCCCCGCAAGCGCCAGGAACTCTACCATGACTTCGATAGCATCCTCGTGCGCCTTCGCGTCCAGTAGCTGTGAACCTACATGGCAGTGAATACCAAGCAGATGAACGCCCGGAAGATCATGGGCCTCCTGAACAGCCTCCAGAGCAGAGTTGTCAGAGATGTTGATACCGAATTTGGAATCTTCCTGCCCGGTGCGGATGCGGCGATGGGTGTGCGGGTCGATACCAGGCGTCACGCGGAGCAGAATCGGCTGAACGACACCCCGGTCTACCGCAAGGGCGCTCAGGCGGCGCAGCTCAAAGAAGTTATCGACAACGAATCTGCCGACTCCGGCCTCAAGGCCCATGAGGATTTCCGCATCGCTTTTGTAGTTGCCGTGGAACAGAATCCGTTGTGCCGGAAAGCCTGCCGTCAGTGCCGTGTAGAGCTCTCCACTGGACGCGACATCCAGGGACAAACCCTCGTCATCGACCAGACGCGCCATCGCCTGTACGAGGAAGGCCTTACCTGCGTAGGAGACTTCATTCTCGCCGGGATACTGCGCGGCGAAGGCGGCTTTGTATCGGCGGCAGTTATCACGAAGCGCGGCTTCGTCCATTACGTATAGCGGTGTGCCGAACTCCTCGGCCAGCTCCACAGTATCACAGCCGCCAATCTCGAGGTGTCCACGATCATTGACGCGCTGAGTGCCAAGCAGCATTACGGTTTCGATTCCTTCCAAAAAGAGGCGGTCGTCGGTTCAGAGGGTGTCTCTTCCATCAAACGCCGGGGTGCAAAGAAGCGCACCTGAGTCAGAGACAGGTGCGCTTTGGCGTGTTTTATCATGCCAGAGTGACGGTGTCAATGCCGCGCCGGGAATGCAGCGCTGGCCTGGTTTCATTCCGCCCCGTCTATGGTACTGAATATACCAGGGAGAATAAGGCTAATGATGAGTCAGTCAGACCTGCCGGCCGGGGATGGCAGTATTGGTGACGCCGGTAATGGGGGATCCCTCACTTCCGGCATCGTAAACTCGGATATCAAAGGTGCAACGCTAAATACGGACAAATCCACGGAGAACTCCGGTGGATCCGCCATAGACGATGGAAAAGACTATATCGGTTCCCTGCCCGATAAGAGCGGGCTGGGGGCAACGGGGATTCGCGATATAACCACCACTGAAGAAGAGGACGCCCGTGCCGCTCAGGTTGGCGGTGACCCTGACGTGGCCACTTAGTCATCCTGAATGCCGCCCAGAAATAAAGAGCAACAGACCGGGTGCTGTCTGCACCCGGTCTGTCATCTATGGAGCTAAGCGGGATCGAACCGCTGACCTCTACAATGCGAATGTAGCGCTCTCCCAGCTGAGCTATAGCCCCGAACCGAATTATTCTACACCACCGCCTGCGCTCTGTCAACGGTAAGAAGTCAGCGAGGAGAGAGCTACATTCGCATTGTAGAGGTCAGCGGTTCGATCCCGCTTAGCTGCCTCCTGTGCATCACCGAACTCATCCAGGCTTTGCGACCTGCGCAAGCCATGTTTCGGCCCGGCGACGCATCACGGTTATTTGCCCCTTCGTAAAGCCGCCGTAATGAGCGATAGCTCCCATGATGTTGTCTCGGGAGACCGTAAGCGAGACAGGTTCGCCGTTGCGAAGGCGAATCTCAATCTGGGCTTTCACCGCCTCGGAGCCGCGCCAGAAACCAAGGCCCGGATCCGGCAAGGTGTCTTCGATCCCTGCCCGGCGGTCACCATCGATCGCATATTCCGGGTGGTTCGGGTCACCGCCTTTATCGACATATTCCTGGCAGGCAACTGTCACCGCGGCCACGTTTGTCAGGGTGGACGGAAACCGGACATCGTCTGTGCTGGTATGCGGCAATCCCAGGGTATGCCCGAGTTCATGTGCCCATACTCGTGGCGCGGCGCTGCAGACCCGAGGCGGAGAGTTTCTGAGGACGGACCCTCCGAGACTGACTCCCTCTCCAAGCAGCCACTTCTGCTGCCGTTCTTCCCATTGCCATTCCGATCCACGATGGACGATAATCGTCAGACGATCTTTTCGCTCTTCTCCGACCTTCCGGAACAGGAGAAGGCGCTCAGACCTGCCGATCTCCTTCGGTTTCTCGTCATGGTTGTTCACTTTGATATCTGCAGGAGGGTCATCGAAGTCGCGGTTCAGATAGTCGTTCCGCCGTGTCTCAAAATCATCCACATCCAGGGTGAACCGGATCCCGGTCGGCTGGTAGATCCGGTTGATCTGCGCAACCTGTGCGGCGGCAATCTCAGCCGTCATGACGGTACGTATCCCGCCCTCAAGCCGTGCGTTCCCTCGCGCATCCAGCATTTGAATAATTCGCAGCGGGATCTCGATCAGCGGGAGCGACTCTCCGTTGGTATTGCCGTCAAAAGCGATATCGTCCACCAGAATATAGCCGCGATTGGGTGAAGCGGAGTTATCGATGATCTCCAGTCGTGCCTTCTTGCCGGCAAGGGCGGATACGTCCCACACCACATTCGACAGGGACGGTAAACCGTTTCCGGAGGCGGTGCGCAGTACCTGCCCATCCACGACCAGGTTCACGCAGGCTTGACCGCCCGTGCTGCCGAGCGGAAGATTGCCGCCACCGATCTTGAAGGTGATAAGCGGCCTCTCGATAGTGAACTCAGGAGAGACGGCTTTACCCGTTGCGGCATTGCCAGTGCGCGGGTTCAGCGTGCAGGCAAAGCCGAGGCCGCCAAACCCCTTTATCTTGCCGGGAAACAGGGCGTTCGTTGCGGGAGCATCACCGAAGGCGTCGCCCGTGACCGTCCAAGTGGCCCAGGTTCCGCCCTCGAAATCGGCAAACGATGTAGATGGCAGAGCGGCTAGGGAACCAGGTGGGCGGCTCTGCGCCGCTGCCGGGGCAGCAGGAACAAGAGGCAAGAGAAACGCCGCGTGTAGCGCGATGACTGCCTTCAAAAGAGTGATATGAGACGAAAACATAAAGATCAACGGGATCGTCTGTTTTAGAATCCGCCCAGACCGTGAAGCGTTTCGGCGACATGGGCAATCGGCACTTTGGTCTGCTGCTTGGTCTGCATGTCGCGTACTTGAACCACACCCTCCGCGATCTCGTCATCGCCCACAATCAGTGCATATCGGGCACGCAGGCGGTCTGCCTGCTCCAGCATCACCTTCATACGGCGACCCGTGTAATCCATGTCTGCGGCGAGATTCGCGGAACGAAGCTGCGACAGCAGCGTGACACAGGCGGTTCTGGCAGAGGCTCCCAGGGGACAGAGGAACGCAACCGGCCCGGCCTGCTCAGGTACAGGGACATTGGCTGTCTCCAGTGCAATCAGTGTCCGCTCTATCCCGATGCCAAAGCCGATACCCGGAGTCGCGGGGCCGCCCAGGTCCTCAACGAGCTTATTATAGCGTCCGCCTCCCGCGAGGGATGACTGCGCCCCCACATCCGGCGACTCGATCTCGAAGAGGGTACGGGTGTAATAGTCAAAGCCACGGACCAGGTACGGGTCCAGCGTATAGTCGATACCGAGTGTCGTCAGCAAGGACTGCAGCGTCTCGAAGTGTGTTCTGCTATCGTCGTCGAGGAAGTCTGTTACGATAGGAGCGTCTGACAGAATCTGCCGGTCGCGCTCGTCTTTGGAATCCAGCATACGAAGCGGATTCTGCTCGAAACGACGCTGGTTATCACCGCTCATCTGGCTGACCAGCGGTGCGGCGAAATCGCGCAGCGCCTCCACATACCGTGCGCGGCTTTCCACGGTGCCGACGGAGTTCAGCCGAAGCGTAAGCCGCGATACGCCCAGACGCGTGAAGACCGCGTAAAGGAGCGCGATGACTTCGGCATCCGTTTCCGGACCTTCCGCGCCTAGGAGCTCGACACCCGCCTGATAGTGCTGCCGGTATCTGCCCTTGGTTGGGCGCTCGTAGCGAAAGTTCGGGCCAATGTAAAACAGCTTGGCTATGGGCCGCTCGATGTACACCCGGTGCTGGACATAGGCACGCAGTACGCCCGCTGTGCCCTCGGGCCGGAGCGTTATCGCATCGCCGCCTTTGGTGACAAAGTCATAGGTCTCTTTGGTGACAATGTCCGTTCCCTCACCGACGGCGCGGTGAAAAAGGTTTGTGTCCTCGTAGATAGGGGTGCGGACCTCTTCATACCCGTAGAGGGCGCAAAGATTGCGAAAAACCCCTTCCAGCCAGTGCCACTTGGTGATGTCGTCGGCCCAGTCGGTGCGGTCTTTGCCGGTCGGAAGAATATCATGGGTGCCTTTTGGGGCTGTAAAACGCATAGCGACCCCATTGTACGGCAAGTTCCCAGGTTTGCCGAACGTGCCGGATCAGTCCGAGACGATTTTATCCCAGACACGCTGAACCTGTTCTTCCGTCTCGGCGAGTGTCGTCTCGGTCCGGATGACGTAATCCGCGCGCCGTGCTTTTTCTTCCGGCGGCATCTGAGCGGCAAGGCGATCTGCGACAGCATCAGAGGTCAGAGCAGGACGTCCTGCCCTGGCCTCCCGCGCCTGAAGCCGCTCTGCCTGCAGTTCCGGCGTTGCCAGAACCGCGACCACGGCATCAAAAAGGTTGCTCAGGTTCCGTTCGTAAAGTAAAGGAACTTCGTAAAAGAGAATACCCGGATCGGTGGAGGCGCGGGCGGCGTCAATCGCCGATCGTATACGTTCGATGATCAAGGGATGGGTGATTGACTCCAGGCGCGCTTTGTCCTGGGCATTCGTAAAGATGCGGCTTGCGAGGGCTGACCGGTTGAGGGTGCCGTCCGGCTGCTGAACTTCAGGAAAGAGGGAATAGACCGCATCTAAGGCTTGGGAACCGTCGGACAGTACCAGGCGGGCGTCGACATCTGCGGAGCGCACCGTCGCACCAAGTGCCTCAAACATCTTCGAAACCGTGCTTTTGCCCGAGGCAATTCCGCC
>JAZKEA010000519.1:0-2036 GCA_040387315.1 Armatimonadota bacterium | reverse complement strand
GAGCGGCCTTCCGTGTAAGCACCAGTGAGATTACTTCGCTGTCGAATCCTCGTCCTCTGCCGTTGCCTCTACTTCGGTATCGGCTTCGGTGTCAACTTCTTCCAGATCGATATCCGAGAAGTCCTCATCTTCGTCCTCTTCGGTACGGCGTCCGCGCTTCTTGTCGCGCCCCTTACCTGCAACGGCTCCGCCCCGGTTCGAGAAGAGCTCACCGAACATGTCACCCAGGGTAACCGCGCCGCCGCCACCGCCGCCAGACGAGACATACTGGCGGAAGTCGCCGCCGCCATCGTCATCACCGCCGCGTCCACGCCGTCGCTCGCGCTTATCGCCACGACGTGCGCCACCCTCTTCCGTGGTACCGGACGGTACCTCGCCACCGGCAGGCGCCGCGGTACGATAATCGTCGCCCGGCTCCCGTGCCTGAAGCGCTCGGAGAGAAAGGGTCAAACGACGCTCCTCAGCGCGAACATCGATAACCTTGATCTGAACCTGCTGACCGGCTTCAACAACGTCGGCAGGCTTGGCAATGCGCCGATGGGCAAGTTCGCTGTTCGGGATGATGCCTTCGATGCCACCTTCGAGCAGAACAAATGCTCCGAAGGGAACCAGACGGGTGACTTCACCCTCCACAACATCACCCACATGATACTTCTCGGCGACCGTGAGCCACGGGTCCGGAAGGATCTGTCGCATACCCAGGCTGACGCGTCCCTGATCGATGTTGAGCTTCAGGATAACTACCTGAACCTCCTGACCGACCTTGACCACATCGCTCGGATGCTTGATACGGGTCCAGCTCATCTCGGAGACGTGAAGCAGACCATCGATTCCGCCCAGGTCCACAAACGCACCATAGTCGGTGACGCGGCGGATGGTACCGGTACGGGTCTGACCCTCGCTGAGGGAGCTGATGGTGTCGACCTTCTGCTTTTCTCGCTCCTCTTCGGTGGCGAGACGATGCGAAAGAACGACCTTGCGGTTGTGGCGGTCTACCTCAAGAACCTTGAGAGGAACGCTCTGGCCGACAAACTTCTCCAGGTTCTTCAGCTTGCCATTGCCGACATGGGAGGCGGGAACGAAGCCGCGAATACCCAGGTCCACCACAAGACCACCCTTGACACGGTCGGAGACCATTGCCTGAAGGGTACGGCCATCTCCAAGAGCTTCCTGGACTTTGTCCCAGGCTTTCTCGAAGTCGGCTCGCTTCTTCGACAGAAGCAGGGGACCATCGGCGCGGTCTTCCAAAACCAGAACATCAATCAGGTCACCGACCTTGACGATATCCTCGATGTTGGCGACCGGTTCGCGGGACAGTTCGTTGGGGCGGATAAGACCTTCGGTCTTCATGCCGACATCAACCAGGACACCTTCATGGTCGATATGTACGACCGTACCAGTGACAACCTGATCCTTACGGAGCCCATCACGGTCCTGGTCGCCCCGGCGAGAATCACGGCCTCGTCCGCCGCGTCCGCCGCGTCCGCCATCGCTGCTTTCGCCCGGAACCTCGATCTCATCGAGAGGGGGCATCTGCTGCATCGCCAGATCCATGGGGTCCACCTCATCGCTTGTACCCGCCGCTTCCGAGGTGGGGGCGGTTAGCGAGGAGGCAACGCCATTCGGCGTCGCCGCAGCAGCAGCGGTGTCAGTAGTGGCGGTCGTGGCCGTGGCTGCTGCCGAAGTGGTCTGAACTTCGGGATCAATTGCAGTCGCGGTCGGCGTTCCGCCGGTCGTTTCGTCGGACATAGGGTTACAGAAGCTCCTTGAATGCGGCGATGCGTCTGTTTTCACACGCCGCTTAACTACGATATGTTTCCTCAGGGTAAAGGTTTAGTCGAAAAAATAGTTTACCGCACAATTGGAGAGGGCTGACAGAATCCGCAAAAAACGGTTCCGCGCCCACCCAATCGGATTCGGGACAGCGCTGTCCCGCAAACTCTGCAGGGCTCGCCACCACGATCATACACTTGTGGCGTAAATCGTCCCGGTCTCCCCGCAACAACAAAATAATTGTCGGATGTGGTTCCCCCACC
>JAZKEA010000518.1:0-2458 GCA_040387315.1 Armatimonadota bacterium | reverse complement strand
GCGAACTGCCTCCGCGCCCGCGCCTCCCGTGGACGAGAACGACCCGCTGCTGGCGCGGCTGAACCCCTCGCAGCGCGAAGCCGTGCTTCATAGCGATGGTCCGCTGCTCATCTTTGCCGGAGCGGGATCGGGAAAGACTCGGGTACTGACCCATCGCATCGCGTATCTGATCGGACGCCGCAGCGTGAAGCCGTGGAACATTCTCGCGGTCACGTTCACCAACAAGGCGGCCAACGAGATGCGGGAGCGGCTTGGGAGTCTGCTCGGGGCGACCGCCACAAAGGAGATGTGGGTCGGCACCTTTCACTCGGTCTGTGCACGCCTTTTGCGCGAGCGCGGCCAGACCATAGGACTGGACCGTAGTTTCGTCGTCTATGATGACGGTGACCAGATCACGCTGATTAAGGAGTGCCTGCACCAGCTTAACCTGGACGATAGGCAGTACGCCCCTCGCGCCGTTCTTTCCCTGATCTCGCGCGCCAAAGAGAAGCTGATCATGCCGGAGCAGTTCTCACGGCATTTTTCCGGTCTCTTTGAGAATGTGGTTGGGAAGCTTTATACGCTGTATCAGGAGAAATTAAAGCAGAACCGCGCTCTGGACTTCGACGATCTGATATTATGGACGGTTCGGATGCTCCAGGAGCGTCAGGACGTGCGCGAATACTATCAGAACAAGTTCCGTTACGTTCTGGTAGACGAATATCAAGACGTTAACCATGCTCAGTACATGCTGACCAAGACACTTTCGGACAGAAGCGGCAACATTTGTGTGGTGGGCGATGATGATCAGTGTCTCCCGCCGGAGACGCTTATTTCTACGCCGGATGGTCCTAAACCTATCTGTCAGATATCTGAAGGGGATACGGTTCAGGCAACAGGGGGTGGGGCAACACTGCGAACCGCAGCGGTAGCGCATGTACATCAGAGCCACTATGAGGGCAAACTTTACTCAGTGAGGTCCGGCGATACCGTTGCACTGCGTGGTACCCCTCAGCACATCGTCTTCGCTCGTATGCATGCTCGTGAAGATTTACATTATGTGTACTTGATGTACCGTGCCGACCGAGGGTTTCGTATTGGCGTCACCAAGTCGATGCGGCGGGGTTGGAAAGGCGGAGTCTCGCATGATCAGCATGGCTTTATCGTCCGTAGTAATCAGGAACATGCGGACAAGATGTGGATACTCAAATCCGCCTCAAGCGACGATGAGGCCCGTTATTGGGAGGCATACTTCGCAGCTCACTACGGCCTTCCAACCGTGGTTTTTCATAGTATTGGGCGCGAGGGGGTATTTGGCGGCGATAAGTGGATTCACCGGCTCTATACGGAACTAGACACGGAAGCTGCGGCAGGACGACTTTTTGCTGATCTCGGGATGAGTTTTGACTTCCCGCATCACCGTCCCCAAGGTGGCGCACGGCGGCAGACCGTGGTTGTGACGATGTTTGGTGGCTATCGAACCTCCCGCGATTGGGTCGGCGATCATCGTATTCAATGGTGCGCGCGGCGTGAAGACATCGCGGCCAAACTCAGAGCCGAGGGATTCGCGGTGCGTGACAGCAAACTGAGCGGCTTCAAGATGGAGACCTGTCGTGGCTCTTATACAGATGCCGTTCAGCTAACGAAGGATGCGGCTCGGGCTGGAGGCATGGAAACCGCTTATCGTGCCCGTATTGCCGGGGAGACCTATCTGCAGTGCCCTCTCTCCCATGTTCGCCCCGGAATGCGAATCCTGACGGAAAAGGATGATGTACTGCAGGAGGTAGAAGTAGATGAAATCTCCAGCGAAGCTTATAGCGGCCCTGTCTATGACCTAGAGGTGGAGAGGCTACATAACTACGTCGCAGGCGGGATGCTGGTTCATAACTCAGTCTACGGATGGCGTGGGGCCGATGTGAAGATCATTCTGGCTTTTGAACGCGACTATCCCGAGGCGAAGATTATCAAGCTGGAGCAGAACTACCGCTCAACCCAGACGATCCTGGATGCCGCGTATAACGTCGTCCGCAACAACCGGGGGCGCAAGGATAAGCGTCTCTGGACAGAGAATATCGCGGGCGAGGAGATCACCCTGTTTGAGGCGATGAACGAGCAGGAAGAGGGTGTTTTTATCGCCACCAATATCGCCGAGGAGATCAAGAAAAAGGATCGCCGCTACCAGGATTTCGCCGTTCTGTACCGCACCAATGCCCAGTCGCGCGTTCTGGAAGAGGTCTTTATCAACTATAAGATCCCGTACAAGATCATCGGCGGCGTCCGGTTCTATGAGCGGCGTGAAATCAAGGACATCATGGCCTATCTCCGGCTCGTTCATAACCCGTACGACTCGGTGGCACTGCGGCGGGTGATCAACGTCCCTGCGCGTGGTATCGGGGCCGGAACCTGGCAGAAGATCGAGGAACGGGCGCAGATCAAGGACGAAACGCTCTGGGATATTGTGATTGATATCGGGCAGATC
>JAZKEA010000517.1:0-7064 GCA_040387315.1 Armatimonadota bacterium | reverse complement strand
AGCGCACAGAGCTCAGTCGCCAAAACAAAAGCGATGCCGCCGCAGGACGGGCGGCGTATCAAGGATGCAATTGCCCAGATCGCCCGTCCCCTGCCGCTCACCGACATTCGCCTGACCGGCGGGCCGCTGAAACTGGTCCAGGATGCCGACGCAAAGTACCTGCTCGCGCTGGAGCCGGACCGCATGTTGGTATATTTCCGCAAGCGCGCCAAACTGCCGACAAAAGTGGAAGGCTACGGCGGCTGGGACGGAGCGGGACGCAACCTGACCGGACACATTGCCGGACACTACCTGTCCGCGGTCTGCCTGATGTTCGCCGCGACCGGGGACGCTCGCTTTAAGCAGCGAGCCGATTACCTTGTCTCCGAGCTGGTTCTCGTGCAGGACAGCGACGGGTATCTGGGCGCACTGATGGATGATAAAAACGTCGACGGCAAAACCCGCTTCGAGGAGCTGAAACAGGGCAGCATCCGGTCCGGCGGCTTTGATCTCAACGGCCTCTGGTCGCCGTGGTATGTGGAGCACAAGATCTATGCGGGCCTGCGTGACGCCTACCGCCTCACCGGCAATCGCACGGCGCTCGATGCGGAGATAAAGTTTGCGGCCTGGGCCGAAAGCATTGTCCAGCCCCTCGACCCGGCCCAGACCCAGAGGATGCTCCAGACCGAGTTCGGCGGCATGAACGAGATTTTCGCGGATCTGTACGCCGATACCGGCGATCTGCGCTGGTGGAACCTGTCCGACAAGTTTGAGCACGCCGCCGTGCGCGATCCCCTGGCCCGCCGCGAGGATAAGCTCGGCGGACTCCATGCCAATACGCAGATTCCGAAGCTGATCGGATCGCTGGCACGCTATCAGTATCGTGGCGCCCCTGATGACGGCGCGGCGGCTTCGTATTTCTGGGACGCGGTCGTGGACCACCACAGCTTCGCGACCGGCGGACACGGCAAGGACGAGTATTTCGGCCCACCGGACGATCTTGCAGAACGGCTGGACGGGCGCACGAACGAAAGCTGCAACGTCTACAATATGCTCAAGCTGACCCGCAGCCTGTTCGCGCTCCGCCCGGACATCAAATACGCCGAGTTCCACGAGCGGGCGCTGTTCAACCATGTGCTCG
The DNA here is from genome assembly GCA_040387315.1 of Armatimonadota bacterium. GTDB lineage: Bacteria > Armatimonadota > Armatimonadia > Armatimonadales > Armatimonadaceae > JACMJB01. Next base: position 5,944 of record JAZKEA010000517.1, on the reverse strand, counting down.
GGTCCATCGATCCCACGGACGGCAGAACCTGTTATATGGTGCCGGTGGGCCGGGGTGTTCAGCGCGAGTACCAGGACATGTTCGAGAACTTCACCTGCTGTGTCGGGTCGGGCATGGAAAGTCACGCCCTGCACGCCGACGGTTTGTACTACGAATCGCCGGGCAAGCTGTGGATAAATCTATACGCCCCGTCAACGGCGGAGTGGAAGTCGGCGGGTGCGCGGCTGACTATGGCGACCGGTTTCCCCGAGGGCGAAACAGCGACCCTGACGGTCGCGATCACGTCTCCGAAAAAGCGTACCATCGCCCTGCGCCGCCCCCTCTGGGCCGGGGACGGCTTCACCGTTACAGTAAACCGCAAACCGATTGCCGATCTCCCCAAGCCGGGTTCGTATGTGGAGATCACGCGGACCTGGAAAAGCGGCGACACCGTCACGCTGACCCTGCCCAAAACCCTTCGCAGCGAGCCGCTGCCGGATAATCCGCGCCGAGTCGCGCTGCTGTGGGGACCGCTCGTTCTCGCCGGCGATCTTGGGCCGCAGCGAGGTGAGGAGCCGCATGTCTCCGCGCCGGTTCTCGTTGCCGCCGAACGTCCCGTCGCCGACTGGCTCAAGCCGGTGCCGGGAGCCGCCCTTGCCAGTTTCCGCACCGATGGTATCGGGCGCGCGACAACCGGGACTCTCGGCGTCCAGGATGTGAGCTTTGTGCCGTTTTACCGCCTCCATAAGCGGACCTATACGGCCTACAGTGATCTGTACACCCCGCAGGAATGGAGTGTCAAGGCCGATTCCATCGCCGCCGCCCAGAAAAAGCAGCAGATGCTGGAGGCGGCTACGGTCGGTTTTGTCCAGCCGGGAATGATGCAGGCCGAGCGGGACTTCGCGCAGGCGGGCGAGGACTCGACCCCGGACCGGGTGCTTGGCCGACCGGGACGCCGCGCGCGCGGCTGGTTCTCCTTCGACCTGCCCGTTGACCCGGCCCACCCGATGGCCCTGGTCGTCACCTACTCGACGCAGGAGTTCGGCAACCGCACCTTCGACGTTCTCGTGGACGGTAAAAAGGTAGCGGAGCAGACGATCCCGCGCCGCGGCCCCGGCTCCGCCACCTCGGCGTCCCCGTTCTTCGACGTAGAAACGCCGCTCACAGCGGATCTGGTGAAGGACAAGAAAAAAGTGACGGTCCGGTTCCAGGCGACCAAGGGAAACGAGACCGCCGCTGTCTTCGGCATCCGAATGATACGCGGGGATTCGCCACGGTAAGAAGAGGCCCCTGCCCCCCGTTTACGGGCGTTAGGGGTCTCTCCCTCGTTCGGCTTCTGCCCCCTACCGATCCGTCAGTTCAACGACGGTGGATTTGTCGCCGAGCGGCACGATAGACGCCTCACGCTCCGCGCCCATCGGCTTTGCCGTGTGGTACTTGCCCACGCCGCGGATGGCTGCGGGCTGCTCAATGCGCAGGAAAGCCTGTGGTGTCTGCGGCGTCGCCGCGGATAGGGTAACGCGCAGGACATGGGTCTTCCGGTTCAGCGCGACCTTTTCGAATGTCCCGGCATCCAGTGTCAGGAAGACGCCGCGGGGCGCGATATAAACGCGCTGACGCTCCGAGTCTTTCGGAGACACGGTCACCCAGTCGCCTGCTGCCTGCACGTTGCCGCCGAACGCCTGCCAGCCGAAGTCCGGGTGATCGATCAGGTACGTGCCGGTGTTCAGGGCGTGTCCGAAGAAGTTCGGGCCGTAGTCGCCCGTATACGGGTCCCACTTCAGGGTCGATGGGAACGAGTGGAACGCCGCCGACGCAAAACCTTCCAGGTCAATATTCGAAAGCGCCCCCATCATGCCGCCATAGCCGACCCGCAGCAGATAGAAGTCGTCGGGGTGGTCGCGGTACTCGGTCAGGACCGGAAGCGCATTCAGGCCCGATCCATAGTGGTGAAACTGACGCTCGATCCGCGAGGTTCTTCCCAGTGTGCCGCCGTACAGGAAGTCCCAGTACCGGCGGGCGTTGCCGTTGTAGCCCCAGTGCGGCAGAGTGGGCATATAGCCCAGAATCGAGTTCAGCGATACCTTTGCTTTGTCCGTCAGGCCGAAGTAGCGGCACCACGCATAGACTTCTTCCTGCCCGGTCGAGTCCCACGCCATTTCGCTGCCGAACGGGTAGGCTTCGGTTTTCCAGCGGTCGGCCCGCTCCCGCATCAGCGCCTCGACAGCCGCAGCCTGCGTTGTCCGTTTTTCACGCTTGAGATCATCGAGCAGTACAGCGAAGACGGTCCCCTCCATCAGGCCCAGCTCCACATACCCGACGCGCCGGTCGCCCTGCGGCGTTCGACTGAACATAAAGGCGGTTGTCTCATACGCCTGATCGAGGTACCACTGCCACGGGTGTCGGGTCACCATGCCCGGATGGTTGCGCGCTATACGGTACATGGCCCAGTAGGCGGCGACAACGTGCGGGTAGTTGTAGCCGCGCCCGATGTCCTCCGACAACTTCTGGTTCCAGCTTGTCCACGAGCGCCAGTCGCGCTCCTTGCTGTACGGGAAGTTCGGCAGGGCTTTCGGGTCATAGAAGAAGACGCTTTTGCGGACCCCATACTTGTTCTGCCCGTCCTTGAACTGAATATTGCCCCAAAGAACCTCGTCCACAAACTGCTCGTATTTGGCGACCTCTTCTTTGCGCGGCTGTGCGAACTCTTTCATGCCTGCCGCCAGCCACGAACCCGCCCCGCCCTCGTCGCTGAGGCCGGAGATCCAGACACGGCTGTCCTGCAGGACCTGCTCGTTCTTCTCGCGGTCGTAGGTGATCGCGGACGGCGCACGGTGGAACGGATCGGTCGTGTCCGTGAACCACTGCTTGGTCGTCAGGAAATTGCCCAGGTCCGCGACCGCCTCCACGGCGGGCTTGGTGATATAGTAGCTGATCGCCTGTTTCGTGCCATCGTCGTACGTGACCGTCAGGCGGACACGTCCCCAGGTCTTGCCGCTCAGCGTGTACTCTTTCCATCCGGTCCGTGTCGCCTTTTCGGCCCGAACCGCGATAGCTCCCTTTGGCTCGGTGGCGATCTCGGAGACTTTACCACCGTACTTCAGAAACAGCTTACCGTTCTGGTCCATCGGCAGAATGTAGCCCGGAATACCGACGACGAGCGGGCGCCGGTTCGCCGCCAGCGTCGTTTCGATGTTCCGTATGGAATCGGAAAGGAGGAAGCGGACACCATAGGTGCGTGTCTGCCCCGGTGCGAGTGTCGCATCGGTCGGCGGGTTCCACGGGGTCGTCGTTTTCCACTCATTGCCCGCATAAGCTCTGGTATGCACCAGCCACTCGAACATCCCCTCAAAGGTCTGGTTGGGATTGGTGGGCTCGCGCAGAAGCTGATAGCCCTCCAGCGGCGTCTTCCCGTCCGGAACGACAACAAGGGCTGGTCCCTGCCCGCTCAGGCGTGTCACCTGGATGTAACCGGCATCCTGCCCGATATACGGGTCTGAAAACGAGCAGGTCGCGTGCGCCTGTTCCAGATTCCGGTCCGAGATAATGTTGTTGAAAACCATCGGGATGCCCAGCGCGCCGATCTCAAGCGAACTGTCCGTCCGGTTCTTGACGGCAAATCGCAGCACCAGTTCGCCGTTCTCCACAGCCCAGGTCCGGGTCACCTGAAGGGGGCAGTCGGCGGGCAGGGTGGGACCAAGGTCGGCGACGGCAATCGCCCCACCGGTTAGCGGAAGCGACAGCACCGGCTGACGCACCAGGGCCGTGGAGTAGCTCTGGTACGATTCCGTTCCCGACCGGCGGACACGCAGCGTCATATCCCCAAGCTGGTAGAAGCCATTCGCGGACCGTACCGCGTCCCGGTCCGACGGCGCGAAATCGAAACCGTTTACGCCTTTTGGCGCAAGGCCCGAAACGGTCTGCGAATCCTTAAAGAGCGTCAGTGTAAACCGGGGCGTCGCGTACGTGGTGCGCTCCCGCAGTACGGCGGGGGTGGTCACGGGCTTTTCCTGCGCCCGGCACGGTGTCGTCATGGTCAGACCTCCCGAAAGCGACAGCGAAAGACACGCGGCAAGAAGACTATGTTTCATAAGGTTCCTTTTACACGGCGGCGGGAAAGGTGGGGAAGATGCCAGGCTCGGTCATGAGGGCTTCCATTTCGTCAAGCTCCAGCGGGCAGTCGCCGGTCAGTCGCTCTACCCCGGTCTCCGTGACTACGACCGTATCCTCGACACGGATATACAGCTTTTCTTCAGGTATCCACATCTGTGGGTCCAGCGCAAACACAAGACCGGGAGGCATCGGCTGACCGAAATACGCCCCGCCATCGTGGACCGCCATGCCGACCGTGTGCGAAAGATGTCCCTGAAAAGTCAGTGTGCGGCGGGCACCTTCTCGGTAGATTTCGCGCGAAAACGGCCAGCTTTCCACAACCGGGCGCATGACATCGGCAGCTTCCGCCATCACCTGCTCCGGTGTCACTCCGGGTCGGATGAACCGGAGCAGAGTTTTATGGTACTCAACGATAAAACCGTACAGCTCCCGCTGCTGCGGGCTGTACTTCCCGTTGACCGGCCACATGCGCCCGATATCGCTGGTGTAGTTGGCGACATCAGGCGCGCAGTCGAAGAGGACCAGATCACCGTCGCTGAGAACGCTGTCAATTCGGTAGTAGTGGATCAGCCAGATGTTGTCGCCGCCCGCGATAATCGGACGGTACCCTTCATAGCTGACCCCGTTCGCGCGGTATACATAGTCGGCGACCGCCCACAGCTGGTACTCAGTGACACCGGGACGGGTCGAGCGCACCACCTCTACGACTGCGCGGGCGCAGATAGCGCCGGCGCGCCGCATCACCGCGACTTCTTCGGGACTCTTGACCAGCCGCATCGTACTTATCAGGGGCGACAAGTCATGGACAGTCACGCCGGAAACGCGTTCGCGAATCAACGTAATAAACAGCTCCTCGCGGGTCGGTGCGACATCCCACGGGTCCGATGCGCTCGCCTTGTGCGCATGGCGCAGCGTATCCTGGCAGGCGAATTTGCCCTCGGCGGGTTTATGGGGCGTAAAGACGATTTTTGCTTCCTGCAGGTGCTCGGTCAGGAGGCCAATCGGGAACACGCTCTCGACACCGGAAATCTCTCGAATCAAGTCGGCGTCTTCCGCGCCTAGCTCCTTGCCCTCACCCGCGACATGCGAGCCGCCCTGGGGCAGATAAAGCGCGGACGTGCGCGTTTGGGCGTCAATCAGCAGGTATGTTTGGGGCGACTCGATACCGGTCAGGTAAAAAAGATCGTTGGTCTGGCGTGGCATCTCGAACCCCGCCACTGGTCCGATCCCCTGCACCAAAGCGACAGCCTCCGGTCCGATCCGGTCGTAGAGCCGCGTTCGGCGGGAGGTGAACTCTTCAGGCGAAAAGAACGATTTGGTCATGGGGCGGCAGTAACCTCACGAATTTGAGAAACAGGGTAAAGGATGCCGTATGGTACCGATTCTACGTGCCATCAAGCAATGTATTTGCTGTTGATGGCAGGTAAATTATTGACCGAAGCGTCAGAGGTTATGCCTTTGACTGCTTTGCGGCTTTCATGCCAAGACGGAACTTTTGCGGTGATTCACCAATCTGCTTGGTAAATACCTTGCTGAAGTAGAGTGGATTCTCAAAGCCGACCATTTCGGCGATACGGGTGATCGGCATCTCGGAGTTCAGCAGACGCTTTGCAGCCTCGATACGAACTTCACGAAGAAATTGAAACGGCGTGACACCAGTCAGTTCCCGGAACCGTCGGCACAGATGGGCGGGGCTGCACCCGACCGCGCGGGCTACCTGCTCCAGCGTGATCGGACGGTGGTACTGCGAGAGTAGGTACGCTTTGACACGCTGGCTGAAATCATGCTCCTCGGTATTTTTCTCTTCCGCGTTCGCCAGACTAAATTGCGAAAGCGGCTGCGGAGGAACACG
>JAZKEA010000516.1:0-12136 GCA_040387315.1 Armatimonadota bacterium | reverse complement strand
CCCGGCGAAATCCTCACCGGTCTGGGCCTCGAAGGCGAGACGGCTCATGTCGTCCGACCAGGCACAGCCGAAGGGGACCGACGTGTCCAGATCGCCGACGATACGCGAGACTGACTCTTTACGTGCGACCGAACCATCGGAGCGAAGGGCATACAAACTTCCGCCCAACTGCTCGCTATACGCGATCAAAAGACCATTCGTGGTCCAGCCACTGGGAAAGGCCGGATCATCCGCACCGCTTCCCGTGATCTTGCGCGGGGTGGTCAGGGCAAGATCGGAGATCCAGAGAGTCCAGCGGGTTCCGCTGAAAAGGCTGAAAGCGATCCGCTTGCCATCGGGAGAAAAATGGGGCATGGTCCCCACATGCCGCTTGATCAGGCGTCCTGTGACGGCATCACGAATGCAGAAGGTGCGGTCTTTGCCTCCAATACTCTCCTCGAAGGCGACCTGTTTTCCGTCGGCAGAGATGTCCGGGTCCTGTCCCTGCCCGATGCGGACTGCGCCGCGCAGGTTCGGGTAGGTCGCCGCGAAGATTTTGCCGTCTCGCTCGAACGCGATTCTAGTTCCTGAAGGAAGCTGTGTAGCCATACCGGGTCAGTCCTCGTCCCAAAAGCGCTCTGAAAGGTACTTATCCGCGCCGTCGCAAAGGATCGTGACGACCACGCCTTCGGTGAGGGTTCGGGCGACTTTGAGAGACATATCGACGGCGGCACCTGCCGAGATACCGCAGAACAGGCCCTCTTCGCTTGCCAGTCGCTTGACCATCGTATAGGCGTCCTCGGTAGCGGCCCAGAGCTCCCTGTCAGGAAGATACTGGTCCCAGATTCCGGGAACGATAGCGGTCGCGAGGTGCTTCATCCCTTCCAGGCCGTGCATCGGAAACTCCGGCTGGAACGACTCGCAGACGATGTTCGGATTCAGCTCTTTGAGGCGGCGTGTTGTTCCGACAAAAGTTCCCGTCGTGCCCAGTCCCGCGATAAAGTGCGTGATCTGGCCTCCAGTTTGCTGCCATATCTCGTTCGCGGTCCCGTGATAATGGGAAAGCCAGTTGGCGTCGTTGTTATACTGATCCGGGTAGAAGTAGCGGTCGGGTTCTTCGGCGACTATCTGTTTGACCAGACGCTGCGCTCCGTCGGTGCCCTCCATGGGGTCTGTCAGGGTCACCTCCGCGCCGTAGGCTTTGAGCATCCGCTTTCGTTCCGGCGAGGCGTTTCCGGGCAGGCAGATCCGCACCTTGTAGCCGAGAGCCGCGCCGATCCAGGCATAGGCGATTCCCGTATTGCCCGAGGAGGCATCGATGATCGTTTTGCCCGGCGTGAGCAAACCGCGCCGCTCGCCATCCCGCACCATGGAAAGCGCGGCCCGATCTTTGACGGACCCTCCGGGATTGAAGAACTCGGCCTTACCATAAACCTGGACGCCTGTGGGCAGGTCAGACGTCAAATTTTTGAGGCGTATCAGCGGCGTGTTGCCGACGAGCTCCTCGATATCTCGCACGTCGGGTGCGAATCTCGTGTTTGTTTTTTGTGGCGGAGCCATCGTCATAGTAGTGATTGTCGTAATCGCAGATTGGCAAACAAGGTTTTATATTTGAAGGATACCCTTCGGTGTACCCATTGTCAACGCGAGAAAAAACTGCCAGGCAGGCAGGGATTAAGAAGGATTTACCGGAGGGTTGGAGAAAAGTTGTCGTTTCCGTTAATTATTTTTGGCTGTGGGAACTTCAACGGGAGTCGGCTGCGTAATTTAGACAGCGCATGTCCTCCTTTTCATTGTCCATCAGGGGCGCTGAACCGAAAGGTTCTCCACCCATGGATGATGGAGCCTGGGCTTCTTCAATTAGAAGCCCAGGCTAATTTTTTGCCTGGACCTCCCCCCTGTTCACTCGCTCCGTTAGGAATATTACGGCTTGCTGTGTAATCTTTCGCTGGAGGACGCAGAACGCTGTGAGTTTTAATGTTCAAGATTTTGTTCGTGAGGCGGACGAGCAACTTCGCCGCTACGAACAGCATGCCGAACGCTTTCTGGGATTAGCAGCCGATACCGAGCGGCGGCGCAATGAGATATCCGCACGCCTTGATGTTGTGGCGACGCAGCTCGCGGACGCCCTGCTTCCGGATCTCAGCGAAAACAGCTTTCAGGCGCTGAGCCAAAAACTGGGGATGCCAGAGCTGATGGGGATTCTCCGACGGAGCCGGGAGCGCGAGACGAAGATCAATGCCCGTGTCGCTGCGATCGAGGCGGCCGAGGCGTACCAGACGCGGGAGTCTGTGCGAGGACGCGCGGAACTGCAGCTGGACGAGGTCCGTCCCCTTTTTGACCACGCGCTAAAAGACCTGCGCTATTTGGATTCTCTGTCACGCATGCAGCAGCTCATGGCGCGAGGCTATGGCACCCCCGACTATCCCCACAAGGGCTGGCTTCGCTACTTCAATCGTGAATTTTTGGAGGACTGGAAGTGTGCCGACGAAGCCTGCGCAGCCCTCAAGCTTGGCTCGTTTCCCGAAGTCGCGGCTCGCTACCGGGATCGCAAAGAGCAGTGCGAGGTGCTCGGCCGCACCGTCCACGATATCGAGGAGAAACTCAAAAACATAGCCGATCTCGAAGAGGAGCGTGAGCGTCTTCTGGCGGAACGCGCCGCTCAGCCCGATATGATGCGCCTGGCGGCGGGAAAGCGCATGGCCTCGCTTCTCAAAAGCAACACCAATCTCATCGATCAGCTGGGTTTTCCTGAGACGCTGCAGGGGCGAATCCGCGAGATCGACGGTATGGAGCATCAGGTCGAGTATATGCAGTCCCTGCGGGTCCAGATCGAGCAGGATGCGGCTCAGGTGCAGGAGCGGGCCGCCAAACTTCGGGATGAGCGTGACCGCTACAACGCGAACCTGTACCGGTATCGCAACAAGCAGTTCACCAATGATCAGTTCGAGAAGCGGTTCCGGCGTGATGCGCGTTATGGCAAGCTGTATACGCGCTACGAACGTACCGGCAACACGGTCTATGTCTTCAATGACTACAACCGTACCAGCGGGCTGGAGGACTTCCTGTGGTGGGATGTTATGACTGACGGTCGCCTGGATGGTAATTTTATTCCCGAGGTTCAAGAGTATGTCGCGGCAAATCCAAACTACCAGTATGACCGTTCCGTCTTCGCGTCGTCGGATGGTTCCCGTGACTTTGGCGGCGGAGATTTCGGCGGGGACGATTCGTGAGGCCACCACCCGCCAAACCCACGCCGCTTCGCATTCTGAACTATGCGGTGAATGGTCTGGGGCTGGGGCACCTGACACGGCTGATCGCTATAAATCGGCAGATACGCCGTCTGGCCGGGCTTCTCGGAATCCCCTCAGAGCAGATTTTTCTCACCTCAAACGAAGGAGATGCACTGGCCTATCAGCATGGGTTTGCGTCGTTTAAGATTCCGAGCAAGAGTTCGCTTGCGGCCTGCGGTCTGGACCCGGTGCGCCACCGTAAGATCGCCAAGCAGTGGGTGTGGAACGCGGTCAATCTTATCTCGCCGGATATTCTGATCGTGGACACATTTCCGGCGGGCGGTTTTCAGGAGCTTTTCGATGTGCTCGATCTTGGCTCCAAGAACGTGTTCATCTACCGCGCCGTGCGCTCCGAGGCCGCGCTGGTTCCCGCGTTTCAGTCCGCACTGAGGGGTTATCACCTGATCCTCAAGCCAACGGAGCAGGGGGAGAACGATTCCCCGGTACCGGATGATCTGGAGGATCGTGTCGCCACGACCGGGGAGATTCTGATTCGTTCGGCCTCCGAGATCCTGAGCCGCGAAGAGGCCCGTGATCTGCTGGGGATTCCCGGTACCGCGACGGGTGCGATCTATGTTTCTGTGGGTGGGGGCGGGGACACGGAAGCGGAAACGATGTTCGCGACGGTACTGGAGACAGCGCGGCGGATGCCTGAGATGTACTTTGTGATCGGAGCCGGGTCGCTGTACCGGGGGCGCGAGTACCACGCGCCGAATGTCTCCTGGACGCGTCGGTCGGTGATGATGGAGTGCTTCAGGGCGTTCGATGCCGCGCTGACGGCGGGCGGCTATAATACGGTGAACGAACTGATGCACTGCGGCATCCCGTGTGTGTTTCTCTCGCAGGCACGGACCCACGACGATCAGGAGCGTCGCGTCACTCGCTGCGTCGAGGCGGGGGCGGGAGTACTGCTGACCGAGCGTACCCCGGAGGCGATTCAGGCTGCCCTTATCGGGCTGTGGGACGGAGATGCGCACCGGGTGGCATCCGAGGTGGCGGCACGCTTCGTGCCCAAGAACCATGCTCTCCAGGCCGCCGAGGAGATACTTTCCCTGGTCGCGGACCCGATGGACGTGGAAGATGCCTCGCTCCTTGCCGACCCAGAATTTTTTGTCATGGCACAGCAGGCGGGGATTGACGAGGGACGGTATATGAGTATCGCCCACCAGATCGCAAAACTGGTCGGCGGGGTCCAGGATGAGGACGGAGCGGAAGCTATTGCCGGTGCAACCGTGGGGTACCTTCGAGAGTCTCAGAAGCTGACAGTATCGCCGGGGCGGCTTCTGGGAGCATTGCGCCGCGCGGCCAAGACCAATGCCGGGGACACCCCGCTGCTGCCGGAAACACTGACTGAAAACGCCTTATCCCTCTTACAAGACGATGAGGAGAACAAAAACGCATGAAATACAACACGTTTGTAAAGCTTCGCGGCCTGATTATCGCCGCGCTCTGTGGCCTGCTTTTCCTGGGAGTGTGGTCCGGCTGCCGTGCGCGTCAGGAGGCGAACACGCCTGTTTCTGGGACGCCGGTGAGCCCGATGGAAAACCCGAGCGAAACTCCAAACCGTCCTGCCGGGGAAAAATCCCCTCCCGGCCCGCGCAAGGGCGGCAAGCCTGGAAAACCTGCTCCGGTCGCCGGGACTTCGGACTTTACGGATATTCACCGTGAGATCCTGAAGATGCAGAAAGAGCCGCTCTCCAAAGGCGAGGACAAGGGCGATTCGCTCCGCTGGGTGGTTTCCGATGCCGGAATCAAAGCCGAGTTCCGCAGCGACAAGAGCAAGGGCTCCACTACCTGGAACCGGGTCAAGATCGACTATAACAACAACAAGCAGTACGAGGAGAAGTGGGACTTCAAGCCGGACGGCAGCATCAAACGGCAGGTTTCGCCGAACGATGACAACCGCTACACCGAAGAGTACCGGCTGCAGGGCGAAAAATGGGTGCGGAAATAACCGTGTTTGAGGTGCTGGTTACGGGTTGTTTTCGCGTGCGGGAGTCCCGGCGCTGATTCGGTCGCTCACCTTTAAAAAATCAAAATCCGCGCTCCCGCCGGTCGTTTTGGTGGCGTAGTTGAACAGGCCAAACCGGTACCCCATGAAGTGCGGGAGCGTGTAGCTCATTTTCAGCTTTGTGCCGAGAGCGGTCCACGAGACGCCATCCAGGCTGTAGAAGAAAGCTCCCGTGTCGGCCCGGTTCCGGAAGTCGCACTCCGCCTTCAGGAAAACCGTCGTCCGGTCCAGGGCCACACGCGCTTCCTCGACAGGCGCACCAGAGACGGCGCTCACCATGACAAGGTAGTTCGCGTCGCCCTCACGCTTCACCCCAATCGTGCCGTAATTCTTCTGCAGCAGCGCGAGACCGGCGAAGTCACCGTCTTTTAGACCACGTACATCGACGGAAGTAGACGCAGCGGACTCCGGGCCGAACGTCCGCTGCGTCAGCGTATTCCGGGCCTGCAGAAAATCGCTGTCCACACGTCCGGTCGTCAGACGGAGGAATCCGGGACGCGCCGCGAGGGACCAGAGCCGGTTGTCCGGGTTATGGTTCCACTGCCAGACCAGTCCCAGCGCCCGTTCGCCGCGGCGGCGGTTAAAGTCATCCGAGGCGACGATGCCGGGCATCAGCCCTTTGCTGACGGGGAGGGCTAAGGAGTCGGGAACCTTTCCTTCCGTGCCGAGAACGGGCCAGCCGTCTTTCCATTCCACCGGTACCAGATAGGGGATTCGCCCCACCGCCCCCGAATCCCGAAAGAGATACGCGAACCACTTCCCGTCCGGCGTGTCGATCAGGCTGCCCTGCGCTACCCCCTTGTCCTGCAGCGCGACACGGCCCTCCCAGGGACCGGTGATTTTGTCCGCCCGGTGTATAAGTACGGTGCGCATCCCACCACGGGGCCAGGAGATATTGAACAGGTAGTATTTCCCGTCGTGTTTCAGAAGCTGCGATCCCTCGGCCGGAAGACCGGCGGTGGTGCCCGTGACGGCAGTCGCATTGGGAACCACAACCGCATCAAATCCGCCCGGTTTGACCGACGTCGCGTCAGAGGTCAGTTCGACCAGCCGCAGATCGCCCCCGCCAAAGAGCAGGTAAACGCGGTCGTCATCATCGAAGAACAGCGAGTGATCGTGAAAGGCGGGACGGAACGAAGATTCTTTCCAGGGGCCTTTTTCGATGTTCTTTGTCGTGTAGATATACGTTTTGCCCGTGGTCTGCGCGAATGTCGAGACATAATACGTGCCGTTGTGATAGCGCAGGCTGCTCGCCCAGGAACCTTTTCCATAGGCGTTTTTGCCGTCCGTAAGGGTCAGGGCATCGGCATCACCCAGAGTGTCGTAGGCGTAGCTGACGAGCTGCCAGTTCACCAGGTCTTTGGACTTCATAATGGGCAGACCGGGGCTCATATGCATCGTCGTACTGCTCATGTAGTAGGTGTCACCGACACGGATCATCGCCAGGTCTGGCACATCCGCCCAGATGACGGGGTTTTGCGCCTGTTTCGTCGTTTGTGCGAAGGCTGCGGGCTGAGAAGAGGAGGTTGTCATCATAAATACAAAAACTGCCGAAAAGATGAGCGGCATCGAAAATCCGCATTGTGCGCTGCGTCCGTACATTATTTGGTTTCCTGTCAGCGGCTCGCGCCGTAGAGGGCAATCGCCAGATCGGCGGTTCCCTCGCGCTCTTCCAGCCGTTTGCGGTCGCTGAATGCGCCGCCCCCTGGGTAAATATCCCGTCGCGACCGCCGCCAGAACAGCGGGGCTGAGCCGGGCTTTCCCTGCAGCTCAAAGGCATACGTGTGCCCTTGTTTGAGGCTTACCCGCTCCCCATCGGTAAAATCGATCTGCAGCAGTCCGCGCGCCTGAGGCTTATAGGCGATTTTTAGATCCTGGCCCTTTCGGAAAAGATTGGTTTCCGCCCTGTATAAATTGGGGTCGGATTCACCTTCGCCGAGATCGTACAGCGCGAGGGTGACCGGTTCCTCAACCGTCGCCCCGAAACCGTCACCGGCGTAGAGGAGCACGCGTTCCAGCTGCAGGGCTGACTCCATCTTGAAGGTTTGCCCGATGCTGGACGGACGCCCGTTTGTATTGAAGCTGACCGCTAGCGGTGCCAGATTGTAAGGATCCGCAACCGTAGTCAGCGCGGGCTTGCCGGGCCACATTCTGGGGTCCGACCCTTTTTCCTGCGTCACGCGCACACCGGAATCGGATGCCGCGGATTTGACGGCAGAGTTTTCCGTCTTCGCCGCATTGCGATTCGGCGGCACGCTGAGACCCTCTATCGTCTGCTGGATGGGCTGGATGGTGCCATCGGGATTGTAAAAGAGGTACTCCGCGCAGACGGCTCGGCGACCGACCGCGCCGCCCTGACCGTTCAGCGTCAGGGTCGCGTTGTGGTAGAAGAAGTATGTCTGCCCCTTAAAATCGACGACTCCGGGATGGATCGTATAGCTGCCTTTCGCGTTGCCGGTGAGAACCCCCTGATACGTCCAGGGACCGGTGATCTTTTTCGCTATGGCATAGCAGATCATTTCGCCCATCCCCTGGTGAGCGAAGGCGGGATAAAAGAGGTAATACAGGCCCTTTCGCTTTTGAAGCCAGGGCCCTTCGGTATAGTTCGGAACGTTTATGCTTCGAATCGGTCCGTCGATCTCAGTCATGTTCGGCTTTAGCTTCGCCAGATGGCAGTTCGGATTGCCCCAGGCGAGCCAGGCAGTGCCGTCGTCGTCGATCAGAACGGTGGGGTCGATGTCATCCCACCCATACGGGCCGGGCGTATCCGGGTCCGTGACAAGCGCGGACCCACGTGCGTCTTTGAACGGACCGGTAGGGCTGTCGGACACAGCAACCCCGATGGCTTTGCCGCCAATGGGCGGACCGTGCTGGACCGTCGTGTAGAGATAGAACTTCCCGTTTTTTTGCACGACCTGCGCTGCCCAGGCGTCTCTGGTTGCCCACTTGAAATCGGTCGGTTTCATGATCGCCCCATGCGCGGTCCAGCGCTTCATGTCTTTCGTCGAGTAGCAAAGCCAGGCCGTCATGTTGAACATTTCGCCTTCCTTTGCCTCGTCGCGGCCCGCATAGACATAGAGCGTATCGCCCACGACGAGCGGCGCGGGGTCGGCGGTAAAGCTATCCCGAAAGAGAGGGTTTCCGCCGGGAATGGGGACGGGAGTCTGAGCGTGCGCACTAACCGTGCCGAAAAGCGTGGAAAGCACTGCAAACGCCACCGGGAATACTGTGAAAACCGGGAACAACGAGCATTTCATCGTGATTTATTTCGTTCTGTTCAGTTCTTAAAAATTAACTGCGCGAATTGATACAGACTGCGACGCCACGACTGCCACTCATGTCCTGTCTCCGGCGACTCGTAGTAGTAGCTATTGATGCCGGCTGCTTTAAGCGCATCCGCGTTGGCTTTTGCCGATGCCGCGCCGCCCTCACGACCGCCAAAGCTGAAGAACATGACTTTCACGTTCTTCTTATATGCCGTTACATCGGAGATTTCCGACGGCGCGATGCTTCCGCCGCTGAAGACGCCGATATGGGAAAACACAGCAGGATTGGCAAGGGTGATCGCACGCGTCTGCATGCCGCCCATGGAAAGGCCTGCCATGGCCCGCTCCGACTGTTTGGCAGCCGTGCGGTAGTTCTTATCGATAAACGGGATCAGGTCATCGAGAAGCACCCGTTCAAACGGGCCGAAGTTGAAGACACGGCCTCCCGGCCCGACTGCCCCCGCACCCGCGGTTGGAGCAGGTGGCACGGGTGGTGCGGGAACGCCCGCAGGCGGAGCCGGGGGACGCGGTATACCGCCGCCGTTCTCCATAACGATGATAAAGGGTTTGGCTTTGTTCTCCGCGATCAGATTATCCATGATCAGCCCGGCACGCCCCTGACTGCCCCAGCCGGTTTCGTCTTCGCCGCCGCCATGCTGCAGATAGAGCACGGGAAAACGCTTCTTCGGATCGCTGTCGTACTGCGGCGGGGTGTAGACATAGCAATGACGCACGGAGTTGCTGCTCCTGGAAAAATAGCGGACTTCCCGCATCTCACCATGCGGCACGTTTTTGACCGCATAGATATCCTGGTCTTTTGCAGGGATCTCGATCCCGCTTCCCCATCGGCTGGCCCCGTAGAAATAGAGGCTGCTGGGGTCCGGAACCTGGGCACCGTCGATGACGACCTGATAGTAGTGGAAACCTTCGTCCTGCGGGTTGGAATCGCCGATCCACGCCCCATCGTCGCCTTTGGTCAGCGGATATTTGACTCCGCCAATATCGAGGAGAACCTTCTGCGCCTCCGGAGCGACAATCCGGGCGCGGACACGGCCTTCCGCATTGACCTGTGGGTACTGTCGCCCCCCCTGATTCGATGTAGCGGGTTTCCAGTCGGACGCGTCAGACGCGCTGGTTTGTGGACTCAGTAAGGACATCATGGTTTCTCCGTAGCGTTTTCCGAATTCCCGCAGGCCAGCGGGATCGAAATGCAGTCGGTCGGGGAGGGCCGTGCAGCCTGCTGAGGAAATAACGTGCGCGGTGGGAATCGTCCTGGGCAGGGTTTGAATAATGGCATTCATACTGGCACAGGCACCGTTCTGATCCGCGTTCACCAGTTCACCCGCGAGCAGAGGCACCTCGCCCGCCTTGAGGTTCAGGTCTTTGAGGAGGCTGTCGTAAACTCCTTTGACCTTACCGGGCCATTCCCGGTCATTGGTGTTGGACTCGCCCTGATGCAGCAGGATTCCCTTGATCACACCGTCTTTTTGCGCCAGCTTCGCCATGTCAACCAGATACTGATACGGGTTGCCGCCGTAGGAGGCGATCATGTTCTTCATCCACGGCGGGGCGGTCTCAGAGTACGCGGTATACTTATCCTTCTCGAAAAGCTCGATCTTACAGCCGGCGACAGACACATTGATCACGCCGATTCTGATGTTAGCCGGAAGACGGGCCGCCAGCGTCCGACCGAAGTAGTCGGCGGGACAAAGGCCGGCATCGGGTCGCGCCAGCGGGGGAACTGCCGGATACCAGCGGCCTTTTTCTCGTTTGAGTTCTGGGAAGTCAACGGGTGCCAGGACGCGGAAGCGCTCATCGACCGGTCCCTTATCCTGGGCATCCGTGCGTCCTCCCTGCATGTTGGACTGCCCGAAGGCAAGGAACACGTAGAAATTTTTATCCTGCGCAAAGGCGTTCGTGTTCAAAAGAAGCAGGGCGGCTAACAGTAAAAGTCCTGTTTTCATCTTCGTACTATTTTTATCTTTCCTCAGCGCCGAGGCGTGAACTTGAGGACGACAGCGATGTCGCTGAGTTGATTCTGCGGCTTTTCGATCAGGAGTGCGTCGGCGGTTTGCGACCATCGGAGTCTCTCGAGGCTGCCGAGCATTGTGATATCGGAGATCGGCTTGTCCATCAGCTTCGCCTTCTCGCCGAGAGATTTAATACGCAGCGTCCCTCTGCCCAGCCGCCGATGTGGATAACATCCTTAACCCCAAACTTGGACGGGTGAGCGTGCTGGGCAGCGTGCTCATGCGTTACGTTATTTCGACTCCAGCCGAAGAACCGTGATCGAGTTCGCCGGGAACGTGTGGGTGAAAGTGGGCTTGATACCGGATATCTTCCGGGTTTGCGGCACGACTTTCTTCCCGTCCTCCAAAGCGTTGGTTTCCTTCGGGTCGGCGGCAAGCACGATCTCCGTGGCGTTTGAGGCGACAGATCGGGTCCCTTTGAGGTCGATACTGACGGTCTGCGGTGTCGGCTGCGGGTTCACATACTTAATAAAGAGTGCGCCGGATTTGCTGTCCCGGGTGACCGAACTCAGAAGCGGCGCGCCCGTCTGCGAAACCTTGAGGATCGAGTCTCCACGGTTCACGCTGAACATCTGAAAGGTATAGTAGCTGGGCGAACCGTACACCTGCAGCGCATCATAGCCGATCATATTGGGCCGCCACTGCCGCCCGCCCGGATTGACATTCACGAGAAGCGGCGCGTAGCACTGCATGGTAACCAGGTCGCCGTTCCGCTCCATCGCTGTCATAAAGGCGGCATCCCCGATGGCAGCCTTCATGCTCGGGGTCGGCGGAAGGTTTCGCGAGCGCGGGTCCCAGGGGGCGATTTCCTCGTGGGCGGCCCACTCCCCGACAAAAATCTTGGGACTGCCTTTACGGTCGTATTTGTCGTAATGCTCCGGCGACATTTTCAGAAAGCCGTCGGCGGTACGATAGTAGTGTTCGTCCACGACATCCGGCTTTCGGCTCTGAACCTGTTTCTCTTTCGGCTGCTCGAAGCCGACGCTGGAGATAACCTTCAGATTCGGGTACTTCGCCTTGATGGCATCATAAAACTGGGCAAAACGTCCGTCGTAGCTGCCGGATTTGTCAAAGAAATCTTCGTTACCGATCTCGACATAGCGGAGCTTGAAGGGCGCGGGATGTCCGTCCTTTGCCCGCTGCGCTCCCCATTTAGTGGTCACCGGACCGCTGACATACTCGATCTCGTCCAGGGCCTCCTGCACGAACGGCGTGAGCTCCGGCCCGGCTTTCACAAACTGACCCCCAAGCGAGTAGCCTGCGTAGACACCAAGCAGGGGTTCCGCGCCCATGTCCTCGCACCAGAGCAGGAATTCCATCAACCCCATGCCGTCGGTCGAGCGATAGCCCCAGGGGCCGCGGTGTCCGGGACGCTGGTCAAGCGGCCCAAGCGTCTTTTTCCAGTCGAAACGGTTCTCGATACTGCCGCCTTCGAGATAGTTGCCGCCGGGAAAGCGCAGAAACGCGGGCTTCATATCGACGAGCATCTGCATCAGGTCGGGGCGCAGACCGTTCGGTCGGTTTTTGTAGGTCGGGGGGAAAAGCGAGACGAGGCTG
>JAZKEA010000515.1:8204-9682 GCA_040387315.1 Armatimonadota bacterium | reverse complement strand
CGGCAGACACTAAGCAGCGGTGAGACAAAGGCGTGGTACCACCAGTCCGAAACGGCGCAACCGATCCAGACAGTGCCGGAACCTCTGCTGTCACAGCCCCCTCAACCCACTCAACCCACTCAACCCACTCCGACTCCAGCACTCTTCGAGCCGACGGCGGCAGAGCGCATCCTCGCGCGGGCGGGTGCTCTTCAGGAAGTCCATGGGCAGATGCTGTCCCAAGAGCAGATCGAGGCAATCGCCGCCGACATAGGTGTTAAGCCGGAGTTCGTTCACCTTGCCATTGAGCAGGAGAAGAACGGTACCGATGCCCAGTCGACCATGGTGGTTCAGCCTCAGACGCGCAACCTAACCAGACTGCAGGTTGTAACAACGATGATCGCATGTGCTATTGTCGCCGCAACCTACGGTAGCCTGGGCTTTACTATTCATCAGTTTAATGCTGGGCAAAATTACCTTGATCGTCCCATGATCTCCCTGTTTAATTACCTGATCTTTTTGGGTCTCGTTGTCGTACCACTTACGCTGTCTTTCACGTTAGGTATAGTGGGGCGAAGTCGGCGATGGGGAGCCATCTCTGGCCTTGCAATCGCGGTTGCGGCGATTTCCAGTTTGTGCGCCATCTGGATTCTTAACAAAGAACCTCCCGGCTATCCTGTACTCGGCATTGTCTCCAATGCGATAGTCGGCAATACTGTGGTCGGTCTCCTCGGTGCTCAGGCGCGGCGCATAGTGTCCCAGCGGCAGACGTCGAACCAGAGCAGGCGGACAATCATCCGTCGCGCTTAAACTGAGCGATGAAGCGCTCAGCAATGGCGGTGTTCCAAGCGAGGGGAGATATTTGCTCCTGCTCGCCTGTCCACCTCTGCCCAAAAACCTAAAACCTAGCAGAGTCAGGGTTAGGTGATTTAGTTTTACCTAGTTTTACTCCTTGCAGTTTCATAGAGGGGAACCAAACAGGCACGGTGAATCTTCGCGCATGGAACCCAAACCAAAACTAGCGTTTAGCGACCGGGCTTTGAACATACTGGAGATGGACCGGCTTCAAGAGCAGGCCGGCCAAATCACGGAAGCCCTGCTGCAGAGCGAGGAAGCGTCACAAAGTCTCTGGAATGAGTGGATGAAACACGTGACCAGTGCGACGCAGCGCAGCCAGTTTGAGGAAGTAGCTCAAGAGATGGCTGACAGCGACGATGTTCCTATCTGGCGGGCCCGAGCAACTCTCGCAACAATCGTACTTGCCCATAACGGCAGTTTTGAACGCCCTGACATTCCCGGCGCTTTTCTCAAATCCCGGCCAATGCAGCCGATGCAGATCAAGCCAAAGCCAACGAAGACCGTCAAAAAGAAAAAGCGTTAATCCAAATCTGGCTTTCCTCGGTTACAATATCCCCTGATGTTCCGCCACTCATGGCGGCCAAAGACACAAAGGATAAGCACGATGAAGCCGATACCACAGGTGCTCAGACCGATACTCA
>JAZKEA010000515.1:6025-8194 GCA_040387315.1 Armatimonadota bacterium | reverse complement strand
ACTCAGAACCGTTCCCCTGGCAGGAGCCTTGGCGCTCTGCCTGATGACCATGCCGCAGGAGAGCCACGCACAGGCAGACGGGGCATCGTTGCCCTCCGCTGTCCCTGTCGCTGCCATGGGTACCACACACCGGATCACCTACCCCTTCTACGCCGGGGTAAGCCGCACCGACATGACCACCTATCTGGAGTATCGGTACCTCACCGGCGAGGGTATTCACTACCTGTGGCCTGTCCAAAGCGAGACAGGAGAACCCGGCCCCACGCTCGCAGGCTTCTACGGGATCAAACGCGGGGACTATGACCGGGAACTAGCAAAGCGCCGGACTGAGGCGGAGGGGTTTCTGTCGTCAGGGCGAGTTGTGGCACAGCAGCCCCAGCAGGTACGCCTGGTGCGAAGCGCGGCACCTGACTTTAGCGCGTGGAACACCCTTGACCGGCAGGGTGTGGCAAACTTCGCGGCCCGGGGATCTCACCACGAGACAATGCGCCTGGTGGAGCTGCTCGATGGTCCGCAGAAGGGGCAGCACGTTTGGACCACGGCGCGGCTCTCCAATGCCACCGAGCCCGAGCGCGTGGGATGGGCAGGCTCATTTGGCGGAGGCGGATCGACAGGAACAGAAGGGATGGCAGCAACGGGCATACCATCAGGTCCAAGCCCGGTACTTTTCGCCAAGAACGTGGGGATGGTATACGACTCCGTAAACCGGGTCACGACGCTTGGGGGCACCGTCACAAACACTACGGAGCAAGCGGTAGAGAATGTCGAGGTCGAGGTGATCTTCGTCAACCAGGGCGGCGCGGCAGTGGCTCGTGATCGCGCTGTCTCCGCCACCCGATTAGATCCCGGTCAATCTTGGACATTCTCTATTCCATGGCCCAGTCTTGGATTGGGTGCCACCAATGGGCAGGCAGTGAGTGTGAAGGCGACACCCGCATTTGGCAGCAATACAGCCACTCCCGCCACGAAAAGCAAATATAAGTAGGTACCGACGCCAGGGTAGGGACATAATCCCCTGACAGCGAAATGATTAACGGGGCGAAAGTGCCTGACGGCGACAGTACGGGGGCACTACACTAGAGTCACAAGTTGATAGAGCCGACACCCGCTGCTTCAGTGCTGAACAGCGGGTTTTCTTTTGCCTTGGTCCTACTCCGTTACACGAAAGTTACTTTATAATGGACCCATTAACCGGCCAGTCCTGATTTACTTCCGACCCACTGAGCCCACGAGGAGAAAACACTGCCGACCCCTACGCCATATCCTACGCCAACGTCTAGTATCGTGTATCCAAAAGGGCAACTGGACGACTTCTGGCCGGACGTCTTGGGCAGCACGTTCAAGCTGCTCATCACGGATCTGCTACTGCCGTTCTGGTACGTCATCCCCGTCGTCCTTGTCATCTTCTTTATGAAAGCAAAACTAGAGGCTATGAACAAAGCGGAAAAAGCAGAAGCCCGACGCCAGGCGACAAAGGACCGTGAGAAAGCCCGATTAGAAGCGCGGGACGAATACTACGAAGAGAAGAAGCGTAAGGCTGCCGAGCGGTACCGTGCGAACCGATAACGTCACTGTGTTAGACGTCGCGCAAAGTCGGCGAGCGTTCCGTTGTACTGTCTCGCCTTCTGCCCTACCCGCGTTGTCTCACTCGCTGGCAGATTGGGCACCTGCGCCCGGTAGTAATGCACCACACACGCCAGGAGGAGCAGGGCAGCCACGGTGAGGAGGATCTGCCCGCCCGTGCTGTTGACCCGACTCCATAGTGTTCTAAAAGCTTGCATAGGTATCTACAGTGGTAATCCAATCTTAGCTATGCAGTATTTGACACTCAGTCTGCGGCCTAGTTGCCAGCAGGGGCAGGCTTCTTTTTGATCTTTACTGCTAAACCTTCCCAATAATGAACCAGTTATTTCCGCTGGAAACAACCGTGATCGAGTTGTACTGACTGGCGAGGGAGTACGTCGTTGCCCCGTCGATAGTCTGGCTCGATGTCGTTGCGACCGTTACCGCGCCGCCGACCGCATCGAACTTCTTGATCGTGTACTGCCGCCCCGCAATGCCCGTCGCTGAGGGAAGCGTCATTGTGGTGCCGCCCGCCGCGAGAATAACGCAGTCAGTGACTGTAAGGGTAGAGCTTCCAGTAGGCCTTGATCATCCCCCACCGATGCG
>JAZKEA010000515.1:961-6015 GCA_040387315.1 Armatimonadota bacterium | reverse complement strand
ACGGTGGAGTGCGGAGTTCCGCCCACACCGAAGAGGCCCGCATCCGTCAAACGAGCCTTTTCCGTTCGTGTTGCCGAACCTATCGTGGTGGTTTCTATCGTCAGGTAAGAGCCCTTACCGGTGCCTGCCCACGATTCTGCGGACCATCCTTGCATTCCGACTGAGTAAGTAGGTGTGGTTCTCTCGCCAAGAAGATAGAAGCCGAGGCGCTGCCCCGTGGCAGTCGGCGCGGTCGATGTCAAACAGACAATACCCGCACCAGAGGAAGCCGAAGGGGTGGCCGTGTTCGTCATGCGGAGAAGCGCCGACGTGCTGTTTTCCGCGTCTATCGGGAAGGGCGTAGCACCAGGATCAGGCACTTTCCCCACGCCGAGCCGAGCCGTCTGCAGGTGCCCCGTCGCATTGATAAACGTCTGAGCAACAGCGCCGGAATCCTGAAACTCCGCAATATTGGCAGTTTGGGACGCAGCGGCTTTCGCTATCAGAGCCGGGAAAGCGGCACTGCCGGAAATGGTATGCAGCCATGCCGCAGGGGTCCCGGTACCTCCCAGAATCATCGCGCCCGAACTTCGGAGTGATCCGAGCGTTGTTCCTGTACTATTGCGCCACTCCATCACGTTCTGCCCTGCGGCATCATTGGGCTGAATCGCCAGCGGAAGAACGCCCGCAACACTGGGGATAATGACATTGGCAGTCGAGGCAGCAGGGGCAGTAACGACCGACCCCGCGCCACCGCCGCCGCCTGAGCCGGTCGCTGCCGCGGTTAGTCGGCCTTTCTGATCTACCGTGATACTGGCATTGGTATAAGCACCAGGAGATACCGCTGTATCGGCAAGGCTGATAGTTCGATTTGCGGTCAGATCGCCACCGCCCGTTAAGCCGGTTCCTGCTGTGATCGTTCGGGAGAACAGTGTCGCAATCCGCGTCAGCAGCCCGTCGAGGCGAGCCTTCAGCGTTGCATAGGTTTGGCCTGCGGTAACCGGGGTTGTCGCCGGTTCCGTTCGAGCATCAATAACTTCCTGATTCTCGCCAGCGTTTACGGTGAATTGAATCACTTCGTCCGCGCCGGGATTCAGAACCGTTTTTGTAATGCCCGTCCCGGTGACAGTGATCTTTGAGTCCAGGTAATTCGCAGTCGTATCGGTCGCACTCACAGAAGCCTTTGACAGAGAAATGCCTGCCGGGGCACTGCCGGAACTTTGCCCCGCTGCCGCTGCACTATAGGAACCGGCGGCAGCTGTTCCCCTGGTTCCTGCCATCTTCTTCAACTGCTTCAGGAACGCTTCCGCTGCGTCGGGCACCTCGTTTGCGAGTTCGAGCGTCTGCGTCCATTTGCCGTCAAAGGACATCCGGACCCGCATAATCGGCAAGGACTCCAGCCCGCCCATAAAGAACATGCCATCCTTGCCCGTGAGTTTCACCCGCTGCCCCGGCAGGAATACGCGGGCATCATCATAGAGGACCACGGGAGGGCGGGTAAAGGGAACCGCCTGACCGGGGAAATACGCCTCGCAGTATCGCCGCGCTTCGGAGAGTGTCGTGACGGAATCGACGTTCACCTGCTCACGCCGGATGCCATACGTGGTCTGAGACGCCACCACCTCAGCAGAGAGGCCGGTGAGCGCGGGGTCGTGGCAGTCGATCAGGACGGTATAGTTCCCATCGCGAAGATACTCGGATTCATCCGCCTGCGAGTCACGCAGGGAAAGCGCATCGATAAGAACCTGCCCATCGCCCTTAAAGTTCGGGTAAGCCTGTACCTGCGTGGCGAGCTGCGGAACGGTGACGGTATTCTTGATCCGCGTCCACGAGGACCAATCTTCCGCAGCGCTGTAAGACACAAAGCCGCGCGGCAGTATCTCGGAGCCATCCGCCTTGAAGTAGCGAACCTGCATATGAATGTCGGGATGGGGTGCATCAGGCAGGGCCTTCACCATTGCGGAGAGCGTCAGACCCTGCCCGCCCACGACTGCTATCGGGGCCGCGTTCTGCCGCTCCAGTTTGATATTGTCGTCTGAGCCTCCCGGCGTTGTCACATCAAGGAAAAGACACCGCTTGCCGTCCCACGCGCCATCCGTGTCCCAGTCCTGGCGCAGCACTTCACCGTCGCCATCCGTTGTGATCTGCCAGCCGTCGCCGACGAGCGCGGCGTTGCTGTAGACGTTAGCGGCATCAAACAGGATGCCGCGCCCTGCACCGCCGGTTCCTGCGGTCCACACCAGTTTGTAGCGGAAACCGGTCGCGCCCACAGGGCAGCGGGACACCCGCGAGAAGCGAGTCCAGTAGGCCGAAAGCTTGGTTTCTTCCGTGCTTCCGTACGCCGGAATGGTTATCGTCTCTTCCGCTCCGATGGGGGCGTCACCTGCGCCAAGCCACTGAAACTTGATTGCCGCTGCTTCATCCGTTGCCGCTGTCGTCTCGATACGAGCCCGCACCGTGACCGTGTGATCCTTGCCTACAACCACGGCCACCGGGTTCTCTGTCCAATACGCTTCTTCACCCGCGCCGTCGAGTTCGAGCATTTTTTCGCCGCTGTAAGGTGCCCCTTCCTCACCGCCTGCAGGCTTTATGGCGGCATCACCCGAAAGCGTCATGCCGTCGCTGCCGAGTTCAAAGTTGCCGTTGGTCAGCAGTCCGCCCACGGTTTCACCGGAGAACAGCAGACGCTCTAAGGAAGAGTTGCCGAACAACTGCGGATAGCGAGGGGCACCGCCGATGATGCGGAGCTGGTTCTTGACATCGCCGGAAGATTTCGTATAAGAGGAGGCACCCGTCGCCTGTCCCGGCATTCCAATGTAGTGAGTTATCGCCGTGTCGATAGGGCGAAAGTAAAGCCGGTCCTGACCGAATGCCGGGTCTGCGGTATCAGTCACCACGTCAGCGCCCCACACAGCCCGGTTCTCTGCGATACCCTCCACAATCTCCTGTGCTACGGCTCCGAAGGGCTTACGGACGGCTTCCACTTGCTCCACCAGGGCACCGACCGGGAGCGCCTGAATCACGACATCGGCAAGGCTTCCCGTAGCCACGGCATCAGCCACGATGTTGCGCCACGCCACGGAAACATCAGTCGGTTCAGGGAAAAGGTACTGCCCGTCGACTTCCCGCTGCCCTGCCCGAAACGCAAGACCAAAGCCCGAAAGATTGAAGGGGCGCGAATCAATGTTCGACCGTTCCGGCTGTTCGATGATCCCCCGGTAGCGAAGGATTCCCGCGTAGGACGCTTCAATCGTGTCACCAATACCGACATCGGTAAGCTCGGTAAAGGCGGCATGAAGGGCAAGGGAAAAGTCCTGCATCCCACCACTACGCTCCAGCGTGCCTTCCCACCGGGAGAAGTGTTTGGAATTGCGCAGCGTTCGCACCGAGCCCGTGGCCTTCGATGTCACCGTAATGCTGAATGTCATTTCGCTAGTACCACCTGTTTCGCCACGAAATACGGAGAAGTTCGGCGACCGCGCCGCCGCTGGTCATCAGGGAGAACGCACCATCAAGCGTCTGCCCTCCAAGAAGCATGGGTAACTCTCCACCACGCAGGAGGCTTGAAGCGTCCACACCGTTCTTTGTAATCGTCTCGTTTGCCGTGTTGAGGCTGTAGATCCCTGTGGCGGTTGGCGCGAGCGTGGTTACGGTGCTGTTTCCGGTATTGATAAGGAGGACGCGCCCGCCGCCTGGTGCCACTGTCACGGAAAGAAGCAGTGTCGGCTCGGAATCTGCGGTTCCTTCCACGGTTGAGGCTATCGTGGTCAGAATCCCGATAGCATCGGCAGTTCCAGAGGAAGTCGTTACCTCGCTGTAGCCGTCGCCGATGCTATTACCGATGATCTGCATCGAAGCAGTGTTGAAGCCGCCCGAATTGATGGCAACGGCATACAGGAACCAGCCGGGGTACGTGTCTTTCAGCGTCTGGGCCGCAGCTTCAGCGGCAGGCACATCATTTGCCGCACCATCGGTTATCAGAATGAGGATGGTCTGATTTGCCGGATCTCGGGTCGCGGCCATTCGGGTTTGAGCCAGGGTGATACCTTCCGCGGTATCCGTGCCGCTCGCCGATGTCTGGCTCTGTACCAGGGCATTTAGTGCCGCGAAATCCCCGGAAAGGTCCGCAGCCGTGGTCGCTATGTTGCTGAAGGTAATCAGTCCTGCCCGATTCCCCGCGCTGCCTGCCGCGAGCGTGGCGTTGGTCGCGATGATGGCATCCTTTGCCGCCTGCATTTTTGAAGTTGACCCCGGAAACGCTTCATCCATACTCGGGGAAACATCCAGGACATAGAGAACATCAATGCCCGTGGTCCCCGGCGCATAAGAGTAAATCGTGTCGCTTTCGGTGTACGGATCGCCCTTCATCACCAGTTCAAAGTCCATTGCCGCCGTCCGCAGCTTCGACGCCGCCGAATCGTCTAAACCGCTTTGTCCGATCACCTGCACCATGCGGTAGCGGTCAGCGGTGCGATAGAAGGGGACACGGGCAGGAGTTACGCAGGCCAATCTAAGGGCATGGATCTTGTCCTCCAGATCATCCCAGGTCGTGCCTTTGACGATGCCACTCAGGGAGAAAATGACGGGCGCGAGGAACTGTTCGCCCGTGAAATCATCATCGCGCCCCGGCGTATCGGCAGAAGACAACTTGAACGCCATAGGGTCGCCGCACCCGTTGACGTTGTAGCCTATGGCGTTACCGGTAGAGGATAGTGATAGCCGGTTCAATCTGTACTGAAAATGATTCGGGATCTCAGTACCTTGTCCTCATCCGTGTTGCGACACTTTCAGAGGTGATGGTGGGCGGCAGTTCCGGCTCGTTGATCTTGTTCCGCATATACGAGTGGCAGGCGATCCGTATGAGGTCGGCGCGGCTGTTCAGCCCTTGATCTGCTGCCGCTGCATCTAAGTCTTCCAGCATCTTGACTGGAATCATCAGCGACGTTCGCCGCCAGTTTCGACGGTTTGCCAAAGCCGCGCCCTCCTCTACTTCGTTCGTTTCCTGCACTAATACATGCTTGCATGTATGCGCTCTCACGGTGCTTGTCATTGGTACGTTCTCCTCCCATAACCGA
>JAZKEA010000515.1:0-951 GCA_040387315.1 Armatimonadota bacterium | reverse complement strand
CCGATGGGTCTTTGCCAACTCCGTATCCTCTTTCGTTTCCTGCGCCTCTAACGTGCTTGCCATGCTGTTTACTCCTCACATAACCGACGTAGATAGCGATAAGTGCGAATGCTACTTATGCCTTTATTGTATCATCTAGTCATAAGTAAAGCGAGTAATAGACACGCATTTATAAGGCTATATAATAACTGCTATGGATAAAGCACGGTCACGAATAACTGACAGAACCGGACTGCAGGAGCGGGAAGAAGTGGATCGCCTGGTGAGTGAAAACTGGCGACTCGTTGAACTGACCGTGAGGAAAGCGCATCCCCGGCTTTGCGACTCCGACCGGGAAGAAGTTGAGGCCGCGGGGTATCTGGCACTGGTGCAGGCCGCGCAGTGCTTCGACCCGTCCAAAGGCGCTGCCTTCGCCACACACGCCATCGGGCGCATCCGCTGGGCGACAGCAGGCGCGGCGCTTCAGTGTGCCGCAGGAGCGTTCGCACACCGCAGGATGGAGAAGTGGAGCGAGGTCAACGGACTGCCGCGACAGATACCGCTTGATCTCCCGGCACCGGGCAGGAACGGCGGCGAGACCGGGCAGAGCATAGGCGAGCTGATACCGGACGGGAGCCGGGGGACAGAGCAGACCGTTACCGACTGGGAAGGGCAGCGGTACCTCTGGCGCGTGGTCGAGGAGACACTGCCGGCGAGACTTGGCACGGTGATCCGCTCCCACTATGCCGAGGGCAAGACGTTCCGGCAGATCGCGGAGGCAGAAGGAGTGTCACACCAGGCCGTGAGCCAGTGGCATAAAGCGGCGCTGCAGACGCTACGGGGCAGGGTGCCGGATAGTATCGCGAACTAAATCCGTATTTGGTGCCGTTTCTCTGTTACAATTCCCTTTGCAGTTCCTGTACCTGTCGTCCCACTAATGTCCCCTCGTTGATCGGATAATGCTGTAAATGT
>JAZKEA010000514.1:0-3857 GCA_040387315.1 Armatimonadota bacterium | reverse complement strand
ATTTTGGGGGCAAGAGTTCGTCAGGCAAACAGCCGTCCAAAAGGCGCGGTATTTCCGTTTGAAGCCCGCGAGCCTGAGCCAGCAAAGCCCCAAAAGCGGGTTTTTCGGGGCATTGAACACACTTACATTGAACCTACCAAGATACTGAATCTGGAATGGGAATTTCATGTAACAACAGATGCCGAGGGCCACTACACCAAGAAGGTTGATCCGGGCTTCGAAACTAAATTGACCGCTTCCAAGTTTGATGCTGCTGTGCCTAACTTGAACTTGCATAACATCAAAGAGCATGTCGTGCGGCTTCGCGACGGGGAGCATCGAAAAGGCCACGATTTCATCCTCAAGTGATCCCGACTGGCCCACTCCTCTGAAAACGTAAAGATCTGGAGATCTGGAGATACCCGTGACGATACCTATACCTACACCTACACCTATACCAATACCTGGAACAATCTCCGTGCTCATCCCAATTCTGCTGCTGTCCCTGTCCGTTCCCGCTCTCGCCGCTCCTCCAGAACGACCCGCTCCTGCCATTTCGGAAGCTCAGGAGAAAGCAGTCCTACCGGTTCCGGTCGAGACAATCGGCTTCGAACAGGTACCGCGCCTTGTGCCCGTGCAGAGCGGAGTGGATCGGAAGAGCCAGCAGCGGCTTCTGAAGGAGCGGGAGCAATACACCTTTCCTCGTTATGAGGTGGGACCGGATGGCAAACCGGAAACCATGGAGATGCAATACCGACGGCAGCAAACACACCCTGACATAAAATTCGATTCCGGCACCTTTTTTTCACCCAGTACTGGCTTCCCCGCTGGAGCCGTATCGGTATCCGGCACGCGTCTCCTGTTTACACCGGAAGGGAGATATGTTGGAGATCACGAGACTCTCTGGAAGTGGGATGTTCCTAAGGCCTTTCGCAAAGCCCACATGATTTTTCAGCAGAACCGGGTTAGCATTCCTAACGAGCGGTTCAAGCCGCTCCTGCTGCAGACAGCCTCAGCCCACCGCCTGATGCTCTTCGATGCCACGAAGGGCTTGGTCTGGGAGCGGGACATTCAGAACCTGATCTCAGGAGCGTCAGGGGTCGGTGTCTCTGCCGGTGTCTCTGGAGGTTCTGAAGGCCAATCCCTCCGGTTCCATGTTACGGGTATCGGCTGCAGTCTCGATGGCTCGTTTATGCTGGTTGTCATCAACCCGCAGGAGGCCACAGCGGACGTGGGTGTGCGCCTGCTGGTGTTCGACCGAATGGGCAAGCTGATCTCGCAGAGACAGATCGCCGGTGTAGAGGCAAGCAACCTGTTCCGCAACGCCTCTGGCAACAGCTACTCGCTGAGTGCCTATGCGAAGTTCGAGAATGGAAAGCCAACTGTTGGTTTTCCACCGACAGCGGACCTCTTCCTGCACCGAGATGGTACGGTAGCGGGTCTGTTCACGAACGAAGATGGCAGCTTTGTCGGCTATCAAGTCGAAGTGGCCGGGGACGACGCGATTGCCATAAGCCACTCGGGCCTGGTTTTCACTCTTCCCGGAACGCGAAAGGCCATTGAATAGTTTCAGTAGTTTCAATAGGTTCATGGTGTCCCTATCGATTTTCTGGCCGTTGCGCTAGAGGTGTAGAGGCAGCCTAATGTGGTTTGCGTAGAGTCAAAATTGTCTCGAAAAAGATTATCCCAAATGAGTGAACCCGACTGGCGAACCAAGGCAGTAGAGGCGTTTCCGGAAATGACGGAAGTCTTTGAGG
This sequence comes from Armatimonadota bacterium, assembly GCA_040387315.1. Classification (GTDB taxonomy): domain Bacteria; phylum Armatimonadota; class Armatimonadia; order Armatimonadales; family Armatimonadaceae; genus JACMJB01. Next base: position 2,121 of record JAZKEA010000514.1, on the reverse strand, counting down.
AAGTCGAGAACCCGATGGGACTCTGGCTAACACTAGCCGATGCGTTCGAACGTGCTTATGACGAGCCGCGCGATGAAAGCCTGATCCAGCGGATTTATGCCTTTGCGGACTGGTGTCTGGTACAGAAGCGGGAGAAAGACGCGGACCAGGATCTACCGTCGTGCGTCGCGGTCTGCTTTTACGAGCACATCCCGACCCGAAAAGCATCACGGGAAGACATGCCTCGCTGGTTTACCTGGCAAGAGGTTGCAGGCATGCGGTCCATCTTCGGGTATCACCTGGCCGATGATGAGTTCGATCAGCTTCGCCGGCTGTTTGCGGACTCGGACGAAAGCAGCCGCAAGCGAAAGCGTCGCCAGCCGAGAAAGAAAGCAGCCTGAATTCGAGTGCTATGGGGAGCGAACGTCTCTTCAAAACGTTTCTTTCACAAGGTTATAGAAGCAGGTTAGCGGCTCGCAATGTCCTGGTTTACGGGCAACGGGTCAACAGGTATATCGGCATCGTTGGTTATCCGCTTCCCGGTGTGGCGAGCCAGCACTCCCATAACGAGTTCAGCTATTAGATTGGGAGTAGTCCAGTCGAAAACGGTAAATGTCTTTTTCCCTTCGCGCTCCGCGTCCCGTCTTGCGAGTTCGATTTCGCCCCAGATTTCGCCCCCGAGTTCACGAACAGTTCGTTCTTGTGTCATATTCACTTTCTTCGCATCAATCGTTGGAGGATTGAGGATTGCAGAGTTCGCTGCATCTCCCAGAAAAAACGTACTCAATTAGCCTTAAAATAGGTTATGAGAATGACACGTCTTCTCAATACCTATCCAGCAACATCTACCCGCTCTGCCCGGTAGAACGGTAGAAGTTTAAGAGGAAGCATTCTCTTGGTAGTGATAATGTATGTTTGTGATACCATCACAAACCCAAAGGAAAAGCCTGCTCGGGCCGCTGTTTGGGCGGTCCCGGCAGGCTTTTTATCATCTCAGCGCTTTGGCTGCTACGCTACAGGAGTAACGCTGCTCTTGACAGCCTTGCGTCGCCGTGCGCGGACCATCAGGCCACCGATAGAGGCGGTTGCCATGCCCATTGCCAGCCACTCGGAGGGCTCGGGGACGGCGGCAGCGGCGGGGGCGAATCCCAGGTTGAGCGTCACGTTTTGACCGCTCGTGGTTCGTAACCCCTGAAAATTAGCAAAAATGTTGGTGCTGTCAAAACTGATTCGGCTGGCGTCGAATCCACTTACATTGGAAGCCGCATCCAGGGTGACACTCGTGAAAGCCGCAGGTAAAGCTCCCGTTTGGGCAATCTGAAAGCCGACGAACGGTACGGCACCGTAAACGACTGTGTTGCCTGGATTATTGGTGAACACCACCTGATTGGGAGTGACCGTAATAGTAACGGCACCAAAATAACTGAAATCGACACCAGTCGGGGTTACCGTTTGAGTCCCCAGATTTCGGTTAACCGTGGTCTGGGCGGGGCCATTCAGCGTCACCGTCACCGCTTGGCCATTAAGACTCTGAGCGCGTGCCGTGGTACTGGTACCAACACAAGCAAGACCGACAAGACCGAGCAGGGCAGACGCGCCAGCAATAGTGCGTCTGGTGTGTATAGTGCGTAGCGAAGGAGCAAAAGCGGAGACAAAGCGCATGTAACGTAGGATTTATTTCTGTGCGCCATCGTTGTGCTCAGAGATTCACAGAGATTCAGAACGTGATCTCTTATCTGCCGGGCGGCGACGGTCGCGGCAGGAGCGCTGGGAACTAGGGGAACTGTAGAAAAGCCTCAGATCTCCTGTACGCTTAAACAGTAACACGGCTTGCCCGCCTATGCGGATTTCCTTATCGGTGAAAGTACCAGTTTGTTGGTAGAAACGTGCCCATTCTGCCCATGAGTCACGGTTCTCATGTGTTGCGTCCGCTGCTGCACGACGGCGACTAAGCGACTAAGAGAGGAGGGGCGTTTCGAACCTCCTCCCTTCGCCTATCCTCACGGGGGGCAAGAGAAGCCGTGAGAATTCCTTAGAGCATCCATAGTATCCGGAGTATCTTCCCTATCTTAACGGCCTACCGTACCCCCAACCGTACCCGAATCGCAGGTATTTTCAGGAATGTTCAGCCAGGGCAACAAA
>JAZKEA010000513.1:0-9963 GCA_040387315.1 Armatimonadota bacterium | reverse complement strand
GCCGTGTACGCTGATCTGGGCTCCGGTTCCACCAGCCACAAGAGAACCGACAAACATGGAATTGCCGGCTACTTTGATACTGCCGTTCACCGCATAAACAATCCCTTGCTGGTCCGCAAGCGAGCCTCCCGTCAGCTTGATCACGTCAGAGGTCGCCCCATAGCCGCTGCCGTACACCACCATGGTCGGCGTGGGGGTGGACGGCGTTGCCGTACCCGTCTTTACTTTGTACACGGACTGACCGGTCTGCGTGAAGGTGCCTGCCACAATCAAGGTCGCCCCGTTGAGGAGTTCCGTTTGCGCCGTCAGATCGATGTCGCCGTTCACATAGATGCTCCCCGGCCCTTTAAGCTCGACTTTGTCTTTGCTGCCCAGGTTAATACCGCCGTTGATAAACATGGGAGCGGTGATCTTATCGTTCTTGTTGACCGCGCCCATGGTTCCCCCCGCTTTTGCCTCGGTGATCCAGTCCAGGCGCCACTTGTTGGTGGTGACCGTGTCCGGATAGAGAACCGGCGTCCCGTTCTCCACCGTCCCCTTCGAGCCTGAGCCGCCAAACACGATTCCGGCTGCCATCAGGATTCCATCGACCGTGCTGGAGCCCTTCATCTTGATATCAGTGTTGGCGTAAACGTGAGAAATCCCGAGGTTTGGTGTGGGAACCGAGTTGACATCGGCATTTCCGGTAATGTCCACCGACCCCTTGGACATGATTGCCGCCCCGCCCAGTGCCTGCTCCCCGGCAGTGATAATAGCCACGACCTGTCTTGTGGTGCCGTTCGTGTTGGTGCCAATAGAGGTGATCTTGCGCTTGTCCCCGGATATCTCAGTTATCGTAGTCGTAAAGGTACCGAATTTCTTGCTGTTGGTTGGGGGGTCCTCGTAGACAGTTGCAGTACGTCCCGTGAAGGCAATGTCGCTGCTCGCCTGGGTGACCGCATCGTCGACTCCGGCTTCGGCCAGGAGCAATCCGGTCATCCGGTCCTGGCTGCGCGCCGAGGACTGAACCTGCATCAAGGAACCGCTGACCATAGCTATGGCTCCCACAAAACAGATCAGTGCGATGAGCAGCACCGTCATCGTGACGAAACCTGCACGCTTGCGCAGACTGGATAGACTGAGCCGACTATTTTGAGGCAATCGATTGCCTTTGCGCTGACGGTGTGACATGGTGCTTCGGCTTGTGCGGATAAACAACGAACGATCTCCTTATGATCCAAATTGCATAGCTGCCAAGAGGGCAGCATCTTGACGGCTGCTATTTTCTTCCATAGATGTCCGCAAGCTATCAAAAGAATTTCGTCGTCGATTTTTACCTCTTTCGCCTGCCCAAAAGAAAATGCTGCCAATTTCCCTTAAGCTGTGGAAGAACCTATTTGAAAAATTAATAGGGCAGATACGTTGTACTGAAGGGCATGCTCGGCCCGACCCGCTGCCAGTACAAAAATAGAAGGTTTCAAGCAGCATGCGCGCACCGTTTCTTTGTCGCTTTCTCACCCCGCCCCTGTTATCTCGGCGGCCTCGTCCGGCACTTCGATGCCTCGTTCCCCTTGGGCTCTCCCTTCTCCTCGCTCCCTCCGTAGCCCAGGCGCAAAGCTTTATTATCTATGGCAGTACCGGCACGGGCCTGATCTATGCCATCAACCCGGTAGCCCGAACCGTCTCCGCGAATCCCGTTTTCAATACCGGGTTCACGGGAGGCATCAATGGAATTGCCTGGGACCAGGCAAGTGAGCGTCTTTACTTCGCCGAGGGAGCCCAGGGCACTGGCGGACTCTATTACTGGGATCGCAGAACCAACACCATGTCGGGGCAGCTTCTGAGCGCGACCGCGCTGCTTGGCGAAACCGACAGTGGCAGTATCCACAAAGGAGGTTACTGGTATGTCAACGGTGCCCAGGGTGCCGGGAATGACACCCTGTACCGTGTGGACCTCACGACATTGGCCACGACCGCTTTCACAAACTTCGATGGCACTGCTCGGACAAGCTATGACTTCGGGGACATCGCTATCACCGCGAATGGAACGCTCTACGGTCATGGAAACTTAGTCTTTGGTTCGGGAGGTGACCCCGGCACGTTCTTCAAATCGAGCATCACCGCCAACTCCAGCATCCCGGCAGGTTACTCCGTGTCCAACTATTCTGAATCACAGCTTGATGTTCCCAATCAGCAGCTTGCCCTGAGCCTGGACGAACAAACGCTGTACGGCACGCGTAACGGTGTCTGGTATACCAACAACTTGACCACGGGAGCGCAAACGCAGCTGCCCAACTTCACCAGTACTAATGGTACCAGTGGTACTATCACCTTCAACGATCTCAGTGGAAACGCGGCGTTGCTGCCAACGCCTGCACCTCCGGGGATGGTGAGCGGACTCATCGGTATCGCGATGGCAGGCGGGCAGTTTGGCGTGATGCGCTATCGGAAGCGTCGCAAAGGACAACAAACCGACCCTGAGAAGATGGGTGGGGAATCCTCCTCCGCGAACGAGTAGGGCAGCACAATACGGCAATTAAGTCCCCTGTCCCTATGGAGGGGGCTTTGTATTTCAGAAACAAGGGTTTCTAATTTTCGACTATGGCTCTCGCAGCCGCGCACTGAGTTCTGTTCAGGAAATCTTCATCCGCTTAATACCGGCTTTCGTGATTCTTGCTGAGTGAATACGGGAGGAGATTTGCCTGGTAATGGAACATCGAAAATCACTGACGTTTGACATAACACCTGAGACGGTTCATGAGACGGAGAAATCCACGGGTTCGCGCCGTCTTAAATTGTCCGAACCGCTGCAGAGGGGAGCCGCTGTGCTTCTTCTGCTTTCGATCACACTGGCGGCAGGTACTTCCGCCTCTGCCGCCTCCAAAAAGAAAAAACACCATACGAAGTCACGGACGAGCAAATCGCGCTCGGTCGCCATGCGTGTCTCTTTCTATTGTGGGGGGTGCGACCATAGCCGCCGCACCCGGACGGGCCGTCCGTTTAGCCTGCCGGGCGTTGCGGTCGATCCGGATGTCATTCCGCTCGGCAGCCGCGTTTTCGTTCCCGGTTATGGGTGGCGAACGGCGGATGATACGGGCGGGCGTGTTCAGGGCAACCGAATCGACGTGCGCCTGGGAAGCCGGGGCAACTGCCAGCGGCTTGGTGTACAGAGAAAAACCGTTCGATTTATACGCCCGAAATCGAAGACCCGGAAGTAGGGTTGTACGCACCAACCAGAGGGTGCCGGCCCAAGCGAGAAAGACGGTTCAGGCTAATTGGGCGCCGGGCCGTCTTTCCCGTGGGATCAAATAGTCGGATTTAGCGCTTCCTCGGCTTCCTCGGGTCACGTATTCGCGGATCCGTGAAACCGGGGCGATAACTGGGATCACTCGGGTACCCACCAATTTTTGGCGTTGCTGACAGAACGACAGCGCCTGCGGTAAGGGTGCAAATAACGATGATGGGCAGGCGTACGAGGTCCGCAAGATCAGGTCGTTCCCATCCGTATTGAGTCACAAATTGACCGTTAGGCTGGCGCTTCCCTACCACTTGATGGGAGCTATAAACGAACACCGGCCATTCCGTCTGGCCTTCCCCTGGTGGCGGAAACAGCAGGAGCAGGACGATAGCCGAAAAACCTATCCAGAGAGCCGCAAACTGCTTTTTATTAAGCTGCTGCATAGGAACTTAAACTCCCTCCCCTCCTGGGCTTTGGTCCTGTTTTTATAACAGGGAGGCCAGAGGCTGTCTGTATAGAGTTCGCCGAAATGTCATGGATTTACTTTATATGCGCTCAGTATCTCGTCATCAAGTATCTCAACCCACGTCAAATCTTCCAGAACCATCCTGGCATCGCGGGACGTTGCCTTTAGATGGGTGCCGATTGCCGGTTCGAACCATTGTTTCGATGTCAGCAAATGGGCCTTTCCTCTTGGGCCGTGCCAATTGATGCTGATACGAGTCAGCCAGACGGGTTTTCGTCCCACAAACGTGTCGATAACATCCGGCGAATCTACGGTCAGTGAGTAATACGCTATTACATCGCCGTCCACGACGAACTGAGATCGAACTTCCGTATCTCGTCCCCAGGTGCCAGGGAGAACTTTCGCGGGCCAATCCAGCCTTTGACCGGTCGAGAGACGCAGGAGGTAGAGGTCGCCCGTAGCAGTGTCCTGACGGTAGGTCCCATCGTAATGATAGATCGTGGGAGATGAGGCGTTCCCGTCCGCCGTACCGGACAGCCGAATGAGCGCACCAGGGATGTCTGTGTCCCTGCCTCCCTGGCCCGCTGCGGCTGCCAGGGACGAACCTGCGGGAACCAGGGCAACGTACTTGTGGCCGGAAGGTATCTGGCGTGGTTGTAAATTACCGTGATCGTCCTCACTGGGGAAAGTGAGGTAATCCCAGGATCCACCTCGGGTCAGATCAGCGAGCCGCGAAGCAGGTATGGTGGGGTCAGAGGTTGGTGTCGGAATCGGGGTTGCCATGCCTGGCGTGGGACGGGACGCTCCCGCAGTCGTTAGATTCCCATCGCCCGCCCCGCTGCCGCAGCCGGTCAGAGCGGATATCGAAACACCCAGAAGCAGGACAGCAGCAAAGATAGAGCCCAATCTTCTGACTGATTCCTGATGTCCCCATCTAATCATCTCTTGATGGAACGCTTTTCGTCGACATATTTTTTGGGACCATAACCGGACCTTTTTGTTTCGAGTAGTACGTCATTGTTTTCTCTTTCAGCAAAAAGAGGGAGTGGCGCCTGGCCGATGAGCTCTGTATTTATCAGTTACCCAAAGAAAAGCGAAAAGATATCCTTGGCGGCTGGTTGTGGTATAACGAAACCGCAATGGCAGCTACGGCACAAAAGAAAGACGGCAAAGAAGAGAAGAGTGGGGGACGGCGTACCATTACGCTGAACCGAAAGGCGCGCCACGAGTATCATATTGAAGACTCCGTGAATGCGGGGTTGGTGCTTGTCGGCACGGAAGTGAAGTCACTTCGTGCGGGACGCGCAAACCTGGCTGAGGCCTATGCACGCATCGAGAAGTCCGGTGAGGCCTTCATCTACAATATGCACATCGCGCCGCATCTTGAGGGAAACCGTTACAACGTTGACCCTGTGCGGCCTCGTAAGCTGCTTCTCAACCGCCGCGAGATTGACCGTCTGGCAGGTGTTACCCAGCAAAAAGGGCTGACACTGGTGCCTCTGTCGCTCTTCTTCGATCACGGATTCGCCAAACTGGAACTGGGTGTGGGACGTGGCAAAAAGCTCTACGATAAGCGTGAAGCTATTGCCGACCGTGACAGAGATAGGGAAGCACGGCGCGTGTTTTCCGCCCGTGAGCGCGAGTAGAGCCTCTGTTCGCGGTTATTTGGCCGGAACATGCCGCTTTGCTCTCTGAGCGTCCCCATACAGGTTTGCTATTTCCGCTCCCAAAAGCAGAATCATGGACGTATAGTAGATCCAAAAAACGAGACCTACAATACCGCCGAGCGTCCCATAGACTTTGTCGTAGTTGGCATACCTGCTGGTATAGAAGGCAAATGCCTGCTTTGCCGCTTCCCAGAGAAGCGCGACAATCGCCCCTGAGATAGCCGCCGCTTTCCATGTCACCTTCGCGGACGGTGAGGGCAGGAACCGATAGATGACCGTGAACATCGCGGCATTGATCGCGATACCAATAAGCGTGAACACGACCGCGATCAGCGGCAGGACCGTCTCTTTGAAGGGACCCAGTCCCAGGATCTTCATGTTACCGACAAACTGAGTGGCGATTGTCGGTGTCAGAGCGAGCAGAAACAGAAAACCCGCGCCGAATAAGAGCCCCAGTGCGGTGAGACGCAGCTTAATAAACCCACGACTCTCCTTTGTTCGAAACGCGGCATTCATGGGGGTCGAGGCGTTCACAAAGATTTGAAGCGCGGCCCAGAACAGGGAGAGGACACCAATGATACCCGCGATACCTCGCTGCTGCTGCAGCGTCGTAACTGACTGCTCTACGTTTAACTGCGCGATGATGTCCGCAGCCTGCGCTCTTGCACTGTCCCCTCCGCCGGGAAGAACATTGGCCAGAATACGTTGTATTTGGGCGGTCGCCTCCGCGGGATCCTGAATCACAAACCCAAGAACCGCCAGACCGCAAAGGAGGACTGGTGGTATGGAGAGGATCGAGAAGAAGGAAAGCGACGCGGCCCAGGCCGGACAGTAGTCTCCGGAGAACCGCTTGAAGAGCTCTTTGAGGTAGCCGATAGGACCATGAACGTGCGACAGCGATGCATCGTGCTGGACATCGCTGCCGGGGGCGCTTACCGGAAGGCTGCCTGCTCGGGGAGTGTCGTCCGGGCGATCACTCTCAGAACCTTTGCCCGCAGTGCCTTCTCCATCGTCTTTGTGCAGCGCCCGGTCGAAATCTTCAACATTTCGTCGGACTGCTCCCTGAAACATTGCCTTTAGTCTGCTCACGGTTCTACGTTCCCCTTATCATGCACAGGCAAAGTACCCTGTGCAAAGCCTCCCGCAAACGGCTACTGATATGTTAACGCAATTCTGAGTTAATTTAGCGGGGGACTTTATCGCGCTAAGGAGGCTGATGGGGGCTTAGACGAGGAGCGAAATGGGAAATGATACGGGCTGCCGGCAGCCCGCAGGTGCTATTCTGTCAAAATTTGCCGGCTGCGGACTAGGCTGCAGCAGCCAGTGCATGGACCGGCTGTTCGAAGAGGGACTGTTCCCGTGCCGCACCGATGAGATCGAAGGTGCCGCGGCCCTGGTTAGGATAGAATGCCACCGCGACATGCACCGTGATCTCCTCGCCGTGACTGGCAAGCGCCGCCAGCAGTACATTTTCCATTCGTGCGGTGAAGGGCTCGGCGACATCCGGTCGCGTCTGGGGCAGGAACACCAGAATGCTGTTCTCCTCGAAACGCCCGGCGATATCCATACGGCGGATGGCGCGGCGAACGGCATCGCCGCAGGTCTTCCATATTTGGTCGCGGTGATGCCGGAGAGCGGGGGAATCACCGAGTGGAATGCCGCGCATCTCCAGATAGAAGAGGGCCGCTGTCTGCCCCCCACGTGCCGAGCGTGAAATCTCCTCATCCACACGCGCCAGCAGGTGTTCAGTGGTAAACATTCCGCTGACGGGATCGACAATCGACGATTCGTTACTCCGTCCCCGATCCGTGACGTCGGCCTCGCCGATGACACGCTTCAGCTTCTTTGTCGAGTTCTTTAAAATGTGGGAAACATAGTTACAGGAGATACCGAACTTTTTCGCAATCTCCGTCTGATTCAGATCCTTATAAAAAAACTCAATCAAGACCTTTTGCTCTAAAGCCTTTAGTTTATCGACCGCATGTTCCAGGACGATCTTGTCCTCGATGGGGAGCTGAAGCGTGACGTATTTGTCGGAGCGTATCTTTTCCGGGTCCACCAGACCCGCCATCTCCTCATCTCCGTTCTCACTTCCACCACTCATCAGGGCGGCGACCTGAAACACCTGACGCGTAACCAGCAGCTCCTCTACTGCCTCTTCAGTCAGGTTGAGGGCCGCTGCGATCTCCGCACTTGTGGCGGGCCGTCCCAAACGTTGTGTCAGAGAGTCCGAGGCACGGCTGATCTTTGCATAAAGTTCGTGCAGCCATGCCGGCTCCTTGATGATCTTGCCACGGTCCCGGAGGAAGTGACGGATGGCTCCCGCGACAAAATGGGTGGCATAAGTGCTGAACTTGACCTTTTTTGCCGGGTCATAGTTTTCAAGCGCGGAAAGCAGTCCCAGGAACCCCTCCTGGACCAGATCTTCGAAGGGCTCTCCCGTATGGACAAATCGACGTGCGATGGATTCCACCATGCCGGAGAAGTGGCTTGCGATACGTGCTTTAAGATCGCCCAGGGCAGCCTGGGTTGCCGGTGACTGCTGCCCTGAGTTAAAAGACGTGCGCAGCGTCACAAAGTCTCCCAGATAGCGGGTAATGTCGCCGCTGTCTTGTGACCTTGTGTTGGTACGGGCAGAAGGATAGGGAAGAGCCGATGTCGGTGTTTTGTTTCCAGTCATAGTTCGGATTACGTTCCAGTTAGCCGATTCCCGCTGGCTTGATTTCTGGGCTCCCTGCTCAGTTGCCATAATTGTCCTTCACACTCTGAACCCCACTCTGCCTGCCAACCCGGACGCTCGTCCGGCTATCGCTGATATTAGAATGCTGACAGAATTATCGGGTCGTTACCCGCTCATCTGCACCTCACGAGGAAAATTCCGAAGTGACGCGTTTGTGACAAAAAAAGAGCTCCGCAGATATCTTGAAGCCTCTTAAACGCCACCCTCCAGACTGACGGCGGTATTGCCGAAAATCCCCTTGAAACACACACGCTCTATCAAGAGAAAGATTTCGTATGTTAAACCCATTGCTTCCCGATGATGACATTGCTCCACTGAACAGCCTCCCGCGCAGTGGGGCAAAACCAGCGTCTCGTTCTAACACGGATGATGCACAGCTACTGCGTGGTCTTCTCGAAGATGGGGTTGTACTGCCCGGTTCAGGCGCGGAACGCAATGGCGGCAAGCTGGGATTCAATCTGGATCTGGATGATCCTCTGGGCAATGATGTCGTCGAGGCGCTTCCCTTAAGCGATACGCACATTGATGAGATTCTTCGCCTCGGTCTGCAGATGCGTGCGTCGGATGTTCACCTGTCTGTTGGAATTCCCCCGATGTTCCGCGTGGACGGAAAGCTGGTACCGTCGCGTTATGACGTGGTAACCCAGCGCGAGGCTCAGCGTCTCGTCTATGATGTGCTGTCCTCGGAGAACATTGAGAAATTTGAGCGGACCAAAGAGCTGGACTTCTCCTATGGTGTCTCCGGAGTAGGCCGTTTCCGCTTCAATGTCTATCGACAAAGAGGGAATGTCGGCTGCGCGATGCGCGCGATTCCCGCGACGATTCCCTCACTGGACCAGCTGCGAATGCCGGCCATCCTGCGGGACCTGACGCGAAAGCATTCGGGAATGATCCTGGTGACCGGTCCTACCGGTTCCGGCAAATCTACCACGATTGCTTCGATGATTGATGTTATCAACAGCGAACATGAGGTCCACATCATGACGATGGAGGACCCGATTGAGTACCTGCACAACCACAAGACCGCGATGGTAAACCAGCGCGAGATCGGGCAGGACACGGACGGATTTCATAACGCGATGCGCGCGGTCCTCCGCGAAGACCCTGACATCATTCTCGTTGGTGAGATGCGAGATAAGGAAACAATCGCGGCGGCCCTGACTCTCGCGGAGACCGGTCACCTCGTCTTTGGAACCCTGCACACACGCAACGCCCCCCAGACCATCGACCGCGTCGTGGACGTTTTCCCGCCGGATCAGCAGGATCAGATCAAGGTTCAGCTTGCGAACTCGCTTGAGGCGGTTGTCGCACAGCAGCTCCTGCCGATGCTTGGCGGCGGTCGCTGCGCCGCTATCGAGGTGATGATAGCGACGTCCGCTATCCGCAACCTGATCCGTGAAGGTAAGACCTATCAGATCATGTCCTCCATTGAGACAGGATCTCAGTATGGGATGCAGCCGATGGACAAGACACTGGCGGACATGCACAAGACCGGCATGATCTCTTACGAGGATGCGCTGCTGCGAGCCATTGATCGAGATAACTTCCTCCGCCTCGTCAAGGGTTCATAAAAGAGCGGCAGCGGAGCGCTCAGACACACGCCGCAAACTCGGTTTATCAGTAAGAATTATAAGGAATAACCATGGCGACATTTGTATACGATGCCATCGATCCGGTAGGACGATCCGTAAAGGGGCGCATCAGTGCGGACTCCGAAAACCTTGTCCTGTCCAAGCTGCATGATCAGAAATTTCATGTTTTGTCGGTTCAGGAACAGAAGGCTGCCTTCTCCGTGGGGGCCGGGAAGAATGCCGGGGCGCCAAAGCTGCAGTCACTGGTCGTCTTCTCGCGACAGTTCGCGACAATGATCGAT
>JAZKEA010000512.1:0-2818 GCA_040387315.1 Armatimonadota bacterium | reverse complement strand
CTTCGCACCGCCGATATCGCTGCGCCGGGTGAGCCGTCTATCGGCACCGTCGCCATGGGCGATGCCGTGGTCGCGCTTCTTGAGCCCGACCACGATATGCCGCGCGACTGAGGGCCGACATTCCGTGTCGGTAATCCTGCGTCAGGCCACGCCGGAAGATGTCTCCGCACTCTCCCGGCTTGCATCGGATACCTTTCGTGATGGATGGGCGGCGCTTATCACCGCCCCCATTGCGGATGCCTATGTCGCCGTGGCCTTCACCATCGATAAGCTTTCCGAAGAGATCGCCGATACTACAAGCTATATCGTTCTTGCCGGTGACAAAAACCAAACCCTGATAGGTTATGCCAAGCTGGCGACAGCGGCAAAAGAGGCCCCCGGATTTGTGACGGGCTCTCGGCCGATTCTGCTGCAGCGGCTTTATGTGACCTCAGCCTATCAGGGACAGGGCATCGCGGATCGGCTGCTAAATGACATCGTTCGGGAAGCGCTGCGCCGGGGCGGAACCACTCTCTGGCTGGAAACGGAGCCCGGTAACCAGCGCGCCTGGCGGTTTTACCAGAAGCGCGACTTTGTCGATGTTGGGAGCACCATTTACCCGTTGCCGGGCGGCATCAATGACCGGATTCGGGTTCTGCAGAAGCGGATCGGTCCACCTGATGATGCCGGGTAGGACGATACAGTGGCAGGGAGCAGGCGGCGCGGATACGCTATGGGGAGAGCCTCTCAAAGCAGTCACGGAAAGAGAATCGAAGCTTGTCAAACGTAAAGATTATCGGCGTTGATGGGATGACACCCTCTGAAATTCAAGCAGAGATAGATCGTGGTGCGAAGTTCGTCATGTTCCGCTACTGTGTCTCGGTACTGATAATAACCTTTCGCCGCGGAACGGATATCTATTTTCTTCGACCTGGCGAGAGCGCGGTAGTCAAGAGCCTGCCCTTCACGCTGATATCGTTTTTTCTCGGCTGGTGGGGATTTCCCTGGGGCTTGATCTATACGCCACAAGCGCTGATCACAAATTTGGGCGGGGGAAAGAATGTCACTGCCGAAGTGATGGCATCCCTGGCGCCTGCGACTACAGCCCCGTCTTCCCCCTACGATCTGGGGTTGGACAACCCATGGTAAAAGTAGAACAAAAAAGGCACAACTGCTGTGAAAATTGATGTTTACGATACAACACTGCGGGACGGATCGCAGGGCGAAGGTATCTCCTTCTCAGTTGAGGACAAAGTCAAGATCGCGCGGCGGCTCGATGATTTCGGCATGGATTTTATCGAGGGCGGATGGCCCGGCGCGGTCCCCAAAGATACGGAGTTCTTCGCGCGGCTGAAGGCCGAACCCCTGCGTCATGCGAAGCTGGCCGCCTTCGGTTCCACTCGCAAGCCGAACTCGCAGGCGGCTGCGGATGCGAACCTTCTGGCTCTGCTGGAGGCTGGGACGCCCGTCGTTACCATTGTCGGCAAGGCGTCCGCCTGGCAGGTGACGGAGGCGCTTCGGGTCTCCCTGGACGAGGGGCTGGCGATGATCGCGGACAGCGTTGCGTTCCTGAAGAAGGAGGGGCGCGATGTAGTCTATGATCCCGAACACTTCTTCGACGGCTACAAAAGTAACCCCGATTACGCCCTTCGCGCCCTCGATGCCGCGGCGAAATCCGGCGCGGATGTTCTGTGCCTGTGTGACACGAACGGCGGAACGCTTCCCCACGAGATCTATGAGATCGTCACTGCCGTGCGTCAGCGATTTGGGGGCATCACGATTGGCATGCACCCCCACAACGATGCCGACTGTGGAACCGCGAATGCTCTGGTGGCGGTCCGGGCGGGGGCGACCCATGTGCAGGGAACGGTCAACGGCTATGGCGAACGGACCGGTAACGCGAATATCCTTTCCGTTGCCGCCGCTCTGCGCCTGAAGATGGGCCTGGACTGCCTGAGCAACGAAGCGATGGCGGAACTGACAAAACTCTCCGCCTTTGTCGATGAGGTTGCGAACGTTTCGCCGAACCCGAAAGCGGCTTATGTAGGCCGAAACGCCTTCACGCATAAGGCTGGTCTGCATGCCGATGCGATCGCCAAAGCCCCGCGCGCCTATGATCATATCGAGCCGACCGATGTCGGCAATGTTCGCCGTCTGCTGGTGTCGGAGCAGTCCGGCAGCGCCACCATCGCGCAGAAGGCAAGCGATCTTGGCTATGAACTGAACAAGAAATCGCCGGAAGCCCGCGCCATCCTCGCCGAGGTGACGTCGAAAGAGCATCAGGGCTACGCCTTCGAAGGTGCGGAAGCGAGCTTCGAGCTTCTGCTGAAGAAGGCCACGGGACGCTACCACAAGCTGTTCGATGTGAAGGGGTTTCGCGTTCTGGTTGAGCGGCGTGCGGGAGATTCGGAGCCGATCACGGAGGCGACGCTACGGCTTCGGGTCGATGACGAGGAGTTCCTGACGGTTGCGGAAGGCGATGGGCCTGTCCATGCTCTGGACAATGCCCTTCGGGCGGGTCTGCTGCGGTTCTATCCCGAGCTTGCCCGAATCCGCCTGACTGACTTTAAGGTGCGCGTGGTGACGATGGGTGAGGGAACGGCGGCAAAGGTGCGAACCATTGTCGAATCCACTGCGGACCATGGCGCGACCTGGAGCACGGTGGGCGTCTCCACCAACATCATCGAGTCGTCGTACCAGGCGCTCGTCGATGCCATTGAGTACGGCCTGCTAAAAGAGACAAAGTAGGCTATTGATGCCGTGGATTAAAATCCCGGCTATGGAAAACACGAAGTTGACCTTCGTCGACTGGGAAAGAGCCTGCGGAAAGAGATCAAAG
>JAZKEA010000511.1:0-3667 GCA_040387315.1 Armatimonadota bacterium | reverse complement strand
GGTGTATCAACCGGACCAATCCCGTTTAGTACGAGTCCTCGATCTCCTTTATCTCCGCGCGAACTTCCGCTTTGGTTTTAATGCGAATGCGCATCTCACCTTTCTCGTCCATAAATTGCTTGACGATTCCTTCTGCGATCAAGTATTTCAGCTCTGCTCTTTGTTTTTCCATACGTAGTTTCTCTGCCTTCGTGGGGGCCTTCTTTGGTTTGTCTAAACGATCCTGTTGCTGTGCCAGACTAATGATTCGCGCTTTCGGGGCAGCCCGCTTGATCTCCGCTTCCGTCCATGCCCGCAGATCAGTCTCCGTGATCTTGAAGGATGTGGCATCGCTACCCAATCTCAGCTCGATTCCAAAATCCGGGCAATCTATAAATTCGACTGCGGATGATGAAATGCTTTCGGATTTTTTCACTATGGCAGACAGCGCGCGCAATTCACTGCCTTCCCCAAGCGTGGGCTTCGGAGCCTGGGCTCCTGCGGGAGCGGCGGCAAGCGATCCGGTCAACGCTATTATGGCAAAGTAGCAATATAGAAAGTTCATTTCAGGCAAACCCTTTCGACCAATGAACGAAGCAAAGCAGGGGGTGATGAGGAGCACCCTTGTAGATTACCAGTTTATAGGGCGTCAAAGAGTGCTGGAGCGGGTACCTATTCCACGCAGTGCGCGAAGTGCGCCGCAGAGAAGCAGAGAAAGGGATATCGTTCACATGGCCGACGGAAAGGTTGTTAGTGCCCTGGTTGACCAGCAGGAGTGGCTGGAACCCGTCGCGGATACGATGCAGGGCGCGATACAGGCGGCCTACGATGCGGCAGGGCCCGCAAGAAAGCCCATAGAAAATGCTTTGAACGGGGTCTGGCTTGGCCATACCCTTCACCCGGCAATCGTCACGGTGCCGGTGGGCGCATGGACGGTGACAGCGGTTCTGGACGTTTTGGACAGCAGTGGGAAGAGCGAGTACGCCGCGGGTGCGGATGCCTCTCTCGCGGTGGGCCTGGCCGGAGCGGCAGGGGCAGCGGTTACCGGGATGACGCAGTGGTACCCGGTAAAGAACAAGTCAGTCAAGAAGATCGGTGCCACCCATGCCCTTCTGAATATCACCGCGACTGTCCTCTACGGCGCCTCGTATGCCGCGCGAAAACAGGGCAGCCGCGGCCTTGGCCGGGCATTTAGCTTTCTTGGCTATGGACTCGTGATGGCAAGCTCTTACCTGGGCGGCGAACTATCCTACCAGGAGAAGATGGGAGTGGATCACGCGCCGCGTGAGGGATTCCCCACAGATTTCATTCCCGTTCTTGCGGGCAGCGCCCTGCCGGAGAATCAGCCTACCGCTGCCCAGGCAGGTGACGTCAAGTTAGTGCTGGTGAAGCAGGGAGAAAAGATACATGCCCTGGCGGACACCTGTTCCCACTATGGCGGACCGCTCTCCGAGGGCAAACTGGAGGGAGACTGTATCGTCTGCCCCTGGCACGGATCACGGTTCCGTCTGGAGGACGGGCATAACGAGGATGGCCCCGCGACCTATTCTCAGCCCTGTTTCGAGACGCGCGTCAGCAATGGACAGATAGAGGTACGCGCAAATACCGCGCTGCCGCAAAACAAATCATAGGAATAGATTTTAGAAAGTTCGTAAACAATCATGGAGCAAACATTGTGTGGCAAATGTGTCGCGATTCTGGTAGCCGACGGCTTTGAGCAGGTGGAACTGACCGAACCGAAACAGGCTCTGGACCTGGCGGGAGCGATGACCGTAATCGTGTCAACGGCTGAGGGCAGCACGGTAAAGGGATGGCAGCATGACCACTGGGGTGATGATTTCGCCATCGATCAGCCGATCACAAATGCCACTGTCGCGGATTATGATGCCCTGCTTCTGCCGGGCGGCGTCATGAACCCGGATAAACTGCGCATGAACAAGGAAGCGGTCGCGTTTGTGCGAAGCTTCTTCGAGGCAGGAAAGCCGGTGGCGGCGATCTGTCATGGCCCCTGGCTTCTGGCGGAGGCGGATGTGGTGCGGGGCCGGAGTGTTACCTCCTACCCTTCCATACAGACCGATCTCAAGAATGCCGGCGCTCACTGGGTCGATCAGGAGGTAGTGACCGACAATGGACTGGTGACTTCCCGAAAACCGGACGACATTCCTGCGTTCAACCGCAAGATGATCGAGGAGTTTGGCGAAGGGCATCACACTCCGGTAGCAGCGCCGCAAACCAGCGAGCAGGACACACGGGAGCTTACCGGGGTCTCCTGACAGAGCACTCTAACAAATGGACGGGTGTGCTGGGGGCTTTCCCTGGCGCACTCCGCTTCCTCTGCTACCCCAGCGGCCCCGTGCGCTCGCGTTCCAAACGCACGATTAGTTCGGGCCAGACTGGTTCTCGGCCCAGCGCACGGCGGGCGTGCGCCATCTCCCGTCTCCTTACAATCTTTCTCAGAATAACGCCGCAAGGATGGTGCCGACGAGCGCCGCTTTGGCAGTGACTTTAGCACTGTCATATCGTTTCCCTCCACAAACGCTGTAAAACAGTATCAGGGAAACAAAGACAGTATCCATGGAACTCTTTCAGCTTCGTTATTTTGTGGCTGCGGCCACGACGGGTAACTTTACTCGGGCGGCCGAGGCATCCCATGTCTCGCAGCCCTCACTGTCTCTTCAGATAGCCAATCTGGAACGGGAGGTGGGCACAGCACTATTTACGCGTCATGGACGCAGTGTCCGCCTGACAGATGCCGGTCAGACACTGAAGGAGCATGCGGAACGAATCCTTGCGGAGGAACGAGACGCCCTGCGAGCGGTACGGGGACTTGTTGGGCTGGAGCACGGGAGGCTGTCATTATATACGCTGCCAACTCCAGGACAGAATCTGCTGCCACCGACGCTGGCCCGCTTCCGGAAGGATTACCCCGGCATCGAGATCACGCTCCACGAGACGGTTCCGGCGCGGGCCGTGGGAGAGGCGGTTGTGGCGGGAAAAGCAGACATTGGGGTTGTCCATCTGCCCTGCCCGGTCCCTGGCCTGAGTCAGCGCATCCTGTTCACCGAGGAGCTTGCCCTGGTAGTCCCCTCCGACCACGCACTGGCGAAGCCGGATACCGCCTCCCCAAAACTGATAGATCTTGCGGGAGAAGACTTTGTCTGGGTTCCGGAAGGCGCCAATCCGGAGCACCCGTTCTTTGCGGCCTGTGTCGCCGCCGGATTTACGCCGAAAATCGCCTGTGTTTCCGGTTCGGCGACCGGAATGCAGTCTCTTGTGGCGGCAGGACTTGGAATCGCCCTTCTGCCCCGGCTTGCGATACACCCCCCGGAGGGGGCGGCCGTGGTAGAGTTGGCCCAGCCGCGCCCGACCCGGACCCTGGCGATTGTGTGGCCCGAGGGCCCTGCGCCACGGACGCATGCCGCACGGGTCTTCCTGCAAACGATTACAAAGGATCTGGAGGGCTATGACAGTGCCCATTCGTGATGAAGATCTGCCGCCGGGTATTGTGCGGAGCAAGCCAGTCACTTCACTTCCTAGCTCACCCCTCCCCCCCTTCCCCCTCCCCTCGGAAGGAGAGGAGGCGTTCGAGGCAAAATCAAACCGTGCTTCGCGTAAGCCAAAGTCCCTGGGAAGACGTTCTGCCCCAGGGTCGGACGAAGACGAGATAGATGTTGTACCGAACGCCCCC
>JAZKEA010000510.1:0-4426 GCA_040387315.1 Armatimonadota bacterium | reverse complement strand
CCGGCTCCGTACAGAAGCGCGAAAATACCTATCGTCCACGCCCAGACGACGATACCCGCGCCGGGCTCGGCAAAAAGCAGAATCCCTACCAAAACGGAAAGAGCGCCGACCGCCCCCAGCCAGAACTCGTTCTCGATTACTTTCCTCAGCTGGACCGCGGCCACAATCACAAGCACCCCCGTGATGACCGCCCAGGCCGCCATAATATACACCACAGCGGTAGCCACCGCGGAAGGAACCAGGAAAGCGATGATTCCGGCGATGACTCCAAAGGCGCCCTCGAAGATGAGGAACCACCAGCGGTCCGTGTGACTGGACATCCTAAATGCGGAGATCAGGGCAAAAATACCGTTTACGACCGCAAATGCGCCAAAGAGACGAATCAGCGTAAACGTCGTCCCGCCCGGCTGAATCAGAGCGATTATCCCGAAAAGCACGGCGAGAATACCGCGAAAAAGAGTCAGTCCCCAGGCGCGGGTCAGCGAAGTCTGCATATCGAACTCCCCTTGGTCATTTTATTCCGACAATTACGAGGAGCGACTACGGCAAAATGCGCCCCGCACGCGCGCGGCGCCTGAGCAGCAGGACGACCCCGTAGAACCCATTCAGGGTCAGCGCTACCGTCACCAGAGACCAGAAGAAGACGGCCCGTGCCGCTTCGGCGTCGACGCCAAACCATGCTTGGAACACGGAGAGTGACGTCGCAAAGATCCCCAGACAGAATACCGTGAGTGTAATGTTTCCAAAACCTCGGCGACTCATACTGTTTTCCTTTCAATAATAAAGAACATCTGTTCTTTATTATATCGAATGGCAAAAACGTTGAGCCGCCATCGAAGCCGGGATAATGCCCTTTCCCCGTCAGGAATTTCCCGACAGCTTTTTTTTCGAAGACCAGACATACTGGATTCAGCAAAATAGAGACTGACTATTTCTGCGGCAGATTCGCGCCACAGTCACCAGGCAAAGGAGGCAGCGGTACTGATGAAGGACACCTGTTTCAGAGAGTTGACGGACTGGCCTGTAAAATCACTTTCGGATCGAACGATTTGCCGACTGCTGGAGAAACTGCAGCCTGACAGTGATATTGCCCCGTCCGGCGAAAAACAGATCGCCTTGGTAAAAGCGCTCAAGGCTGAGCTTATGCGGCGTATTTTCCTGGCAGTGGAACAGCAGAAACGCGAATATCAGGACTATAAAATGGCAATCGCGGGCTGAAGAACCAGCGAAGTGTGACTTCAGGCTCTTTGATCGATAGTTACCCCGTGGGGCGCATCGATGTTGCTTCGAATAGCGCCGTCCGCCATCCTTTCGTGCCGCACATGGACCGGGCCGAGCGGGGTCGGCAGAACCCCTTCCGCCCACTCCAGATCACCCAAGTTTGGCGCGACACGCACGCGGCGACAGCCTGCCTCCAGAGGCGCGAGGCCCAGCACATGCTCCGTCATCCAGGCTGTCGGACCACCGGACCAGCCATGACACAGGCTGTGACGCCACCCCTTGAAACAATAGTCTCCATAGGCGGCATGGACATCTATCCGGCCCGGCGGCGTGATTTCGTCGATGCGGGCCGCGCCCTCCACCCAGGCCATATCGAAGTGTTCCCAGAACGTGGTCGCGCCCAGGTCCAGCATCGCACCCCAGAAGGTCCGTATTGCGTCCAGCGCCCCGGCGGTATCGCCCGCCCGTGCCCGCGCCTCAAGCACATAGTAACCGTAGAACGGGGACAGGCCAGCCAGCGGATCACGCGCCAGAACGGTCTCATTGACAACGGACGGCGGATAAAGGTCCGCCAGCGCGAGCAGTGCGGCTGCCTGCTTGCTGCCCGTCTCCAGGGGAGGCTGGTACTGACGCAATCGGTCGGCGGCATCCCGGCAAAGCCCGGCAGTTTCCGTCTCACCCAGCGCCTCCGACATTTCGTTACCGGCGTCCAGTGCCATCAGCAGAAGCGCGTGAAGCCCTGCATCCTTGGGGGCCTCCCCAAGCGCTTCCGTGGGCCAGTCCAGAAAACGAGCGCCACCGGAGAGTTTCTCCCGGCCCTCGCTATCGACCATACCGGCCATCTGCTGAAGCAATCCGGATAGATAGGCGCGCTGTGCGTCCAGATACGAGAGGTCACCACGGTAACGATAGAGATCCCGCTGCATCAGCACCCACCAGAACGAGTAGGAGATCATCCCGTTCATCCAGTGTGGCAGTGGCGTACGGTCCCTCGCATAGTCCAGGCTGTCCGTCAGAACCTTGACACCATCCGCGCCGAACACCGACAATATCACCCGTGTCTCCGGATGCATATCCCCGAGCCAGACGAGGCGGTCCCGCTTGATACCGTCCCACACATAATCCTGCATATTGAGATGGACCGTATAAGCCCCCACCTCCCAAATGCGGTTCAGTCGCTCGTCACTGCAGCGAAAAGCGCCGACATACTCCAGCTCGCGATTCAGCGAGACCGCACGAACGGAAACGATCTGGGCCTCCACGCCGTCCTCCAGCAGGTCGAGGCGGCAGAAGCGGAATCCCGTCATCCCAAACTCCTGCGCACTCATCTCCGGCAGATTCAGAGTAACATCGTTCAGCGCATGGTCGTTGTTCGGATCTCCCATGGCCTCGCTGACAGACTCGCCAAGCCGGATCCGCACCGCAACGTGAGAACGGTTCGCATGGGCGATCAGGATCTGAATCCCCCCATGCAGTTCACGCCCAAAATCGAGCAGCACGGATGCCGTCGTACCGTTTCGGCTGCGAAGCTGACACGCCGTATAGGTCATAAAGCTGATAATAGCCTGACCGGTGTCATTGGCAAGGAGGTTTGCAGATTCCTGGACGGTGTCGTCGTCACTTTGCCAGACGATTCGGGTCGGGAGTACATAGCGTCGCACACGGGGGTCCGGGGTACCGATAAGGGGATTGGTCATTGCCTGCAGATTTCGTTACTGCAGCCCGCTTTCCCTTTTTCGGTGTCAATGATACAGTGGCGAATAACTATGAGCGCAGCAAGGAGAGCTCCCATTACTCATCCCTTTCGTTTGTCCGAGTTCGTTTGCCCTCTCCTTCGCGCGTTCTGCTTCCTGCTCACAGCCGCGTTCTTACTCGCCGCGCCGCCCGCGTCCGCCATCATTATCCTCAATGGGGCTAACGGTCGCAATCTGACGGCTCCAACGGGCATCTATGCGGGCAGCAGCTGGCAGTATGTCGGAGACTGGGGCGGGGTTCTCGGCACCCCGATCTCCCCGCATTTCTTCGTTTCCGCCAAGCATGCCGGGTTCCCCAGCGGGGGAGTTCTCTCCTCAAGTCTTGGCGACTATACCGTCACGAACGCCTTCTACGACCCGAACAGTGATCTGGCCCTCTACCAGGTGGCTGAGACCTTTACCGATTTTGCGCCTCTGTATACCGGGAACAGCGAGACGACGCTTGGCGAGGCGCTGCTGTACGGGCGCGGGACAGACCGCGGCAGCGCCCTGATCGTCAGCGGCGTCCAGCAGGGGTGGACCTGGGGAACGGCGGATTTTCAGCGAAGCTGGGGAACAAACGCGGTAAGCGCCATCGAGAACTTTGGGCCGTCTCTCGGGGATCTGCTGATCTTCACCAACGACAAAGAGAATGTGTCGGCGACCGAAGGGGCTGTCACCGGCTGGGACTCGGGCGGCCCGGTCTTTGTCAATGAGAACGGCGTCTGGAAGCTCGCGGGCATCAACTACGGCGTCGAGTCCTATAGCCTGGATGGTGTCAATCGACTGGATGCATCGGTCTGGGATAAACGCGGCCTTTATGTCTCGAATGGCAGCGGCTATGACTTCGTACCCTCCTCGCTGACCGCTCCGGAGCCCGGAATCTTCGGCTCCACCCGGATCAGCTCCCGCTACGAATCCTTTATACTCCCGATCATACGCGCCGATCTTGAGACTGCCGCTCCCGAGCCGGGAACCGTCGCCTTGCTTCTGCCTCTGATGCTGGTCGGTATCCACCGACTCCGGCGACGCGGTTTCTAATGCGCGGCTGCGTCCTTGCGGTGGCGGTGTTTCTGGCGCTGGCAGGGCAAGGCAAATCGTCCGCTATCATCACGCTCGAACCCCCTGGACGCAACCTATCCCCACCTACCGGTGAGTTTGCCGGGTGCGGCTGGGAGTTGACAGGCAAATGGGGTGGGTTTCTCGGTACACCGATAGCGCCCCACTACTTTGTCACCGCGAAACATCTGGGCGGGGCGGTGGGCCAGAAGCTGATCTACCGCGGCAAGGCATATACGTCCATTCAGTCTTTCCCCTGTCTGGACAATGACCTCGCGGTCTGGCAGGTCGCCGAGGAATTTCCGACGTGGGCGCCGCTTTACACCGGAAATCAGGAGACTGGTAAGACCGTCTTTCTGACGGGGTGCGGCACCGCCCGTGGCGCACCCGTTCGCACAAACGAGGGAAAACTG
>JAZKEA010000509.1:0-3375 GCA_040387315.1 Armatimonadota bacterium | reverse complement strand
ATCGGGTTACGCGTTACTTTGGAGTAGGTCAGATCGCAGACGTCATGGACATCAGCGCCGTTATTCTCAATCCAGTCCTTACCTGTCAGCCCGGCATCCAGGATACCGTCTTCCAGATAGCGCGGTATTTCCTGCGGGCGAATGAGCAGGGCAGAGATTTCGGGATCATCGACGACGGGCTGATAGGAGCGGGAATCCACCCGAATATCCCATCCCGCATTGGCGAACAGTTTAAACGTAGCGTCCTGAAGGCTGCCCTTCGGCAGACCGAGTTTCAAAATCATAGCACCGTATTATAGCGGCGTGCCGTCAGGAACGGCAACAGGTGGAAGCGATTATCTCTTATGCGATAATATCGGTGACGACATTACCGTAAACGTCGGTCAGGCGGAAGTCTCGGCCTGCGTAGCGATAGGTCATTTTCTTGTGGTCAAAGCCCAGAAGCCGCAGGATAGTGGCATGGAGATCATGGACGTGGACCGGGTTCTGCTCCGCCTTAAAGCCGAACTCGTCCGTCGCGCCGTAGACAGTTCCGCCTTTGACACCACCGCCCGCCATCCACATAGTAAATCCGTAGTGGTTATGATCTCGCCCATTCTGCTTTCCGGCGTTTGAGCCAGGCGTGGGCAGTTCAACAGTCGGCGTACGTCCAAACTCGCCGCCCCAGATCACCAGAGTCTCCTCCAGCATCCCCCGCTGTTTCAGGTCGGTGAGCAAAGCGCCGATTGCCTGATCACAGTCCTGTGCCAGCCGCTTGTGATTGACTTCAATATCATCGTGGTTGTCCCAGGGCTGGCCTTCCCCCTGGTAAAGCTGAATAAAACGGACGCCACGCTCCGCCAGACGGCGGGCTATCAGGCACTGACGGGCATAGACGCCCGGCCCGTATAAATCCTTGATATGCTGTGGCTCACGGTCGATATCGAAGGCATCCGTCGCGTCGGACTGCATCCGATACGCCAGCTCAAAGCTCTGGATACGCGTTTCCAGGGGGGCGTCCAGCTGGTGCTGGGCCAGGTGCTTCTTGTTCAGCTCCTGTACCAGGTCCAGCTGCGCCCGCTGCTGCCGCGTACCCTCATAGTTATTCCGAATATGCTCGACGATCTTTTCGATATCGGTCTGCTTGGGGTCGATATATGTTCCGGCAAGCACCCCCGGTAAGAACCCAGCCTGCCAGTTCTGCGTCTCCTGAATCGGGAAACCGCCAGGGCACATCGCGATGTACCCGGGCAGGTTCTGATTCATGGTTCCAAGGCCATAGGTGACCCAGGAACCAAGGCTCGGGCGGATTTGCCGGGCTTCCCCGCAGTTCATGAGGAGAAGGGATGGCTCATGATTCGGCACATCCGCGTGCATAGAACGAATGATCGCCATATCGTCCACATGCTCGGCAACATGGGGAAAAATGTCGCTGACTTCGATACCGCTCTTGCCGTACTTCTTGAAGGCGAACGGCGATCCGAGAGCGGCTCCGGTTTTCCGTTCCGTGGAAGGATTGATACCGGGAAGCGGCTTTCCGTGGTACTTCGTCAGCATGGGCTTCGGGTCGAAGGTATCAACATGCGACGGCCCGCCGTTCATAAACAGAAAGATAACACGCTTTGCCTTTGCCGGAAGAGGAGCATTCCGTGGGGCGAGCGGATTCAGACGCGACGCCTCAGCGGCCTCGGCGGAGGGGGCAAGCATTCCCTCCGCGCCAAGCACACTGGTTAGCCCCAGCATGGCAAATCCGTTTCCCATGCGCCCGAGCAATTGACGGCGCGTTAAGAACTGGTTTGTGATCCGGTCATCGTGATCGTATTCGGACATCACCCCTCCTGCTGCCTCAGTCGATGAAGTAAAACTCGTTGGTCATCAGGAGAGCCTGGACGTAGCGCTCCCATTTGGTCAATGGCTTCTCGATAGAGGCCATCATTGGTCCTGTAAATTGTGCCTCGGCGACCCATGACTTACTTTCGGCACCCGTCCGCTTGATGGTCGGTGACCAGGAGAAGCTGTCGAATCCGTCTCCCGTGCGGCAGTCCACCATGAAATCAAGCGTGTCCCCTTTGAGCACCGCAATTCCGGTGCCGGTTGTCGTCGCTTTGCCGTTGTGTACCACCCACTCCCCCACGAGCCCCGAACGACTGGAGACGATGCGCCCTCGCACCCCATCCCCTTCGGGGGAGTCGTGCTTCAGCACACCGGTAATGTCCACGGCCCCACTCACCGGGGCAGTCCAGCGGCGTATCGCCGCCTGATCTTCCCGGCTGCCGGCATGACCACCGTTCGCCGTCAACCGCAAATAACGCAGTTTCGGGTCAGGAAACTCTCCGCTGCTTTGATAGCCATTTGTGCTGAAGTGGGCGAGCGGCTTAAAGTTCAACACCTTCGTTGCCGACGCGTCATAACCGCCGTAACCGTAACTCCAGAGCGTCACTTTTGCCTCAGGGATAGGCAGCGGCGCGTCACGACTTTCAAGATACATGAGTCCTAGCTTCGCCTCATCCGGGTTTGGGAGCCTGTCAAAGAGCAGCAGATAAACCTGTCGAACTTTTGCACTGATCGTTGGTTTAGACGCTACTTCCGGACGAGCAGCAAGCGCTCGTGCCTGTGTGACCGCGAGCGGGCTGTTCATAAGGAACAGAGCCTGCTGAGGAACGGTGGTTTGAAAGCGCTGCGCGCTGGTGGCATCCGGACTCGCAAAATCAAACGTCCGAAAGGTCCCGGGCAGGTTCTGACGCTCGACACGCCCGTAGACCGCGCGGCGTGGGCTAAACGGCGCGTTCCATAACTCAACGGAGGGTCCTCCAACCGTTTTCGTGTCCAGCTTACCTGCGGCAAAGAACAGAGAATCGCGCATCTGCTCCATGTCCAGACGCCGCGTGTTGACACGCCACAAAAGCCGATTCTCCGGATCAGCGGCAAAGCTCTTCGGGTTTATCGCGCTGCTCTGCTGGTAGGTACTGGAGAGCAGGATCATACGATGCAGCTTTTTGATCGACCATCCCTCCATGAAACGCGAGGCCAGATAGTCCAGCATTTCCGGATGCGTGGGCGGGTCACCCTGTTTTCCGAAGTCCGATGGTGTCCGCACGATTCCCGCGCCGAAGTGCTGCATCCAGACCCGGTTGACGAACACACGTGCCGTGAGCGGATTCTTTGGGGAGGCGATGGCGCGGGCGAGTTCCAGACGACCACTCCCCTCTTTCCACTCAGGGCGCGGGGCATCCTTTGAGGAAAGGGCAAGCAGGAAGCGGCGCGGCACCTCTTCACCACGGTTGCCGGGGTTGCCGCGCTTGAACACAACCGGGTTTGTCGGCTTGTCAGCATCCTCGAGAGCCATCGCCTTTTCCGGGAGGGGCGGATAGCTCTTTTTGAGATTCTCCATCAGCG
>JAZKEA010000508.1:1327-2704 GCA_040387315.1 Armatimonadota bacterium | reverse complement strand
TTCCTGACGGCACACCCACCGTACAGGCACCCTCAAGAAAATAATTTCAAGCGACCAAACTCTATAGTATAGCTGCTTCTGGCGCTTTTTAAACGTATTTTGCAACCGTTTCGAAAAAATATTCGTATGAAAGAGTTTTTCAATCGTTTGTTTTGCTTTTCGTAAGGTATGCTTTGGCTATGACGTTTGATCCGGTTCCCACAAAATCGCCTACTCGCCATACACACACTTTTCTACCAATTGCTCCTTTGGCCCGCTCCTATCCCTTCGCTCTGCAAAAAACACGGCAAGTTTTCGCCGTGGCGACAGCCCTCCTCTTTCTGATTCCTCTCGCCGGCACCGCAACGGGGTGCGGTGCCGGCAGTGGAGGCGGGGGCAGTCCCACCGGCAGCGGGGTTCCTGTCGCCCAGGTTACCCCGCCCGCTCCCATCCCCGAAGCCACCCCGACCCCAACCCCGCCGCCTGCTGCCGTACCCTCTCCGCCCTCTCCCCCTGACGGTCCCCTGGTTCCCAACTACAACGCCGAGCTGACTATGGCCCGCCAGTGGAACAAATCCGCGGTCACGGTTGCCGTACTCTCACCTCCGGCCGGGTCCGCCGCGGGCGGCGCGGACACCGCCGCGCTCGTGCGGCAGGCAGTCGATCTCTGGAACAGCAAAGTCAGCCAGGAAGTACGCCTGCAGATGGTGAACGAGAACGCCGCTGCCGATGTCACCATTCGGTGGACTCCCTTCTCGGACCTGCCCGCGGACGCCGTTGGATTGACCGAGGTCACCTACCGCAGTTCGGACAATATTCTCTCCTCGGCAAGGGTACGCATTCAGGAGTCGCTCCCGGAGAGTTACCAGGTGCAGGTGATCGCCCATGAACTGGGACACTGCCTGGGAATCGATGGGCATAGCCAGGACCATGATGACCTGATGTACCCGAGTGCCCATCTTCCCGCCGCGGTGACCGTCCGCGATCAGAACACCGTCCTGAATGCCTACGAGACAGGCCGTGGGGTCGCCGTGCCGCAGAGCAGAATTGTGCCGACAAAAACCATCGTGCAGTACATCTGCTGTAAGCCCCGGCACCATGGCTCGTCGGCCTCGATCCGGTGAGCGGATGTGTGCGATTCGCTCGACGTTAAGGCTGTACACACCTGCCAGTTACCAGGTACACTGGTGGAAATTCACGGCATCGATGCCTGACAGGTGACCTGCAATGACGCTGACGACGAGTATTCCGCAGCCCGCCCCGACCGATGGCGATACGTCCTGGTTTGTTCGGGACCGCTTTGGTCTGTTTATTCATTGGGGCCTGTACGCCCTGCCCGCCCGGCACGAGTGGGTCAAGAGCCAGGAGCGGATGTCCACGGCGCAGTACGAGAAGTAT
>JAZKEA010000508.1:0-1317 GCA_040387315.1 Armatimonadota bacterium | reverse complement strand
ATCTCTACGACCCGAACCTGTGGGCGGGTGCCGCCTCGGACGCGGGAATGAAATACTTCGTCGTGACCACGAAGCATCACGAGGGTTTCTGCCTCTGGGACACCGATCTGACCGACTACAAGGCGACCAATACGCCAGGGGGGCGGGACCTGCTGACCCCGATGGTGGATGCGTTTCGGTCGAAGGGGATGAAGGTCGGCTTTTACCATTCGCTTCTGGATTGGCATCATCCCGCCTACACTTCCGATGCGCATCATCCCCTGCGCGAGGATACCGATTACCGCGAGGCGGACAAGACCCGAAACCTTTCCGAGTATGCCGACTATCTTCACGCGCAGACCCGCGAGCTTCTGACCCGGTTCGGCACCGTCGATGTCCTCTGGTACGACTTTTCCGTGGGCCCGGACGCCAAAAACAATCTGCCGGGCAAAGGCAGGGAGGTCTGGCGCAGCGAGGAGCTGATTCGGACCATTCGTGACCTTCAGCCGCGCATCATTCTCAACGACCGTCTCCAGATCGACCAGGATATCAAGACACCGGAGCAGTACCAGCCGCGCGCGTGGCTGAAGGTAAACGGGCAGCCGGTCGTCTGGGAGGCGTGCCAGACGTTTTCGGGGTCGTGGGGGTACCACCGCGACGAGGAATCCTGGAAATCCGTCGATGTTCTGATCAAAATGCTCATCGACACCGTCAGCAAAGGCGGCAACCTGCTTCTGAATGTCGGCCCGACCGGGCGGGGCGAGTTTGATGAGCGGGCGCTGGACCGCCTTGCCGGAATGGGCGAGTGGATGAAGCGGCACTCCCGAAGTATCTACGGCTGCACCCAGGCTCCCGCCGAGTTCGCGTGCCCGCAGGACTGCCGTTTCACGTATAATCCCGACACGAACCGCCTTTATCTCCACATTCTTTCGTGGCCTTTCCGGCACCTGCACCTCGACGGTCTGGGGGACCGGGTGGATTACGCCCAGCTTCTGAATGATGCCTCGGAGGTCCGGATGAAGACCTCGATTCCCGAGATGGCTTATGGCGGCGGCAACCAGGACCGGGTAGCGGAAAAGACACTGGTTCTGGATCTGCCGGTGACAAAACCGAATGTCACCGGTCCCGTGATCGAGCTTTTCCTCAAGTAGAGATGGAGACCTCAGACGCTTTGAACCGACAGCCGGCACGAGAAACAGTCCGCCCGACCCCGCAGCAACTGGCGTGGCAGGAGGCGGAGCTGACGATGTTTTTCCACTTTGGGATCAACACCTTTACGGACCGGGAGTGGGGCGACGGTAAGGAAGACCCCACACAGTTTAACCCGGTCGCGCTGGA
>JAZKEA010000507.1:5204-10413 GCA_040387315.1 Armatimonadota bacterium | reverse complement strand
ATTTTCTTGGTGTTGTGAATCCGTCCCGCCGGGTTCTCCGGGGTATCGCTGGGGTCTCCTTTGACCAGCGGCATAACCACAACACCCGTTTCGAAGCCGGATAGCCCCAGCGCGAGCCGGGGAAAGACAAGCAGTGAACCTAAAATCAGCGCCCCGATTGACACCTGCCCACCACCCGTTGGTGCGGTAAAGAGCCGGGTCTGCCAGTTGCTTATCAGTTCCGTGTGCTGTGCGACCTCCATCAGGCCGCGACCGATCACCAGGGCGTTGAGCACCAGATACAGAAGGACGAGACCGACCGCGATACCGACCGCCTCTTTGAAGCCCTTCAGGAATACCGCGCCGAGCAGTCCGATGAGTACAAGGGTGATAATAACGGGCCACGAACCGTGGTGCAGGTAGGGTTCGAGATAGGGGTTTTCAACAAGGTGCGCGGTGGCGTCCGCGGCCGAGAGGGTTATCGTGATGATAAAACCGGTAGCAGCGAACCCGATCAGAGCGAGAACAAAGAGTTTCCCCTTCCACCAGGGAAGCAGATTCTCCAGCATCGATATCGAGCCGTCGCCATGGGGGCTCTGCTCGGCAACCCGCTTGTACATCGGAAGCGCGCCGAACAGAGTCAGAAGGATAAGAACAAGCGTTGCGAAAGGCGACAGCGCGCCTGCGGCAAGGGCGGCGATACCAGGCTGGTAACCCAGGGTGCTGAAGTAGTCGACGCCTGTCAGGCAAATAACGGCCCACCACGGGTGAGGCTTGTGGGCGCCTTCGCCCACATGCGGGGCTTCAAGAGTCTCAAATTCTTCATCGGTCCCGGTTTTGTCCGCGTCCGAAGGACCGTTACCATTGCCGTTGTTTCCGTTACCGCCGCCCGTCCCGGACAGATAACCCTCTAACAACCACCGCTTGAAGGGGCTGGCAGCATCTTCCCCTTGCAGTCTGTCCTTCTGCGTTTGCGGTGCAGCAGCGACCATCTGAGCCATCGTTATGTGTCCATCTATCTTGCGGCACGAAAGAGAAGCATAACAGGGCCGTCATGTCCAATCACCCCGTCAATTTACTCTTTCCCGCCGGAACAGTTAAAGTACCAAAGCAGACGACGCGGCGAAAAATGCGCCGCGTCGCCAGGCATGACAGTTGTCGTAATTCCTGCGAACCCTTCTTAAATACCCTGCCCCATCGCTTCGCGCAAGGAGCGCACCCGGGCGGCCTCGACAGGGGCCGCATGTTCGCCTCTTTGCTTCAGGCTTGTGCCCACAATCGCACCGTCCGCACCAGCCTCCAGAAGCGCCGCGGCGTTGTCATCGCGAAAGCCACTCCCTACCAATAAAGGGACTCCCGGCACAGCACGTGCCACACGCGCGACGATCTCCGGTTCCGTTGGCGCGCCGGTCGCCGCACCGCTCACAATCACCGCATCCGCAAGTCCTCGGTAGACAGCGTCTCTCGCCGCCGTCTCCAGGGTGAAGTGCTCGCTGTCCCCTAGCTGGGAGCCATGCTTGACAAAAATATCCGCAAATATCGCGACGTCCGCACCCAGTTCTCGTCGATACAGTACGGCCTCTCGTGCCGCCCCCTCGATGATTCCCTGATCGGTCACCGCCGCGCCGACATACACATTGATACGCACGAACCGTGCCTCGGTCACCTGCGCGATTGCGATTGCCGCCTTTGCGTCGTTTCGCAGCACATTCACCCCGACAGGAATGGTCTCCCCTGCCGCGATACGCACCGCCATGACTGCCCGTGTCATCGCGGCAATCGTGTGAGGCGGCACCGTTGATTTCGCGAACGGCGCATCAAAGAAATTTTCCACAATCAGGGCGTCCGCCCCCGCCCCGATCAGAGCGCGTGTGTCCGCCTTCGCTCGCTCCAGAATATCGAGCAGGGGCAGGTTCTTCGCGTCATATCGGGCGCTGCCTGGCAGTGGTCCCAGATGAACCATACCAATAAGGGGCTTACTCGCCCAAAAAGTTGCATCCAGACCACCAAAAGCCTTTGGCGTCTGGTCCTCTTGACTTACGGTGGTCTTAATAGATAAAGGCATCGTTGTTCGCTATTCTTTCGCGCCCTGGAGTTCGATACCGTGGGTTTGAAATTCCCACTTCCTCTTATTGTATGTTGTTCCACATCGGGGAACAAGCGCGGATAACATACTAGCAGAAACCCGCAGAGAATGAAACGCCTCAAAACGTCGTTTCCAGTTAATTATAATATTTACCGAGCTAGCTCTAAAAATTAGATAAAGCAGGTTCCAAAACCTTTCGGTGACTCCAGTTTCTTGAGAGCGCTCATAAAAGGCGCGATGCATTTATCACAAACGACAATCACGCGATCCGTATTGGGAATAGGCCCAAACTTAAAAATCGGCGTTTCACAAATGGCGCAGTTGCCCTCGCCGTCGGTTTTATCCACCAGGATGGCACCACCCTTTAGATGCGCGATAGATTCCAGAGCGGCCTGCATCTCATCAATCGCCTCAAACAGAAAATAGGACGCCTGAAAATGCTCCTGATTTAGAAGGCGCAGTTTATCCAGCACGACGAGACAGTCCCCCAGAACTAACAATCGCATGTCACTGGGAAGAAGGGTCATCCATTGTGCATTGACAAGAAGGACGTCCTCCATTCCGCCAGCAGCGAAAATAGGGTCTGTCAACGGATGGTTTAGATCAAGCATCAGGGTAAGAGATCTCCGGACTTGCCGCAAGCGTACCGATCGCGAATCAGTTTGGTATAGACGCTTCTCCCCCAGACGCACTTGTGGATGAAGAGTGAATAGGCTGGGTGCGAAAAAAAGAGCAGTAAACTGTTTTGCGCTTCTCTGATTCACCGGGCGTAAAATTACAAATGTGCGGCTATTGTGTGGTTACTTCTCACAGATGGGCTGGGATGACCAACAAGAATCGCCTCGTCCGCGAAGAGGCCAGGGTTGAGACGCACCGCTATTCGGTCAATAGAGCTTGCCAACGGTCCCAAAAGGCGACGAACGCCTAAAAGAGGAAAATGCCCTTCTCCAGTACGCTCTTCAATCACAAAGCCGCTGCCTTGCACAAGAGTGTAAATACTGTTGTAATCGAAAAACCGCACCGAGAACTTATCGAGCACTGATCCGGAAGCGTAATGGAAACGGCCACGAAGAAAATCGATGCGCTGTGGAAGCTTCAATATATTCGGGTGCATGACAATAAGCGTTCCTTCACGTTGGCGCAGACAATCAGCAGCTTTGGTCAGAAGATGCTCCGGCTGCATAAAATAGCCGAGGATACCGCTGCAAATGACGCAGTCAAAAT
Source organism: Armatimonadota bacterium (assembly GCA_040387315.1). GTDB lineage: Bacteria > Armatimonadota > Armatimonadia > Armatimonadales > Armatimonadaceae > JACMJB01. The sequence continues at coordinate 7,124 of JAZKEA010000507.1, read as the reverse complement.
CTCCTAACTCTCGAAAGTCATACTCATGGAGATCCTTAACCAGAACATGATCCAGTCGTTTCGCGCACTCTCTTCCTTCGCCAGGAGAAATCGTGATGCCGATTACTTCGCAGAGAGGCAGACGCTCTTTAATAGCCGACCCGAGCGAGCCACTGCCGCAGCCTAGATCGAGTACGCGGCGCGCCTCTGCAGGAACTCGGGGCACAATGGCTGCATGATAATTCAGGTGAACGATCTCTTCAATCGCAGCGAATACGGTTTGGTCAGGTAAGGGGTTTTTCATGGTTTTCGTTACTTGATAGATCGGCAGCCGACGCCATGGCTCTCATGCCTACATCCAGATTGGGTGAATATTAAGGCCGATTTAGAGGCTAAGGCCGATTTAGAGGCCGACACCGCCTGCCGAGCAAAGTCTGACCTGGAGTTCTAGTCAACATCCGGTCTAGTGGCGAAAAAAAATGCCGTGCGTCAAGCGTTTCGCCAGACGCAACAATCCGATATTCATCACGGAGTACTGGAATAGAATTGGTAAGACCGTCTGTGCCGCCTGCTGCTTAATGCGTCGCAGAGAGTGCGCCAACACTCGTCCCTTCTCCCATAGGGCAAGGCGGTACGCTACGTAAGCACGTGCAGTGAAACCATATCGGAGCGCCTCGGCAAGGAGATTCACTGCCTCCTCGGGCCGATGAGACGTCAGCAAGTTAATGCCGTAACAAGTCGCTGTGTAGTGTAATTTCCGCCGCGCCGCTTCATGCAGACGGACGAAATTGGGATCACGTACTATTTCCTCATAAAGGAACAGATGCCCCCTTGCCATCATTTCAGGCATGCTGTGGCTCATTCCGGCACCGTGAAGTCGGTACTCCATTAGCCGATCCGACAGGTAATAGGCCGTGCGTCCCGTCCGGACGCATTGGTACAAAAGCCAGTAATCTATACCGCCCGCCGCCTCGTCACGGATGAAATCAGAGGAGATAAACGCAGACCGGAACATGGTCGCCGTGATACCGACACTGCCGGTAATAAGAGCCGCTTCGGCGAGATCCTTTACGGGACCCGTCTGCCTTTGACTGCGTCCAAATTGCCGGCTCATCATACTGGTCAGGCCGTGGTTGCGTTTTCCGACAGCATCAATAGCCCAATGATCACAAAACGAAAGAATTAGCTCCCTGTCATTTTGAAGAGGCTTTATCATCCGTTCTACAAAATCCGGACCAAAAATGTCATCATCTTCGAGCAGGCAAAAGAACTCCGTGTCAACTAATTCAAGCCCAAACCGCCAGTTTCCCGTAATACCTTTATTTTCTCCATGCCGAACATAGCGAACTCGGGTATCTTCCAGGAAAGGGCGCACAGCTCCGGGCGTATCATCAGGACTGGCGTCGTCAAGTATGATCAACTGAATATCTGTGAAGCTCTGCGAGAGGGCGCTTTCTATGGCATGCGGCAGGAAGTGTGCTCGGTTATACGTTGGCAGAAGAATAGTTACTAAAGCCATGCTCAGGTGTTGCCTTCCTGGGACACAGGCTGCAGTATCGGGCGGGCTGCGATCAGAAATTCGGTGCTGAGGAGTCCGGGAAATCGTCGAGCCATAGCTCTGTCGACCGACCTTGACCGCGACGCCCCTAGGAGCTTTCGAAGGAGGGGCATCGGCAGGTAGCCATCCACATCACGTGACAGTATGTCATACCCTGCAGTGGTAAAAGTGCTTCCTGCTGTTTGGTAGTCAAAAAAGCGTGCATAGTAGTAATGAAGCTGGCCGGATTCCCGGTATTGGAACCGTCCTCGTAAAAACTCAATACGCTGACGCCAGTGCAGTACATTTGGTATTGCCGCGACAAAAACCCCGTCGGGCGCGAGAACAGCCCGAATCTCCCCTAAAATTCTCGGAAGGTCGTGGAAGTAGCCGAGTGCATGGCT
>JAZKEA010000507.1:0-5194 GCA_040387315.1 Armatimonadota bacterium | reverse complement strand
GGTGCCAAGGTCGGTTAATCCTTCCTTTGTGAGGTCGCGAATAATCACCGCATCAATCCGGCCCTTACACGCACTAGCCTCAGCATCAGAGATAGTGATACCAACAACCTCACACCCAGTATGTGACGCCTTTATGCGCGCACCCAGCAGACCGGAACCGCACCCTATATCGAGCACGCGTCGCGTTTTCGCAGGAATGAAGGGCATGATAGACTCGTTGTCGGAATCGTGGACGATGCTCTCTATTGGTGCTATATGACTGCTTTTGATTGGTTTATGCATCTCCATGCGGGCGAATGTGTCCAGTGTACCCAAAATACCTGGTATTTTAGACCTCATACTACACTTCGATTAACCTTTGCATATCCACACATAGCCTGAGGAAGTTTACGATATGACACTCAGAACTAGCATAAAAGAAGATCATTCCCTGCTCTTGAGCGTCATAATACCTACCTGCCGACGGAACAAAGCGCTGACCGCCTGCCTTCAGCGACTTGCACCTAAAAATCAGACATTGTCTGGCAGCCAATATGAAGTTATTGTCACGGACGACGGGGCCGGCGGCGAAGCCAGTGCCGAAACCCTCATACGCGACTCGTTCCCCTGGGTCCACTGGGGCGCGGGACCTCGCCGCGGTCCTGCGGCTAACCGGAATGCCGGGGCCGCCCATGCGCGCGGAAAATGGATTGTATTCACGGACGATGATTGTCTGCCCGCACCAAGCTGGCTAAAAGCGTTCGCCGATGCCGTTGATGCAGGAGATGAGTCCCAGCACGTTTTTGAGGGACGCACTACTTGTGCAGCGGGCCTAACCCATCCGCTTGAGGATGCCCCGGTAAACCTCAGCGGTGGATACCTGTGGTCCTGCAATATGGCAATCCGACACGACATTTTTAAAGAGATAGGTGGCTTTGACGAGGATTTCCCACTAGCACATATGGAGGATGCAGACCTTCGTGAACGCCTGAAGCAGCGTGGCATCCCATTTTATTTTGTGGAAGAAGCCGTTGTCGATCACCCACCAAAACGGTATAGCTGGCGGAGCGCCTTCGGGCCTTATGCCGAGAGTGAAATAATGTATCTGTACAAGCATGGTCAGCCGGGGCCGCATGCGGCGCGCTTGCTGCGCCAGATACTGCACTTTCGGATTTCGTGGCTCCTTCGTGCCGCTCGCACTCCTCAAGCACTGCTCCCTATTACTGTCATCTCGGCTCGGGAAATTTTTTATATTCTGCTGCGGGCTGCTTCGTGGGATCGGAAGTATGGCACCCGGTTCCCACCACCTACCAGCCCGCTTTGATTTGGTCTGCTATGTACTGCCTATCTTCAGGAGTGACCCACCAGCCAACAGGAATGCATATCATGTCCGCGCAAAAGGCGTCCGTCCCCGGAAGATGGGCACGAAACTCCTGAATACAGCTATGTTTATCGTTCCTGTCGTGAACTCTGCTTACCGAGATACCGGCCTCAAGCATCTTCCGTGTGAAATCATCGCGACGTTCGACACGGATTGTATAAAGCCAATAAGATGACTCACAATCGGAATGGTCCTGTTGGATAAGGGTTATACCCGGAACGCCACGCAGCGCCCGATCATAAAATGCTGCGTTCTCCCGCTGAACGCTAATGAGACCTGGTATATGCGGCAAATTACCGAGACCAAGCGTCGCATTAATATCGTTCATATGGAACTTGTAGCCCCACTCCTCCACATCCTGCTCACAACGAAAGTCTTTATTGCTTGTGCGATCCAGGCCGTACCAACGAAGCAGGCGGGCTCGCTCGTCTATCTCTGGGCTTGTCGTAGTGAGCACCCCGCCATCGCCGGTCGTCAGCGACTTAATTGCCTGGAAACTGAACACACTCAGGTTTCCATGACTGCCAATCATTTTGCCTTTATATTTGGCGCCCCAGGCATGCGCACAATCCTCGATAATAGGTGGGGTAAAGCCATACCGATCCCGGCAGATTTCCTGAACCTGTTTCAGCGCCTCTAAGTCGCAGGCGTATCCGCCCCAGTGGACAGCCATAATGGCTTTCGTCGTAGGAGACAGTCGCTCGGCCATGTCCTGAGGGTCGATATTTCCGGTACTGGTATCGATGTCCACCCACTTCAGGCGCAGGTTGTTTGCGAGGATAGCCCAGTTAGTGGCGGTACAGGTCAGTGGCGTGGTTAGAACCTCGTCACCCGGTTCCCAGCCCGCCTGATTGTCAGCATCATTCTGTTTTTGCAGCAATCGAAGGGCAAGATGTAAGCCAGAGGTGCCACTATTTACCGTAACCGCGTAGGGAACACCAACACTTTCGCTCAGGAGCTTCTCGAATTCGTCTACCTTGGTTCCCTGCCCGATATATCCGGAGAAGAGTACGTCGGTAAGCGGGGCAAGGACATCGGGAGACATGAACACCTTGAACACAGGAATAGAATTCACGCAGTATTACCTTTGGAACATCGTCGCGACGTTAAACTCATGTGCTGTGAGCTCATTTGGGGATGCGAATTCAGGCAGCATTCAACACCAGAGAGCAAGAAGCTGCTCTGCAGTCAATACGTTTTATGTTACATTGATTCCCCCTTCGACGCATGAGAAAAAGCCGCTCAGTTACAAACTATAAGATTCTCGGCAGCACATTCATCAGATCTCGCTGCATCTGATTCGGTGTGGCAGTATTGAAATAGGTTTGCCGCACACGTATGCGCAGCTCACCGATGCGCTTCTCCGACACCTACCTGTTGGCACATCGATAGAACGGGGCAGGTCGAACAGCGCGGCAAGGTGCCCGTGCAGATGTGCTTCCCAAAGGGCACAAGAAGACGATTTATCTCGACCCGGTACTTTGTTGGCAGCACAGTTTGAAGAGCGGTCATTGTTTTCTCGGGAGTCTTCGCGGAGACATAGCCCCATCTATTGGTTACGCGATGCACATGAATATCGACGCCCACATTCGGCGCGGCCTCGGCCCCGCAGGCGATTCCCAGCGAAAGGTTCGCGCACTTGGGACCGACACCGGGCAGCGAAAGGAGCAGCGCCTCATCACAGGGCAGCGTTCCCCCAAACTCGTCCCGCGCGCGGCAGGCGATCTCATGGATCTGCCGGGACTTAGGACCCGCAAACTGCGAAACGCTGATCAGCGCCTCGATCTCTTCGGGCGTCAGGGCGGCTACCGCCTCCGGGGTCCGGGCTCGCGCAAAAAGCCGTTTTGCCGTGGGAAGCGAGTCCTCATCACGGGTGCGTATTGAGATGATACAGCCCACCAGCACCTCGAACAGCGTGCCGTTTCCCTCACGGGCCTGCTGAAACAGCGCGGCAGGCGGGTACGGCGTGATCGCATGGGCAATAAGTTCCAGCGCCTGATCGATATCAAATAGCTCTTTCATGGCCACTTATTACCCTTATTTAGTGCAGAACCGGCTTGGCGGGCAGAGGGGTATACTGAGCTATGCCTCGCCTGGAATTTGCCGCCGAAATAGATGCCCCTCTGGAAACTGTGTGGGCGTTCCACGACACGGTCGAATCGATGCCGACGATAACCCCGCCGCAGACAAAAGTGCGCATAGAGGGTACTCCGGAAGCGATGGCAAAAGGGGTTCGCTTCACACTCATCATCCGGCAGCCCCCGATATTTATCCCACTCCGATGGGAGACGATAATCACTGAATACGAACCGCCCTACCGGTTTGTCGATGAGCAGGGAAAAGGCCCCTTCGCCTTCTGGCGGCACGAGCACCTTTTTGAACGCGCCCCACGCAACCGGACACTTCTGCGGGATGTGGTGACTTATACTCCCCCTTTCGGTCCTCTGGGGATTATCGCGGACACTCTTTTTATACGCCGCCAGCTAAATGCCATGTTTCTCTACCGGCATACGCAAACACGCCGCCAGTTGGAGCAAAAAAGCGTCCTCTAAAAGGGCGCCGTGCAAATGAAACAAAAATCAGTGGAAAAGCGGTAAAATAAAAAAGGATTCTTGTGGGTAGACCGGGAATACATCCATGACCGCTTGACATGCGTGCGACAGCTTTCCGCTTCAGCAGCGGCGGTCCTTGGCGCAAACGGCGCCGGTTCCAGACCACGCCGACTTAAGGATCGAAACGAGGAGTATGGTTTTGAAGATTCCATTCAGCCTGCGCGGCAGCGCGGCAGCCACCGCAGGAACCGCTTTATTTGCTCTGGCAACTCTTGGCACAGCGACACAGGCAGCAGCCCCCGCCTATGAAAAATCGCTTGCCGGTATCCGGCTGAGCACCACATCGAAGTCGGTCTTAGCCCGGTACGGAAACCCGAACGAGATCGTCATCGGTGATGTCGGCATTCGACAGGGCCCGAACAACGGCCAGGGCCAGCCCGGCTCTGACCCGAACGGCGGCCCCGGCGGACCGGGATCAAGCTCGCTTCCCCCCCTTGGCAACCCGGGCGGCTTTGGCTCACCGGGCGGCTTCAGCCCCGACGGTGGCCCTCCCGGGGATGTGGGCGGTGGTAAGAGCCCCGGCTTTCCCGGTTCGCCGGGCGGCTTCCCCGGCGCCCCCGGTGGTTTTGGCGCTCCTGGTGGGGGTTTCCCCGGTGGGGATGAATCAGGGCGTGGCGGATTCCCGGGCGGAGGCGGCTTAGGTTCCGGGGCCGGTGGTCCCGCAGTCGGCGCGTTTGGACAGACACAGTCCACCTTCGCCCGACAGCAGGAAGTCACCTGGATCTACAACCGCAAGTTTACGGACAAAAAAGGCGCTCAGCAGCTTGTTTCCTATGAGTTCCTGATTGGTCCGAGTGGTATCGTCTCCCAGATTCGTGTGACCGGTTACACCGGGGGAAACACCAAGACCTCCAAGGGTATCGGGCTGGGATCGACCTACCGCGATGTTGTCCGCGTGTATGGCTATCCGGAAGAGCACGCGGTCTATGGCACCACACTGGTCGCCTCGTATCGTAACCGGGCTCACATCTCGTTCCAGTTCCTGAATGATCGCGTCATCAAAAACAACGTTATCAATCCTGGCAATAAGGTGATCGGTATCACCATCGCTACCGTCGAGTAAGACCTCTTCCTCGCAGCCGTCAATGACTGCCTCACCCTTCCGTGCTTTACGACGGAAAGGTGGGGCAGTCGTTTTAGGTGTCTCCCTTAGAAAGTAACAGACTGATGTTCGCCGACGATTCCGAAAAAGAACAGGTCCGTGGTCGTACCGACATCGTCG
>JAZKEA010000506.1:2011-2917 GCA_040387315.1 Armatimonadota bacterium | reverse complement strand
CTTGGCGCTGGACGATTGAGCTGTGGTACGCGGCGCTCCCTTACCCGCATTGGTACTGGTACAGCCCGTTAGGCCTAGAAGACCTGGAGCAAGCACCAAAGGCACGGCGAGCAAAGGCACAGCGAGCAGCGGTGAAAACCGAAAGCAGCAGCGCATGATCGGATCTCCTTGATGAAACTAATAACCGCGGTTATCGCAACAACAGTGAAAACCGCTTCCGTGATCTGCGGCTCTTTAAAGACCAGGCAGAAACCTCTAATCAATCTCGCGGTTATTCGCCAGGAAGATTATACACTGATTGCTTGGTAGAAAAGCCTTTCTTGAAAGTCAAGCAAAACAAGAAAAAGCGCCCCGACACATCTGAAGTCGGGGTGGTTTTCACATTCGCCTATTTACTATCTTGTCTACTGTAGAGATTGTAAATAGGCATTATGGCATCTATGTCAGCTCATACAGCATGGCATGACGGGCCGCGTTAATGATCAGGGTCTCCCCGATGCGCTCCTGCTGTCCCCCGCATTATGTCCGCACACGACGAGCCGGGGTTGGTGGCGCTGGATGTAGGCCAGCAGCCCCGGTGATCCCCAGTGTCCCGGTCCATCCAGCACGCCTTTGGGCGGTCCGTGGGAGAGGACGATATCCACGGGAGGGAAATCAAAGGCCGCGGCATCCACCTCCAGCGCGTCGGTCATGTAATCCCAAATCTCTTTCAGAACGGGCTCGGCAAAACAGGTCGTGAGACTGACTCCGCGGAGCGTCAGGAGGCCAACAGTGACGGTGCGATCCATCAGGCAGACCGCGTTGGCCGGGTTTACGACTGCTGCGCAGCCGGTCGGGGATAAATCCCCTCGCCACAAAAGCTCCCTCAATGGGGAGCTTGCGGTGTGATCAGTCGTTACTTGGCTT
>JAZKEA010000506.1:0-2001 GCA_040387315.1 Armatimonadota bacterium | reverse complement strand
GACCGCGCTCGGTACTTCCTCGAAGGTGCGGGCCGTGACGCCGATGTCGTGATTGCCGGGAATCCAGAACAGTTCGGGATACCGCTCCCCCATGTCCCGCAGCCAAATCGCCGCACGACGAATCTCGCCGGTTCCATGGGTCTCGCCCTGCTGCCCAAACTCGGTAAGATCGCCAGCAACGAGGCACACATCCGCAGGGGGAAGGTCGGCAGGCTGGTACTTCTCGAACCGATCATGAATATCACTTAGGCAAAGAATTTCCACTCAATTGTCCCTCCCGTGTCCCTCCCGCCTCATTGGCGCAGGCATCAAGTGCGCAGGCATCAAGATACGCGCAGCAGACAGCCATTCCCTTATCCTCGCGAGACGCTCCGGATAAAGTATAGGGAGTAAGGTATAGGGCATCGCGTATGGCTCCCGTTATTGTGCTGGTACTAGTTGTTTAGTCACTCTCCTGCTCCGTGGTCTGGGCAGTGGCGGGATAGCCGCTTTTGCAACGTGGGAAGCGGCCACCTGCACTGGTCTTGCGGTCATGTTCCTGTTTACCGCATCTGCCCACTTCACCCGTATGAAAGAAGATCTCGTGGCTATGGTTCCAGCGTGGGTGCCACAGCCGCGTCTGATGGTCACGATCACCGGGATACTGGAGATACTGAGCGCTCTTGGCCTGCTCTTGGCACCGCTGTCGCGGCTGAGCGCCTTTGCCCTCATACTCCTGCTCATGGCTCTTTTCCCCGCCAACGTTCATGCCGCGGCAAACCGGATACCCCTGCGTGGCCGTTCTCCCACTCCCCTCTGGCTGCGGCTGCCCCTCCAGGTTCTATATGCGTTTCTACTGTGGTGGTCAACAAGGTAAGCAACAAGACAATCAGGCAAGCAGCCTAACTCTGCAAAGACAGCGCGTAGGCAACGTATAGTCAGAAGCAGATAAGAATTGATACAATAAAGAGACTGCTACAGTAACTAAAGCGAGTTTTTCGAAATGAGATATCGCTTCAGCGGTGGTCTAGGAATCACTTTTCAGTATTTTCTTCGATAAGACCTTAGCTTTACTCTGTGCCTTATCTATGGCAACCGTATCCATTTTGGTGGTATACTGTATTCATAGTCGAGTTGGAAACACCACTAGGTGGGACAGACAACAAGATAACACACGGCGACACTGCTTCAACAGGTAGCGTCGCTTTTTTGTTTTTGAGCCCCCCAACTGATCAGCCCATCAGGTCTCGATCAGCTGCGTCGACACACCGGCAAGCTCCCCCCCCGTTCTCCCGACGACGTAGGCATCGATGAGGCTGTTGTCATAGGTGTCTTCACCGGATCCCTCGACACGGAATACCTTGATGTCCGTGAGGTGATGCTGGAGTGCCGCGATCAGGTCGTGGTACCGCTTCGCCATCTCCTTCTCCTCCTCGCCCCACCACTCTTCTTCTGTAATCACGGGATCAAAGAACTTCTCAACCGTCAGCTCCGTTGTCTGTGCTCCCTCAGGAACTTTGCCAGCGGCCTTTAGCGCCGCTTCATCTGTCGCGGCCCCCTCTTCCGCGTTGTCCCCCTTGCCCCCTTTGTTCCACAGGAACGCCTTCACGGGCTTGTCGGACTCACTCGGGAACAGCAAACCCTTGCAGGCTGCCTTTAGTATCTTGAGGACATTCTTACTATCCTTTCCCGTTGGTCCTGCTTCCTTCGGTTCAGGTCGTTCAGGCATACTATTCATGCTACTGTCTACTGTCCTCCCGCGGCGTGGTAGCCCGCCTTGATCGCCTCAGCCTCCGTCATGTACTTGCCCTTCTTGGTCTTCCCGTAGTATCTGGTACCCGGACGCCAGTACACACCGCTCCTGGTGTTCACCCACACCTGACCAGAAGGAGCAGAGGGAGCGGCAGGAACAGACTCGGCTGCCGGGGGAACAGGAGTCGTGGGATCGACCGAAACAGGCGGCGCCAGATTTGGAACAGGCGGTAACTTGGAAGGAGCGGATCGGTCGAAGTCAACGCGGTT
>JAZKEA010000505.1:0-9939 GCA_040387315.1 Armatimonadota bacterium | reverse complement strand
ACTGCTACAGACGGCTATGGGAGCGACGGCAAAACCGCTGGACTGGAGCCATCTCTCTGGTGATCGGGAAGGGGAGAAGCTCGGTTCCGCGGTACGTGGCGCGCGGGCTATCTTCCTGCCGGAAGCGGGAAAGAAACGGCTTGACGCCGACATTCTCAAGATGCTGTCCGGTGGTGACCGCTTGCCGGGGCGTGACCTCTACCAGAACGAACGATACTCGGTCACACCGACATGGGCACTGATTGCCGTTTCCAATGACCCGCCGAACATGAGCGTTTATGATGATGCGCTTCGTGACCGAGTTCGTGCCCTGCCTTTTGTGCATCCTCTGGCAACCGGTGGTCAATTCACCTTCACCCGAGGCGAGAAACTGGAGAGCTACCGCAGGCGCACGGACACACCACTGATAGCCGGTTTCGTAGCATGGGCAGTTGAAGGTATGGACCGGGTCTACCAGACGCAGCAGATCCACCAGGCGAAAGCGGCTACCGAGCACACCCGCAGCTTCTGGAGCGATGCAGACCCGCTCACGCCGTTCTGGGAGCAGTTGGAAGATGGAGCACGGCGACTGAAGGAGGGTATCAAAGCAGGCGATCTGCGCGCCGCGTACCTGTCCTGGTGCGATCACGAAGGAATACGAAAACCACTCGCCACTATCGCCTGGGGCGATGCCTGCCGCGCATACGGTCTGCGTAAACTGCCCGTCACGAGTGGCCCTGACAAAGGCAAAGAAGTATGGCGACTCGAAGATGGCGGTCTCTTCAAAGGGTCAGAGCAGGACAAAAGTAGACGAGTAGACGAGTTAGGGCATTTTTACCCCTTATATAGTGCAAAAGAGAAGATAGGAAAGAATACAGAAACAGGGGGTAACTCGTCTACTCGTCTACCGCTGGAGAAGGCTGTCGCATCATCTCCTGTGTCTGATGCCGCAGCACTTGAGGAAGAGCGGGCATGGAGAATGGATCTGTCGGATTTAACCGATCCCTTTGCGGGAGAGGATGAAGAGGCAGAGTAATACCGCAGGGTTGATCGTTCGCGGTCAGCCCTGCTTCTGCGTGTATAAACCGCAGTCATCGTCAACCTGTGAGCGTTGGAAAGGAAATAACAGAATGAGCAGTAAGTCACAAACCATTCAGCAGGAAATCAGCGGTCTGCAGTCCCGTCGTCGGGAACTGGCGACAGACCTGGTGACGGCAGCCGCGGATCTGTCCGCAAAGCGTGAAGGCTTGGTAGCAGGTACCTCCGGTGTCGGTGAGGTAACCAATGCCCAGGCGACATACAGCGCGCTCACCGAGGCAATCAAAGCCCTTGACGAGCGCATCGAAGCGGCAGGCGAACGGCTGCAGCGGGCACGAGATGAGGAAGCTGCTGTAAGTCGTGCAGAGCGTCTCTGGCAGATCGAAAAGGAGCGCCAGACAGCGATTGCCGAGTTCGCCGCAGCCTACGCCGAGGCGAACTCGGCCCTGCATTCTCCGATTGCCCGGATGCTTGCCACGATGTCCTCATGGGCGGCTCTTGGCAAGGAAGCGCGGAACCTCCAGGAAGCAGGCGGCAAAGCTTCCTCTGCTGTTATCGGTGACCGCTTCCCGTGGCCCAAAGAGGCAGGAGAGTACGGCAACGCGGTGACGCAGGCGTACCAGGAGGCAGGGGCGAAGATCGAACGCGCTCGAATGGACGAACGGCGCGCCGCCTTTGCCCAGCGCCGCACAAACAACCCCGGTCCCGCCGGTGATGCTTTCTCCACTGGTGACGCTGCCGAGTCTCTCCGCTCTCTTCGCAACTAAAGCTATCTAGCCTGCATTTCACCCACAAAGGAACAAACGACAACCATGAGCACTACGACCACAGAGCGCCCTGCAGAGGGTCTCTCCGCCGCCGATATCTCCAGCACGATCACCTCCGGCACCCTCGCCCTGAGCCGCCTGGAGACGACCATAGAAGCCGCTCGCATCGAGTTCGACCGCAAGACCGATCCTAAGAAGTTCAAGACCGAGGCAGAGCGCCTGGCATACATCGCTGAGGCGCAGCCGGAGTTCAATGCGGTTCGTGCTCGGGTGAAGGCGGAAGCCCTCGCCACCTATAACGCCGCCGACAAACTGCAGAAAGCCCTTGACGTTCCGGTCATCCCATCGCTTCCCGACAGCCAGATGTCCGTTGCCAGTGGGCGCGCCCTGTTTGTCAAAGAGGACTGCGAAGCCCATTCCTACTCTCAGGTGCTGACACGGGTGCAGAATGCCCTTCTTTCCGGTGACGCCGTGGATAAGTGGCTGGTTCTGCGCTACGTCCAGGCCCGATTGGAGCGGGAAGCCGATGAGGACCGCAGAAGCGGTGCGAGCCGCAGTTATCCGCCCGAAAAGTATGAGGCAGGCCGTCTTTTGGAGCAGATCGCCGCTACCTTCAAGGACAAGTCACGCGAAGCCATCCGGGAGAAAGCCCTCGCCTATCGCCGCAAGGCGCTCGATGTTATGACTGCGGCTGGTCCCACGATGGAAGAGCAGAAGGAAGCCCTGAAGCGCTCAGGAATGTACTCGTTCTAACGATGTCACGCATCTGCACTATCTGCAGCCACCCGGAGCGAGCGGCAATTGATAAGGCGCTCGCTGCCGGGGAAGGCGTCCGTTCTTTAGCGTCACGATATGGCGCGATTGGCCGGTCGTCCGTGCAGCGTCACAAGGAGGAGCATTTGCCCCAATCCCTCGTAGAAGCCGCAGGAGCGGAAGAGATAAAAGCCGCTTTAGATGTTGTCACGCAGTTGAAAGCCATCAACGGCGCTTCGCTTCAGATACTGAGCGATGCCCGAAAAGGTGGGGATGCAGATATCGCGCTAAAGGCCATCGACCGCATTCAGAAGCAGATCGAACTGCAGGCGAAACTGCTCGGGCAGATAGATGATAGGCCCGTTATCAACGTCCTGGTGACACCGGAATGGCTTACCGTGCGTCAGCAGATCCTCGTTGCTCTGGCACCGTATCCCGAGGCACGTCTAGCCGTTGCGGAGGCGATCAACAGTGCCGACGCTTAACACGGCGAACACGCTAAATGACATCGGCGCAGACCTCGCCTGCGCTCTGGACCCGGTGAGGCTTGCGGCGCGGGCAGGTATCCTGCTCGATCCGTGGCAGTCGCAGTACCTCCGGAGCGGTGCGCCGCGTCAGCTCCTGAACTGCAGCAGGCAGAGCGGAAAGAGTACGGCAACGGCAATCAAGGCGCTTCACAAGGCGCTATACAAGCCCCGGAGCCTGAGTCTGCTCGTTTCTCCTACCCTCAGGCAGAGCGGCGAGTTGTTCAAAAAGGTCATCAGCGTTTATGGCGACTTGGGGCGTCCCGTCTCGCCGGAATCCGAAACGGCACTCACGCTCACGCTGGAGAACGGGAGCCGCATCGTCTCACTGCCGGGCAAAGAAGGGACGATCCGCGGTTATTCAGGTGTCGACCTTCTCGCCATCGATGAAGCCGCATGGGTGCCTGAGACGCTGTATCTGTCGGTCCGTCCTATGCTCGCCGTGTCCGGTGGTGACCTGGTGGCGGTCTCGACGCCCTACGGTACGCGGGGCTGGTTCTACGAGGCTTGGCGGGGGGAACAGCCGTGGGAGCGGTACGAAGTTCCGGCGACGATGTGCCCCCGCATCACGCCGGAGTTCCTGGAAGAGGAGAAGGAAAACATGGGGGAGTGGTGGTTCACGCAGGAGTACATGTGCATCTTTTGTGATGCGGATTCGCAGGCATTCCGCCGCGAAGACATCGACCGGGCTTTCGAGGAGAGTGTACAAACATGGGCATTGTAACCATCGGTATCGATATCGGGCAGAAGCGTGATCCCACGGCTATCGCGGTTGTGGAACAGGAGAATCGCAATCGGGTTTCCGAGTCCAATCAATACGCGACAGTCACGCGGGGACCGGCTGCCGAACACCACATGGTGCGGCACCTGGAGCGGCTGCCTCTCGGAACGCCGTACCCTGACATCACAAAGCGTCTCGGGGAGATCATCGAGCGGGTACGCCTGCAGACCGCACAGAGAGCCGCGGATCAAGAAGGGTGGATTCCTGACCATCACCCGTCACGCATCAGCCCCTATGTCAATCTCACGGTTTATGTCGATGCGACCGGCGTGGGGCAGCCCGTTGTCGACCTTTTGACGGCGGCAAAAACGGTCGTGAACCCCGTTTACTTTACCCATGGCGACCGGCGCACGGAAGAGAAGCAGGTTTATCCGCTGAAGGGTGTCAGCGTCTCACTCGGTAAAGCGTGGCTGGTGTCCCGTCTGCAGGCGCTCCTTCAGACCGGGCGTATCCACCTGCCCGATACCAACGAGGCGCGCGTCTTGGCGAAGGAACTACAGGACTACGAGATCAAGGTGACGGAGGACGCCAACGACAAGTACGGCGCGTTCAAAGTCGGCACGCATGACGACTTAGTGACGGCGCTGGGGCTTGCGGTTCAGGGCTGCCAAAAACCACGCGGAGTTTACCAGTCGAATAGCCGGTATGACTCGCCACCCGGCAGAATACCCCGCTAATCGCGCTGGGGCTCGCGGTGCAGGGTCCGCCGAACAAGCCAAAACCTTTGCCAACCCGACAACCATTGTTAATTGCATATATCAGGTAAAGAGATAGCGGTAGCAACACGCAAGATGTTGACTTGAAGAACCTATAGTAGTAAAATCGCCATCATTAGGACAACCTACTACTTTAACTCTTTGTTGTCTTAATAAGGATGATAGCCTCAATGCCTACTTTTACAGGGTCAATTGCGGAAGACACAATTCCGCAAGAAGTCACAAATCCACTTCCAGCAAACCTCACTGCACAATCACTAAGCATAAGGTTACAGGAAACTGGCACTGTCAGATTTATTGATGGCGGGACGGAAATTGTTGGTGGCGGATTCTCCGCTGATCTTATCCGCATTTGGGTAATCGACACTTTTGAATTGAAAAACTCAAAAATCATTACCAATGGCAATACGCTTGTTATTATCTGTAATAAGCTCATTGCAGACGGAGCATCGATTGTTGCCTTCGACGCGAACCATCGAAAAGCAGCTAGTGGGGCAGCCCACGTCGGAAAGAATGGAGAGCCGGGTAAACCAGGTGATAGCGGTGGGCTAGTATCTATCCATGTAATCCAAAGTATGGAAGGACGTCTTGACGTAGATCTATCAGGCCAAGAAGGTGGAAATGGCCTTGATGGAATTGCAGGCGATCCAGGTGGACCAGGAACTCCAGGGACTCCATGCGACGCAGGTTTCTCAGGTTGGCCAGTCCCTCACCCTATTTGCCACGCAGATGGTGGGCCAGGTGGAAAAGGGGGGACAGGTGGACCGGGAGGGCATGGTGGCCAAGGAGGCAACGGAGGCAAGGGGGGCTCGTTTCTACTTTATAACGTAGGTGACAATTCTATTCCTCAGGCAGCATATTCCTTTAAAGCCGATGGCGGTGGAGCAGGACAAAGCGGAAGGGGAGGAAGTGGTGGTCAGGGTGGGGATGGTGGATCGGGTGGGGACGGGAATTGGGTGTGTCATGGAGGTCCTGTAGGTCCTCGGGGGGATACAGGGACTGAAGGTAACTCTCCTGGAAATGGTGTACAAGGCCCTCCTGGACTTAAAATAATTCAAAATCTTGATTTACAGGCATTTATTGGTGGCATTCCTCGGGCTGAGTGAATCTCCCATAATGTAATACAGTTGATTTTTTGAATAGAAAAGCCCTGGTGCTAATTTTAGCACCAGGGCTATTTCCTACACTGACATACACTCCTGCGAATCATCCTGCATAACGTATAACGGCTGTTGATGGGCATAGCAGCATTTACCCTCGGAAAGTGATATAATACTAATAGCTATTATCGCAATACTAACGGCCGCAACCTTGCACAGAAGTGCAGAAAATATAACCCATGGGAAGAGTCAAACGAAACTGGAAGGGCACTAGTCTCCTGATGCCCGCAAACCTTTTAGCGGACCTCGATGCCGCGGCGGAAGCACAGGGATTCGCGAGCCGTGCCGACGTTATCCGCATCGCGTGCAGTCGCTTTGTGAACCTGCAGGACGCCGTACAAACGATGTCAGCGCCACAGAAGGAGCCAACCCTATGCAAGTCATGAAGCAGATGAAGGCGTTCGTCAAGACGCAGGGTGACAAGCAGGGTGAACGGGAGAAGGAGCGGCAGATGCACCTCCTTTTCGAGAAGGCGAAAGACCTGCTCTCCGTGATCTCTAACACGGCAATGACCCTGGAGATCCGCGAGGGCACCGCCTTATCCGCCTGGCGCTACTGTGCGACCCGCTTTGACGATGCGCCCCGTGATGCGTTCACCTCGCTCTTCGGTGATGGCCTGATGCGCTGGATCGATGAACGGCCCGCCTCCTCTGGCCGGATTGACTCTTACCTGAAAGGCTCCCACTGATGCGGAAAACTGCCGTCAAGACAAAAGCTCCTGCCTCTCCTGCAGATTCCGCCTCTGCTACACCTGATGCCCCTGTTGCCACCCTTAGCTCTATTATGGAGAGTCTTCTGGAGAGCGATACAGCCCCCGTCTTCGTTGACATCACTCGCTTTCTTGGCTCTGGCGAGAAGACGCTCCTCACCTGGCGGATGCCCACCATCGCCCGCGTTTATGCTGTCTCGGATGATGCGGCAGGGCTGATGCGAAACAATCCCGACTGGAAACCGCAGCTCGCCTATGACGTGGCGACCCTTTCCGCCTGCCACGTCGCGCCCGATCCCGGTGAACTTGGCATCGGCGCTTTCTACACGATGGTCTGCAAAACGAACAACGATTTGTGGGCTTACCTCATGGAAGAGCTCCGCCGCGTCTTTCCGCAGCTCAAGAGTTAACCGATAAAGGAGCCTATCTACAGTGACCACGTTAGCCCAAATCAGTATTGACCTTATCGGGAACACATCGAAGTTCGATGCCGCCATGAACCGGGCCGTCAGCAGCGGCAGCAGCCAGGGAGCGCGTGCCGGTGCCTCCTTCGGGTCGTCTTTTGCGAGCGGCTTTAGCTCTCCGATCCTGAACGCAATCAGCGGCGTCAACAGTCTGATCGGCGGGCTACAAACGACCGTTGGAATGGCTCTCGACATTTCCGGCATGAGGACCAACGCGACGTTCAACTTCTACCGCCGTCAGCTCACCGGGATCGCCGGGGATGCGGGGATTGCCGGTAAAGCCTTCAAAGGGCTCACCGACATTGCGGCCAACTCCAACTTCGACACAGACCAGGTGGTGCAGCTGGGCCTGCGGTATGCGGGCAAGACGGGCGATGTCGCGGGCGCTGTCGGAAAAACCCAGAACGTGATCGACTCCGCGGCGGCTCTGGGTGTAGACAGCCTGCTGTTCGAGCGGTTCCGCAAGAACCTCGAAGACATGGCGGTTAAAGGCAACACGAAGATCGATAAGCCCGACCGTGAGCAGCTGACCGGCTACGCGCCGCAGATCGGTCTGCAGATCGGGCGTACTCTTGGTATCTCGACTGCCGAGGCGAACAAGCGCCTGCTCACCATGAGCGGTAAAGAGGTTGTCTCGCTGATAGAGCGTATCGGCGCGGCGAATGCGGGGCTTGCGGCGTCGCAGGCGAGCAGCGACCCGATCCGCATCGGTAAAAACATCATCGACAGCCTGAAGCAGGGGATGGAGCCCACCGGCGGGCTTCTGAACTCGGTGTTCACCCCGATCACCGCGGGCGTCAAGACAATGGTGGATAACCTCGGCGGCCTCAATGAGACGACGCACGGTATCGCGGGCCTCGTCGGTCTGATCGGCGGCGGTATCGGTGTTGTCCGCTACTTCGGCGGTGCGACTATGACCGCCATCGGCGCGACCCGTTCTCTGACGGGGAGCCTGCTGCAGATGGCAGGAGCGGCAGAGACAGCGGCCCTTGCCACACGAACAGGGGCTGTATCAACGGCGATTGGCAGTGCTGCGGGAAGCGCTGTTGCCGGTGGTGCTGCTGGTGGTATCGGCGCTCTGGGCAAGGGTGGTGCGGGTGCGGTCTCGGGTATTGCGAAGACCTTCACGATCCTTGGCACCGTGGTCAAGTTCGCCAAACTAGCGGGTGGCATTATCGCCGGGCTTCTTCCTCTCGGGGCTCAGATGGGAGCGGGCTGGATGGCGCAGCGGGCACGGGCAAGCGGGCATCCCGGCAAAGCGAACATGTGGGATGGTGTGAGCATGGGCATCGGGACCGGCTCGACCTGGGGGATGATCGCCGGTGGTGCTTTGGGCGCGTTGATCGGCATTCCCGGCGGACTTCCCGGCATGATTGCAGGCGCTGGCATCGGTGCGACCGCAGGCGGGCTTGTGGGCGGCGCTATCGGGGGTATCGGTGGCGGCATCCAGGGCGGCGAAAAACTCAGAGGCGAGCCAAAGACCGAGATGGCACAGCTTAAAGACGCGATCAAGGAGAACACAGCGGCCACAAAAACAAGTTCTAAGTCACTTGGCGGCGGTGTAATGACTTCCGCGAGCGTGAGCCTCATCGAACGGGAATGGGCGGTGTATCAACTCGCTCGTGGCGGCATGACCGGTGTAGGCTGATGTCTACCTGAAACAAACCACTTCGGCAAGTGCAACTTTTCGGCTTCATGAATGTCCAAGTTAGTAGGAGCGGTCCGCAGGGTTCGCTCCAACATTCTCCTTAAGGAGAGGCATGTTGTTTCTGGTGCGTCGTCGTTAACGATAAAGAACAAGGAGGTGACGCCTATGGTGTCTCGTTCGAACTTTTGGGTTAATGCGATGGGCTGGGTAGAGAGTAAACTTGGTAAACGATGGTTCCTTGCGTGGGTCATCATCCCCTTGTTTTTCAACACCCTCAGTAGTGTCGTCGTCACGTACGTGCAGCAACCAACAACTCCAACGTACGCCGTGCCGAAGAGGCAACAGTCTATGTCTGTAAGAATGTGGGGGTAGGGCGACACCTACTCCTGCCCATGTGAACGGACCACAAGCAGGTTGCTTGTGGTCCGTTCTTTATTTTGTTCAGGGACAGAAGCCTGGTAGGCAATCTGTATCGAAAGATTACTGCCTGTCTTACTTGAAAGATTTCTTACTTTCTTTCTGCAGTAAATAAGTACGTAAAAGCGTACGTACAGGCGTACTTTTTTACTGCAATATGGACTCGCTTAAATCTTCATTTCAACATTGCTTTATTGCTTCCAATCTGCCAATATTCATTTGAAGAAATGAATATTGGTGTGTTTGCCAAACTGCCCAACAGCGTACCAGGAGCAGTGTTGTTCATTGACTCAATGACTCATTGGCTCATTGAGACGATGCTAGTAGCAGAAGCCCACTGATTGTCGGTTACCGGTAACCGATTGTCGATTAACCGAAAAACCGAAATTTCGGTACCGATATCGAATTCGAATTCGAAAACAAATTCGAATTCGAATTTGTTTTCGAATTCCGAAATAACTTTGCAGTTCGTTCAGATTTCACGAACTCTGAACGAATGTTAACCAATTTGTTAACACTTTGGTTAACGGATTGCTCCGATAGTGCGGTATTACTCCAGCAGAAAATAAAGTTTCACTGTGTCGCTGATTTTGGCTGTTCCTGTGTTATGAATAGTCCCAAGAGTTTCCGCAACACATGAGGAAGCCAACAGAATAGACAAGGAATGGCGGGCATGGGAACATTCAACTTCGAGAAGTTTGTTAGACCGAAGCGTGGACGCAGTGCGAGCGATGAACTGCAGGTAACGATCCACAGCCGGGGGGTACTCCGGGCGGATCGACGAACTCATACTCCGTGCGAAAACAAAGCAAGAGCGAACGGATGCTTGTCACTTTGAAGGAGTTTGCAAACGAGTACGGCATTGACCTTACCGCATCTCGCAGGTACATCGCGATCCTGGACGATGGAACACTCGCCATCGATACCAAGAGCCCTATCCAGGTGCTGCCGAATCCCCCTCGGCGCACCAAGAAGAAGTAGCG
>JAZKEA010000504.1:0-6487 GCA_040387315.1 Armatimonadota bacterium | reverse complement strand
TTACGACTCTGTCACAACTGCCATGCAGGCGATGAGTTCAGCCGGTGACGCCGTTCCTCCAAATCCGGCAACGAGGGAGTTCCATACCGCCAAATTTGCTGTTTACCGGGACCTTTATGCGGTGCAGAAGGCAAATCGAGCCCGGATGCAGAACTTTTAACCTAGCAGGGTCTGGCATTGAGACGATTTTGCCTTGGCCCCGAACAACATCGAGAATAACCAATAATGACTGAAACAACAACACTGGCTTTTGTGGGCGCGGCGCACATACATACCCCAGGCTTTATCAACGCGATAAAAAAGCGAGACGGCGCGGTAGTCTGTAAATATGTCTGGGATCACGATGCCGCCCGTGCGGAAAAGCGCGCCGCGGAACTTCCCGGCGCGACCGCGACCAGCGACCTTGATGCCATATACGGCGATCCGAGCATTTCCGCCGTCGTTGTCTGTACGGAAACAGACCGGCATGCCCAGGTAGTGATTCCCGCGGCTGAGGCAAAAAAGCACGTTTTCGTAGAAAAGCCCCTTGATTTCTCCTCGGCGGAGGCTTACCGCATGGCGGAGGCTATTGAAGCGGCAGGCGTCCTCTTCCAGACCGGCTATTTTATGCGTGGTGATGCCAAAAACCTTTTCGTCAAGCAGCAGATCGAAGCCGGCACTCTGGGAAAAATCACGCGCATTCGCGGCAGCAACTGCCACGGTGGGGCGCTTGGTGGGTGGTTCGATACGGAGTGGCGCTGGATGGCGGACCCGAAGTTTTCCGGCGTCGGCGGGTTCGGGGATCTGGGGACCCACTCGCTGGATATTCTTCTCTGGCTGCTAGGCGATGTGGAGGCGGTCACCGCTCAGATTGACAATGGCACCGCGCGTTATGAGAACTGTGACGAAACGGGTGAAGGTCTTCTTCGCTTTAACAACGGTGTCATCGGAACGCTTGCGGCGGGATGGGACGATGTCGCGAACCCGGTTAGCCTGCAGGTCAGCGGAACCGAAGGCCATATTGTCGTGGTGAACGGTCAGCTCTATTTCACCAGCAAAAATGTGGAGGGAGCAGATGGCAAAGAGCCCTGGAATAAGCTACCCTCAGCCGTGCCCGCCGGGTTCGATGCCTTCCTAAATGCCATCGCCGGACAGCGCGATGCGACACTGGTGACACCGCGCGAGGCGGCATACCGAAGCGCCGTGATGGAAGCCCTTTATGCGGGGGCGAAAAGTAACACCTGGGTTACCCCAACGACCGCCTGAACGCAGCAAGATCGCACGGGCAGGGATTGAAGGCGAGTCCCTCAATTCCTGTCCTCACCAGGCAAGGCAATCAAATCTATGAATTATCTGCCGTGGCGGCTCACGCTCCTTGGCAGTCTGTGCGCTGTGAGCCATGGCGGGACGATTTCGATCACGCGTTTCAGAAGCCAGAAAACCGCTTCCCTGCTTGCGTTTCTGACGTCTCATCCCCGTACCAGACACGCCCGTGAGGAGCTTGTGGAACGGTTCTGGCCGGAAACCGATATTGCGGCAGGCCAGAATAGTCTGCGGGTGGCTCTCGCGGCGCTGCGGAGAGAACTGGAACCATCCCCCCTTGCGGGCGGCAGTGTACTCCTCACAGATCGCCTGACGGTCGGATTCGCACCGAGAACGGTTGACTGCGATGTAGTCGCATTCGATGCCGCGATCAGTCGTGCGAATCTGGCCAGCCGTGATGACGGCGATATCCGTGCCGATGCGCTCGAAGACGCGGTCGCGCTCTACACCGGCCCTTTGCTGCCGGGCTTTTATGACCCCTGGATCTGCGACGAACGAGCGCGGCTGGAAGCCGCTTTTATCGATGCTCTGGAGCGGCTCGCGGACTATTATGAAGCGCGAAAGGATATACGGCGCGCCCTAGAGTTTGCCCGACGACTTGAGGGCGAACAGGAAATTGACCCGGACGATCCCAACTTTGGTCGTGTGGACCGACTGACTCTGCTGGCAGGGCAATCAGAGGCCGCAATTGCGGAAGCCGCGTCGCGCCCACATCTTCCGAGGCCTTTAGACAGGTTTATCGGTCGTGAGGAGAACATCAAGGCGCTGTCGGAGATTCTGCTTGGCGAAGCTGGTTCGGTTCGCCTGGTTACCCTGACAGGACCGGGAGGGACCGGTAAGACACGACTGGCCCTCGAAACAGCTGCCGGACTTCAGCGGAAATTCGGCGTTGATAACATTGCTTTCGTGCCTCTGGTCGAGATCAGGAACCCAGATAGAATTCTTGAGGCGATACGGGAAGCGCTTCGTCTCCCTCCTTCAGCGACAGCAGCCCATTCGGACGAGGAAGTGGAGAGTGCTTTGCGCAGCCAGATTCTCCAGCGGCTGAATACGTCGAAAACCACCGACGGTTCCACTACGCCATTTCTCCTTATTCTCGATAATTTTGAGCAGTTAGCCGAGCGAAATGCTGCCGCATCCAACGTTCTGGAGCGGCTGCTTCGTGGCTCAAGCCGCCTGATTTGCCTGGTTACGTCTCGCCGACGGGTTGGGGTCCGTGGGGAACGGCTTTTTGCAGTTCCACCGCTTGCCGTGCCGGATACCGGAGCGGTACAGAGGGATTGGCAGGCCCTCGGACACATCGCCAGTGTCGAGCTCTTCCTCGAACGGTCACGCAGCGCCAGCCCGGACTTCCGGCTGACGGCTGCCAACGCGACTGCCATCGCCGAGCTCTGCACCCGACTCGAAGGTCTGCCGCTCGCCATCGAGCTTTCTGCCGCCTGGAGTGGCTCCCTCTCCCCCTCCACTATGTTGGTAAGACTGAAGGAGCGATTCGCCCTTCTTTCCTCGGTGCGCAGTCAGGACAAGATGAATCGGCACCGTTCCCTCTGGGCAACTATCGCCTGGAGTTTCGACCTTCTTCCCCTGGATCTGCAGCAATTCTGGCTGCGTTTGTCGGTATTTCGGGGTGGCTGGAGTGCGGAAAGCGCGGCAGCAGTTTGCCTGGAGACGGTCACATCTCCTAAGGGAGTTGAGGTATATGAGATTCTGGCGCGTTTGAGAGAGCGCTCCCTGATCCAGACTATTGAAGAAGGAACGTCGGGAGAGATTCGCTTTACACTGCTCGAATCTCTTCGGGAGTGGGCGGAAAGCCAGCTAGAAGATGCTTCGTCTGGTGTCGTATCCCAACGTCATGCCTTATACTTCGCTCAGCAGAGCGAAGCGGCGCGAAATGAGCTGCGAGGTACGCAGGAAAAGTACTGGCTCGACCGTTTTGAGACCGATCACGATAATTTTCGGGCAGCCTGTGATTTTTACTATTCGCAGGGGCACTGGGACGAATCCGCAGTGCGTGATGGGCTTAGCTTTGTGGGCGTTCTCTCACTTTTCTGGCGTAAGCGCGGTTACCTTCGGGACTCCCGACAGCAGACGGACCGGTTCCTGTCTCTCCCCCTTTCCCTGGCCATTCCACTCGAGCGCGCAAAGGCACTCAATAGTGTGGGGCTGACAGCCTGGATGCAGAACGATTTGGATGCGGCGGTCGCCTACTATGACGAAAGTCTGGCGCTCTTTCAGAACCTTGGGGACACCGTTGGCATCGGCAAAGTGCTGAGCAACCTCTCACTTATTGCCATGGAACGTAATGATTATCCGCAGGCCATAGCGCTAACGGAAGAGAGTCTCGCACTTCACAGGTCAACCGGAGACAGTTTGTCTGAGGCGATATGCCTGGGTAATCTGGCGAACGCCTATCTGGAGACGGACGACTACAAAAAAGGGGGCGAATATCATGATTCCGCGCTGTCGATCTATCGCGAACTTGGAGACAACGAAGGAATCGCAATTGCACTTTCCGGCTTTGCCTATGCGGCGACTCAGGCAGGAGAACGAGACAAAGCGCGGCGGCTCTATTACGAGGCCCTTCAGCTACGCCACGAACTGAACGATGTCTGGCGCATCTGTTTTTCTCTGGCGAGTATTGCAGACCTGCTTATTCAGGAAGGCGAGGTGGAAACCGCGGCCCTGCTTTTCGGAGCGGTGGAAGCGCTCCGCCAGGAGATCGGCGCTCCTGTCTCAGACATGCGCCAGACGGAATTTCAGGTAAGCCGGGCGAAGATAGTCGCGATTACGGGCGAACAAAAATTTGGCAAACTCTTCGCCAAAGGCAAACATCTTTGTCGTGAAGATACGGTTGAACTGGCATTGAAAAGCTGTCTTCCGGACGGAGCCGCGCGGGAAACCTTCGGTTAAATCGGGACAAACTCTGGTGACGGAGGGCCTGGCGCGGTACAATAGCATACGATTGTTTGCGGCCTCGGAGTGCGGTTTCCG
Source organism: Armatimonadota bacterium (assembly GCA_040387315.1). Classification (GTDB taxonomy): domain Bacteria; phylum Armatimonadota; class Armatimonadia; order Armatimonadales; family Armatimonadaceae; genus JACMJB01. Next base: position 2,194 of record JAZKEA010000504.1, on the reverse strand, counting down.
GGGCCGCTTTTTCGTTGTCGCGGGGTATCCTCAGGGTATTACGGACGGCGGAAAACGGCTCTAATTAAGGAGGCGGATAGAGTATGGCGAAGGGTGTCGGAAAATTCGAGATTGTCAGCAAGTATAAGCCCAGTGGGGATCAGCCTGCAGCGATTGCAGATCTGGTAACGGGCCTTCATAAGGGCGAGCGTATACAGACGTTGCTCGGAGCCACCGGAACGGGGAAGACCTTCTCGATTGCGAACGTTGTCGCCCAGGTACAGCGCCCTACTCTTGTCATAGCCCACAACAAGACATTGGCTGCGCAGCTTTGCTCCGAATTCCGCGAATTCTTCCCCCACAATGCGGTCGAGTATTTTGTCTCCTACTACGACTACTATCAGCCCGAAGCGTATATTCCCCAGACTGACACCTTTATAGAGAAAGATTCCTCGATCAACGATGAGATCGATCGACTGCGACACTCCGCCACCCAGGCGGTGCTGGAGCGGCGCGATGTGCTGATCGTCGCCTCGGTCTCGTGCATCTACGGCCTGGGATCACCTGATTCGTATCGAAACATGCTGGTCTGGTTTCACACGGGCCAGGAATATGACAGGGACGAGATTCTGCGGCGGCTGGTTCGGATTCAGTTCCAGCGGAACGATGTTGCCCTGACACGCGGCACTTTTCGGGTCAAAGGCGACATGCTGGAGATCCAGCCCAAAGATGAGGAGATTCTGTTTAGGGTCGAGTTCGAGTGGGACAAGGTCAAAAAGATCAGCGTTGTGGACCCGCTGACCGGCGAGCTTATCGAGACTCGCGAAGAGCTGACGATCTTCCCGGCCTCCCACTTCGTGACGGACCCCGACAAGATGTCCGGGATCCTGGAAAGCATCGAACAGGAGATGCTGAATCAGGTCAAGCTGTTTCAGTCTCAGGGCAAGCTCCTTGAGGCCCAGCGAATCGAGCAGCGCACTCGCTTCGACCTGGAGATGATCCGGGAAGTCGGCTTCTGTTCCGGCATCGAGAACTACTCCCGATGGATGGACGGGCGTGCACCGGGAACGGCCCCAAATACATTGTTCGACTACTTCCCCGACGACATGCTGCTGGTCGTGGATGAGTCCCACCAGACCATTCCGCAGCTGCACGCGATGTTCGCAGGAGATAAGCGCCGCAAAGACACCCTGATCGAGTACGGTTTCCGTCTGCCGTCCGCCGCCGACAACCGTCCCCTGCGCTTCCAGGAGTTCGAGGAGCGCATCAAACAGGTCGTCTTTATCTCGGCGACACCGGGTCCGTACGAGCGTCAGAACTCACAGCGGATCGCCGAGCAGATAATCCGGCCCACCGGCCTCATCGACCCTGAGATCGTGATTCGCCCGAGCAAGGGACAGATCGACGATCTGGTCAGCGAGATCCGAAACCGCACCGAAAAGTCCGAGCGTGTGCTGGTCACAACCCTGACCAAGAAAATGGCCGAGGATCTCAGCGAGTATCTGCTGGAGATCGGGGTCAAGGTGCAGTACCTGCACTCAGATATCCAGACGCTGGAACGCACCGAGATTCTGCGGGATCTGCGGCTTGGCGTCTACGATGTGGTCATCGGAATCAACTTGCTTCGCGAGGGTTTGGACCTGCCGGAGGTATCACTCGTTGCCATTCTGGATGCCGATAAAGAGGGCTTCCTGCGGTCAGAAACATCCCTGATCCAGACCATCGGGCGCGCTGCCCGTAACCTCGGTGGACAGGTCATTATGTACGCCGACAACATCACCGGGTCAATGCAGCGGGCGATCGAGGAGACAAACCGGCGGCGCGAGAAGCAGGTCGCATATAACGAGGAGCACGGTATTACGCCTCATACCATTATCAAAGCCGTTCGCGATGTTCTGGAGAGCAAAAAGGTAACGGAGACCAAGGCGTACTACAAGATCGATGCCAGCAAGGCCGCGGAGACGCTGCCGCTGGACCAGATCCTGCTTGCTGTCGCGGACATGGAAAAAGAGATGAAGGTATCCGCTCGGGCCCTTGACTTCGAACACGCCGCCCAACTCCGCGATGAGATCAGCAAACTGAAGAAGCTCCTTCCGGCGGGAGCTCGACGGTAAAGAACCATATTCAGCGCCCCTCGTTGTCACGTAAATCCACAACGATGGGCGCTGAATTGTTTAGCTCGATGTTACGGGTGCCTGGCTGTCGACAGGAAGCG
>JAZKEA010000503.1:0-6305 GCA_040387315.1 Armatimonadota bacterium | reverse complement strand
CGGTGGCGCTTTTTTTTCGCCGGTGCGCCAGCCGCCCGTGCCGGAACGCGAGCACATCAGCAGATGCGCCCCGAGAACTCGCCCGAGAGCGCCCTCATCGATCATCTGCTTCGCGCGGACGAACTTCGGATAGAAGCGGCGATAGTAGGCAACGTGTAAATGGACGCCCGCGGATCGGCAGGCATCGATCATCTGGGCGCATTCGGCGGCGTTCAGTGCCATCGGCTTTTCAACCAGGACGTGTTTCCCGGCCCGCGCAGCGGCTATGGTCTGCTCGCAGTGGAGATAGGGCGGCGTAGCAATATACACCGCATCCACCTCGGCGTCAGCCAGCAGCGCCTCGGCGCTGTCATAGGCCCGCTTTGCCCCGTGACGCCGGGCAAAATCCTCGGCTTTGGCTCGGTCCCGGCGCATCACCGCCACAAGTTCGGAGCCATGGGCCTTATATAAAGCGGGACCGCTCTTCTTTTCCGCCACGTCGCCGCAGCCGAGGATACCCCAGCGTACCGTCTGCATTGTCTTGATTTCTCCGTCTCCGGCACAATTTACTCTTTACAGGTACCACCCGAACGCCCAGGCGATGAAACCCCAGCACACCGGTGCGATCAGCCCCCCGAGCGTGAGGCCCAGGAAGAACGGGACGAACTTGAGATAACGGCTCAGTCCGCCGTAACGCAGCACCAGTGTTTTTATTATCCACATGCCCAGGAAAGCAGGCCAGTTGTATTCCACCGCGAAGCAGACCGCGAGCGCATAGCCAATCGGATGCAGGGGGAAGCCAATGAGCGTATAATTCGCCTTCGCCAGTGCCAGAGTCATGGCTGCGCCCAGCCCGATAAAGCTGATCTCCGTCCACTGCGGACCCTCCGGCGCGTTGACCCATTCGGTGACGCGGCCTATAGCGGTCCCGCTGCCCGCCTCGCGCCAGCCACCCGAAACAAACTGATCCTCGCCCAGACGGTAGGCCCAATGCAGATACGTGAGACAAACCGCCGCGCCCAGAGCGAACGCCGTCAGGACCCATCGCCCCAGCGACCTTGGCTCCAGGCCCACGGCTTTTCCGATGTAAAACGCCGAAAGCTGATGCCCCATCGGCTGCCCTCGATGATCCCGGTTGATCCAGTACATCAGGGAGAACATCGTTAGAGAGCGCTGATCGCCGCCCAGCGTTCCAAAGACCGTCGTCAGGGTTTTCTGTGGGTCGAGATAGTACAGCTCGAGTATCGGCGGGCCGACCTGCGCGTACACCCGGGTCATGGTGACATACAGTATCCAGAAGAAAAAGTTATAGGCAATGGAAAGAACCGGCGACATGCCCACGGCAATACACCAGAGTATCTGGAACAGTGTCCCGCCTATCAGAATACGACCCGCCCAGCGGTAAGAACCGGGTTCTCCCGCATCGTCCATCGGTTCCGTGCCGCCAAAGGCGGAGGCGATCACCCGTTTAAGGTGATGCCGCTCCGCCCAGACCAGCAGAAAAAACAGCGCCGCCCACGCACCCGCTGACTGTGCCCGTGTGTACGGAAATCCGGCGGCATCCCATCCCAACTCACGCCAGCCCATCGAATAGCCGAAGACCTCCAGAAGTTTGCGCAGGAGATAAAAGAACCAGCTGCTAAAGAGAATGTCCACTGGGATCAGGTAGCAGATACCCAGATGAACGGTGCTCCAGGTCAGGTACATCGGGGCAAGCGCGTTCCAGGGCTGAGCGGCGCCGGTAAGCACCGGTGTCGCCTGAAAGTCAAGCGCAATGGACGGGACATTGGGAAAACGCTGATGAATCTGATTGAAAGATTCCACGAGAGTGGAGAAAAGGAAGCCGGACCAGAACAGCCGTCCACCGACCATTCCGCCAAAACCGCCTGCCCGGCACATTTCCAGGGGAAGCTGAACGCAGGGAAAAGAGAGCCGGTCGTGCTCCACCCAGCGCCGCCGCAAAATGACGTTCCATGCCCACATCGTCGCCCCGAGTGCCAGGAGCCAGACAAACCAGTTCACGAGAGGCACTGCCCAGGCGATGATTCGCTCGGCTGTCCAGAAGGTGGTGTGACCGCTGTAGTACGGCTCCACGATAGCGGGGTCCTGTGGGACCAGCCACTCCGGGATAAACTGCCGAAACGGTCCCGCCCTCTGCTCAAGGGTCGCCCGAAACGGATAGACGAACATCGGCAATAGATACTGGGCTTCGTCCTGCGCGGCGATACTGGCGGCGACCGTGGTGATTCCATAAATCGCGCCCAGTTCCGCGGGGCGCAGCTGCACGCGCGGCAGCCACCGGCGCAGTCCTGCGTTCAGCACCGCCAGCAGAAAAAGCCAGAACATCGCTCCTGCGAAGAGGGTCAGCGCACTGGAGAAGGGCAGGATAACGGTCTGAGGCTGAGCTTTGTACACAACCTGAATCGCCGGTACCAGGACCGCTCCTGCTACTCCAAGCGCTATTGCCCGTGGCGTCAGCGGATGACAGGCGACGTTACTGGAGTCACCGTCCTGCTGCCCCTTTGGCATGGGGGCGGCATCTGCCGATTCGCTCTTTTTATCAGGCACGGAAACATCTAATCGATCAGACATCATTGTCCTATCCGGGAAATTTAGCAGAGCGCAGGCTGACAGACCAATGTTCGGCTCCCGTCGGATAAATGCCTGCTCTTGAAAACTTACCAGGAAAACAGCCGGGCGCCGCAGAATGAAAAGATAGCCACGGAGTCTCTCCGGAAAAGGAATCTCTTCACTATGATGTCATCTCGCGCCAGACTTTCTGCCAGACGCTGCCTCTCCACAACCCTGCTTGGCGCTGTGCTGCTTTCGACAGCCGTTATCGCGCCGAAACTCGTGCAGGCGCAGACTCCTGCCAAAGAGGCTCAGGGGGAGACAGAGACTAAGGCTCAGCGGGATGCTCGCATGAAATGGTGGCGTGAGGCCAAATTCGGGATGTTTATCCACTGGGGCGTTTACTCGGTCCCGGCAGGCTACTATCAGAACAAACCGATAGGCGGTCTCGGCGAGTGGATCATGAATGATGCCTCTATCCCGGTCGCGGATTACCGACGCTTCGCCCCGCAGTTCACTGCCGCGAAGTATGATCCTGACAGCTGGGTTCGTCTGGCGAAAGAGGCCGGGATGAAGTACATCGTCATCACCAGCAAGCATCACGATGGCTTCGCCCTGTTCGACTCCAAGGCCAGTAACTGGAACGTTGTGAAGGCATCACCCTACGGCAAGGATCTGCTCAAGCCTCTGGCGGCGGCCTGTAAGAAATACGGGATGAAACTGGGTTTCTACTATTCACAGGCCCAGGACTGGGTCCACCCCGGCGGCGCGGCTTTCAAGGCGAAGTGGGACAAAGCCCAGGAGGGGGACTTCGACCGCTATCTGGACCAGGTCGCCATCCCTCAAATGAAGGAGATCCTCAGCAATTACGGCCCGATTTCCGTCCTCTGGTTCGATACGCCTGCGAGCATGACCCCCGAACGCGCCGCTCGACTGCTGCCCGTGCTGAAACTGCAGCCCGGAATCATCGTGAACAACCGTCTTGGAGGGGGCTTCAAAGGCGACACGGAAACACCAGAGCAGCGTATTCCCGCGACAGGCTACGCGGACCGCGACTGGGAGACGTGTATGACGCTGAACAACACCTGGGGTTTCAAAAAGGACGACAACAACTGGAAGAGTAACGAGACCCTGATCCGCAACCTTGTGGATATCGCCTCGAAAGGGGGGAACTACCTGCTCAATGTCGGGCCGACATCCGAGGGCGTCATCCCGCAGCCGTCGGTGAACAGCCTCAAAGCGGTGGGCAAGTGGATGAAGACAAACGGCGAATCTATTTACGATACGACAGCAAGCCCTTTTAAGACGCTTCCCTGGGGACGCTGCACCGTGAAGACTAGCGGCGGGGATATCACGCTTTACCTTCATGTCTTTCAATGGCCCGCAGGCGGTCAGCTGACCGTCCCTGGATTGAAAAACCGCGTTCTATCGGCACGCCTGATGGGCGGTAAAGGAAGTCTCAAAGCCGCTGCCGGAACAGACGGCGTTATCATACAGGTTCCCGCCACCGCGCCCGATGCCATCAGTTCCACAGTCGTGCTGAAGATAGCCGGCACGCCTACTGTCGAGCAGGCCCGGATCAAGCAAGATGGAGAGGGTCAGCTTCTGCTTCTGGCGAATGAGGCCGTGCTCCACGGTTCCAGCCTTTCCACGGAATCCAAAGGCGGAAAAGACAATCTGGGGTACTGGACCGATGCCGACGATTGGGCGGAGTGGGCCGTCACCGCTTCCCGACCGGGCCGCTACCGGGTGACCGCGGAGATCGCCGCCCCAAAAGCGACTGCTGTCACCCTGAGGATCGGCGACCAGACCGTGCGCGGAGCCGCACCTGCTACAGGAAGCTACGATACCTTCCAGAAGGTTGAGCTTGGCTCTATCGATATCAAAAATCCGGGAAATGTCGCCATCGAGCTGCGCCCGGTCGCGGAGAACTGGCAGCCTCTCAATCTTCGCTCGATCCAGCTTGTGCCGGTACCGTAAATCTTAGGAGAGCAGCGATGCCCGAGCCCCTTATAATCAGCTTGTTCTGTATCTCGTCCTGCCTGCTGGCATACACTATTCCCGCGTTCGCGCTGGTGTCTCCCGCGCCCGCAAACCCGCTCGTCTCCCTTGCCGTCTGGCCTTCCGGGAAAATGCCCGGCGCTGGAGCCGCCGAGCCGGAAAAGGAGCAACCGTCCAAAGGGGATGGCGTGGTACGGCTGACGAACGTGAGCGAGCCGAATCTCACGGTTTATCCTGCCCCAGCCCCTTCTCGTCCCACGCCCGCCGTTATCATCTGTCCGGGCGGTGGATACGGGATTCTAGCGATGAATAAAGAGGGGTCTGAGATTGCCTCATGGCTGAACTCTCTCGGGATTACCGGCATCGTTCTAAAATACCGAGTTCCCAATAACAGGGACGGTGCACTGCAGGATGTTCAGCGCGCCGTCCGCCTGGTTCGTTCCCGCAGTAAAGACTGGAACGTCGATGTGTCCAGGATTGGCGTGATGGGTTTTTCCGCTGGCGGACATCTCAGCGCCCGGTTGAGCACCAACTACGACACGCCAGCCTATCCGGTCGTAGATGCTTCGGATCGATTGAGCTGCCGTCCGGATTTCGTGGTGCTGGTCTACCCCGCCTATCTCAACAAAGAGGATAAACCCGCTCCGGAACTTCCGATATCTTCTAAAACGCCACCCACTCTCATCATCCACTCCGAGGACGACAAATCATTCGTGCCGGGAAGCAAGATTTACGATGTTGCCTTGAAAGCAAATCATGTCCCGCATGAGTTTCAGCTATTCGCCACCGGCGGTCACGGTTATGGATTGCGATGTGAAAAAGACGCCCGCGTCTGGCCCCAGCGCTGCCAGGAGTGGCTGACTAAGATAAGCGTACTGCCAAAGCCGACAAAAACGGAGTGATCGTTCCCGGAAAAGAGCTGTTCATGTGTCGGTGCTCATCTGCTGGAAGGCGCTTGGCGAGGTTGCCTGCGATAGCGCTTCCTTCAGAAGAAGCGCACACGCTTCCGGTGTCCTCGTCGACGTATCAATCTCCATGTCATAAAAGCCGTGATGATATACGCGGTCGATCTGCGATTGCGTGTAGCCTTCGGGGCGATCGCCGCGCTGGCGCTCTCGACGCTTTAGCTCATCCAGGGAACAGTACACCGCCACGAAAAAGACCCGATATGGGGTGAGAAGGTGTACTAATTCTACGAGCCACGCTTTATCGAGAAAACCCGTATCTACGATCAAGTTGTTGCCGCTGGCGGCAATCCCGGTAATTGCCTGATGAAAGCCCGACAGACAGCCTTCCGGGGTCAGGTTGTTTCTCTGGTCCGTCCCTTTCGGGGGCAGCATCTGCCAGAAATGATCCTGAGAAACGTGCCAGTAGGGTGCGTCCAGAACCTGCTGGAGCGACCGCGCCAGCGTCGACTTACCGGCGCTGGAGGCCCCGTCCAGAACGATTATATGTCCGCCACCACACATCAGCGATTCGCTCCTTATCCGGCGATACCAAAGTCACTACAGTATCGCCGGACATCGCCTCTGCTGTAAGCGGAAACGGAGCGGATTTAGCGATTCATGCCTTATCGCCTGGTTTTGCTCCGCGCCGTACCAGGACCGACTGTACCTCCAAGCTTCCCCAGGCTGTTTCCGGCAGGATTCCGCCTGCGTCTAAAAGCGCTTCCACGACCTGGACATAGGTCTCTGGCGAGGCTGCTTTGGAATGCGCGGAACCCTGACAGGCCCAGCCGACCGCGTGACCATCGT
>JAZKEA010000502.1:0-4781 GCA_040387315.1 Armatimonadota bacterium | reverse complement strand
ACACGGGCGCTTGGGCAGAAGAAGTGGACGTTTCTGGTCTACATGAACGCTGCCAACGACCTGGAGCGCTTCGGGTCCCTCAACATGAACCAGATGGAGCAGATCGGGTCCACAAGTGACGTCAACATCGTGCTCCAGTACAAGCGCATGAACTTCCCCGACCCAAGCTACGACGACACCTCGAACGGCGACTGGACCAACACCCGAAGATACTATGTCACCAGGGACAGTGACAGCAGCAGGATCACCTCACCGCTGATCTCCCAGAGCGACTCTATCGACATGGGACGAGCGCAGACCCTGCAGGAGTTTGTACGCTGGGGCGTGGCGGCGTATCCCGCCGAGAAGTACTGCCTGGTGATCTGGAACCACGGGGCGGGCTGGCGCAGCCGGGCAAAGGACAGCTCTCCGATCACGCGCGGGGTCTCCTACGATGATGCCACCGGCTCGCACATCGACACGATCGAGCTGCCTGGGGCCATAAACCTCGGTGAAGGCCGTAAGTGGGACATCCTGGCGTTTGACTCGTCGCTGATGCAGATGGTGGAGGTCGCCTACGAGATCCGGGATCAGGCAAGCTACATCGTCGGGTCCGAGGAGAGCCCTCCGGGAAGCGGGTACCGCTACGAGCGGCTGATGGCGAACCTGGCAGGGAACCCCGTACAGTCGCCGCGCACGTTCGCGAGCTTCATCGCCAATGATACGCTTGCCGCGTACGGCAGCGGAACCAACATCACGCAGTCGGTACTGGAGGCATCTCAGGTGGGTGCACTGGCTCCCGCGCTGAACCAGCTGGGGGCATCGCTTTCCGCTGCACAGCCAGCCTGGGGAACACAGATCGCAAACGCCCGTATTCAGGCCGAAAGCTACGATTACGTCCAGAACCGAGACCTGACGGATTTTCTGGATAAGCTGGCTCCCGCTGGGGGAACCCTTGTGGTGAACGATGCCGGGGTTCTTGCTTCGATCCAGGGGGTGCGAAATGCGCTGGGGGCCGCTATCATCACCAACGCCAATGGCACGCAGCACCCCCGGTCGCGCGGGCTCGCGATCTTTATTCCTTCTCCTTCCCAATACGCTTCCATACAGCGACAGCAGGTCGAGGAGGGTTTTGGTCAGCCCTACAGCGCCCTCGCCTTTTCTCAGGCCGCTCCCAACTGGCGTAACTTCCTCCAGACCGGGCCGCCTTAGTTTTGGGGTAAAGTAACTTTCGGAATCCGGTAAAGAACGTCCTGGCGAATCTTTACCGGATCGATACCAGAAAGGCCAAATATTCATGGCATCTAAACAATATAGCGCCGCGCCGGAACTGACGATCGACGCGAGCAAGAAGTACCATGCGTCCATAGCGACCACACGGGGAACCATCGAGGTGGACCTGTTCGCCGCCGACGCCCCAATGACGGTCAATAACTTCGTTTTCCTGGCGCGTGACGGATTCTACGACGGCATCAAGTTCCACCGCGTCATCCCGAACTTTATGGTTCAGGGCGGCGACCCGACAGGATCGGGCGCGGGCGGCCCCGGCTATAAGTTCCGGGATGAGACGTCCGGTAACCCGAACCGGCACAAGACAGGCTCGCTCTCCATGGCGAATGCCGGTCCGAACACCAATGGCTCCCAGTTCTTTATCACCCACGCCCCGCAGCCCCATCTCGACGGCAAGCACACTGTCTTCGGACAGGTAACCAGCGGTCAGGAGATTGTGGACGCCATCAAACAGGGTGATTCCATCCAGAGCGTCACGATTACCGAAGCGTAGCCTTATTTCTGACTGAAGAAATCGAACAAAAAATAACGGCACCCCCAGGGGTGCCGTTATTTTTTGTCTACTTCTCCGTTGTCGTTGGTGGAGACGGGGGGTCCGTCAGCTGCAGTTCCGCGGGAAGAGGTATACCGAGCAGTTCTCGCTGCCATGCGGGGGCGTCCTCTGTCAGTGGCAAACTTCCTGGCTTACCCAGGGTAAAAGGCTCCCTTATCGCCAGGTACTTTTTGCCGTCAGTCGCGGTGACCTCCACCAGGTCTGTTTCCGTCCAGAGTCCGCCGCGCCACAGAACTTTCAGAATATGCGCCAGACCAAACTGAATCTTCTCCAGCTGATCCGCGACCGGGTTGACCGTGATCCCGTAACGCTGTTCTTTGCCGACGCCGGTGCGCTCCACCTCGGACAGCAGTTTGTAAGCATCATCCTGGCAGGCCTTCAGGCAGTCCAGGAGCATCCAGGGTGTCATCACAAGATGCTGCCGAGGATGATCCCCATCGCCCGACCACTCATATACAGGAAAAAGATCGTCTATAGGTTCCGCGGGCGCCGCTGATGGCGCCGACTGCGTGGGTTGCTCTGCCGTATCCAATGGTTCCGTTGTCTCTTCCGCCGTCATCGTTCCTGCCGCCTCTCTGATTTCTCGTGCTGCTTCCTATACGACTGGTGTACTGCGATAGTGACGGAGGCAAGCTTCGTGTGCCGCGCTTTATCGGCATCTAATTTCCGGATTCGCTCAATCTTCTGCTATATACTCGGCAGGATGCGGCGGGAAATTCACATCAGATACATCACTATTACCGGCATCGGACATAGACTGCAGACGTATCTGCCATTTCTCCCAGCGAGAGGCCGTATCCTGCTGATAGTAACTCCGCAGCACATCGTACAGTTCGGGATGCTCGGTCAGAAGCTGATGCGGTTTTTCGAAGAACGTTTCTGTAGCCACTGCGAAAAACTCCGCTTCATTTTCTCCCCCATAGCCGTCCATCACCGAGTCCTGCCCCTGCCATACCGCGCGTCGAAGCGTCCGGAACTCCTGCGACATTACCTGAGCCCAGGTATCATAGGCGGCATCGCCTCCCGAAAGGGGCGGGACGCCGTCCGCCCCGCCTTCCAGCATATCGAGCTTATGGGCGAACTCGTGCAGCAGGACGTTATGCCCGTCCTCGGGATCTTCGCTGCCATCCCGCGCATCATCCCAGGACACGATTACCGGCAGGTTTCCGCTCCACGCTTCTCCCAGAACGTCATGGTGCTTCTCGGTCTCAATAAAACCGTCCCTCTGACGCGCCTTGGCCCGGAACCCCGCCGGATAAACGATTACGGTCGGGACATTCGGGAAATAGTGCGGCTCTTCCCAGCCAAGCAGCAAGAGGCACGCCTGCGCGGCGATCACGACTTTGATCTCATCGCGTACGTCAAACCCTTTGACGCCTTCCCACTCCTTCTCCGCGATAAAAATCTGAATGTCCCCCTTCAGCCGTTCCTGTTCCATGGGGGTCAGCCAGTCATAGTGCGCGACGTGCGACCGCAGAAAGTGTTCCCACTCGCGGGGGAAAGGGGAAGCGCGGATTTCCGAGCGTCGGTGGTTTCTCAGCCAGCTGAACATAGCTCTTGCTCCTATACCCAAAAAGATACCGGAATACCGGAAACGCGGCAAACTGGAAAATCTTGACACGGACTGTGTGACAAGCTATAATCGGTGATGCGTCAGCCATCGTTGCCGTTTGTTTCCATTTGACGATGCGCTGTTTGGAGTGATGTCCGAGTTGGTCGAAGGAGCACGACTGGAAATCGTGTAGGCGGGTTAAATCCGTCTCGTGGGTTCGAATCCCACTCACTCCGTTTTCTCCGCGTTCTGTGGTTTCTCTGCGTCCGCGACTTACTCGCGCTGTTTGAAAGGGGCCTCAGCACTCTTGCGACCGACCAAGCCGCTTCCTGCTTCCTCCGCCACCTCTTCCGCTGTCACGTTACCAAAAAGTTCGTTGAAGATTAAGATACAGCGTCGTTTGACCGCCCGTTTGCTTGCGACCCCGATCTGGCAGCGCTGCCTCGTTGTCGCTCTTGTCCTGCCGATGCTGGCGGCGGGCGGAGGAGCAAGCGCCTATTACTATCGTCTGCATCGATGGGCGTATTCGCTTAAGCTGAGCGATTTGCCCGCAGCGCCCGCGATAACCTCCGCACGACGAATTCTGGTGATCGCCCCCCACTGCGACGATGAGACTCTTGGAGCAGGGGCGCTGATCGCGGATTCGCGAAAAGCGGGCGTTCCTGTGACTGTTGCTTTCCTGACCAATGGGGACGGCTTCCGCGTCGCGGCAAGCCGCGCGCTTGGCGAAGTCGAAGTATCTGCCTCCGATTTTGTGCGTTTCGCCGAGCTGCGCCAGAAAGAGGCGCTGGCGGCGAATGCGGCACTGGGCGTTGCGGGTAAAGAGGTCGTTTTTCTGGGCTACCCAGACCGCGGGCTCAAACCCATGTGGGAGCAGAACTGGACACGGGGTAATCCCTTCCGTTCGTTCTATACGAAACACACCCACTCGCCCTATGCCCACACCTACACAGTGCGCACCCCCTACTCCGGCGAGGCGCTGCTTGAGGACCTGGTAAAACTGATGGACCAGGTACGCCCCACGGATATCTATGTGACGCATCCTGCGGACGATCATCCGGATCACTACACGGCAGCGGCCTTTGTCCAGGCGGCGCTGCGGGAGTGCCGTGAGGAAAAGACTTCTTCCTGGGCGACTCAGGCACGCCTCAACTTTTATCTCGTGCATCGTGGCGACTGGCCGCTGCCGCAAGGGCTCCATCCGCAGGAGCCCCTGCTGCCGCCGATGGGACTCACAGGCCTGGATACAAAATGGAGCGCCTTTACCGCATCTCCCGGTGCGGTAGAGGCAAAGCAAAAAGCGCTGGATCAGTATGTCTCCCAGACAGAGATATCCGGCCGCTTTCTGGAGTCTTTCGTTCGGATCAATGAGATATTTGGTCAGATGCCTACCTACGACGCAGACCC
>JAZKEA010000501.1:0-8075 GCA_040387315.1 Armatimonadota bacterium | reverse complement strand
GCGGACCATGTCGAATTCTTGATCTCCCCCAACCCCGGCGAGCCGCTCAAGCCCCTGGCAAAGATCGCCTCGGGCGGTGAGATCAGCCGCGTCATGCTGGCGATGAAGTCGGTCCTTTCCCGTACCTACAGCGTCCCCACCCTTATCTTCGACGAGATAGATACCGGCATAGGAGGACGCACCGGCACGGTCCTCGCGGATAAGCTGGCGAATCTCTCCGGCGCGGTCCAGATACTCTGTATCACGCACCTCCCCCAGATAGCCGCCAAAGGGGACCGTCACTTCTTTATCGAGAAGCGAACGGAAAAAGGACGCACCGCTGTCAGTGTCGCCCCACTCGTGGGAGAAGACCGTGTCAACGAACTGGCACGGATGCTCGGCGGCGCTCGGCTTACCGATGCCGTTCTGCAGCACGCCCGGGAGATGCTGGGCCAACCGCAACCGGAGCCTGCGACGGTTTAGTGGAATTTGTTTGTGACAGCCAGCCATATCCAGGTGCCGATATGAAGAGCCACAATACCCCAGAAGATCAACTGGTACGGTTCTTTTCGGCTCTTGTGGCGAAAGACCTGCTGTGCCGCCAGGGCACCAGGCCATCCCCCAAGTAACTCAAGAAGGTGGAGGGTGCTTTCCGGTGTTCGCCATCCTCCCCTTATAGCTTTACTTTTGTCCTCACCGTATACCATGTAGGTATACACGCTGACTCCCGCGTAGGTAAAAGGCACCCAATCAGGAACTCGTTGGAGATACGCCATGGCGCCGACAAATAGAAGAAAACCCAGGCAAGCCAGACAAATGGGAATGGCTACTGAGGTTTTGGAAACGGGTGCCAGTGCTGACACTGGCATCGGTGCTGATACCTCAGCATAGCGGACAGCAGCGGCCTGTGGACGGTTTTTCTCATCCCGGCGCAGTTCGTAGCTGACAATTTCGTCCCCTACCGGACGGCGGTGCTTCCGCTCAAACGCGTTGATATGAAGAAAAGCGCGCTCGCCGCCGTTTTCCGGTACGACAAAACCAAAGCCCCGCTCGTCATTCCAATTAGTGATTCTTCCCTGATGCCGCAAATGATTCCCGGTGCCTCCGACTACCTGCTTCATTTTCGGCGTTTCCGGCACACCGCTTCAGGTTAAAGTATGCCTTTGGGCGGCATCAGGTGAATCTCATCGACGCTGGCGCTGAGCGGAGCATCTAGGGCGTAGCGAACCGCCTCCGCGACCGCATCGGGCCGCAGCATGTCTTCCCGTGGCGGACCGTTGGGATTCGCATCCCAAAACGGCGTGTCCACGGAACCGGGCAGGATAGCGGTGACCCGTATCCCCTCCCGCCGTACCTCCTCAGAGAGCGATTTGGTGAGTCCATACGCCCCCCACTTGCTGGCGACATACGCCGCCGAGTAGGGGAAAGCCACTTTTGACGCCACGGAGAGGATGTTGACCAGATGACCGCGCTTTTGCGGCAGCATGACCTTCAGAGCCTCACGGCAGACCAGAAAGGTGCCCGTCAGATTCGCCGTTATCTGCGCCTCCCACGACTCCAGCGTGACCTCGGTTGTCGGACCGAACGCTCCAACACCCGCCGCGCAGACTACCGCATCGAGGCGTCCCAGTTCCGCCACAGTGGCCTGCACGGCACGGGTGACATCGGCTTCGGCCGTAATATCCGCGACCGTCGCCAGATGCTCGCAGTCCGTCTCACGCACAAGTTCGACCAGCGCCTCTTTCGAGCGGGCGACAAATGAAAGCCGCCACCCGGCCTCGTTCAAAGCCAGGGCCGTCGCACGCCCAATGCCGCGACTGGCCCCGGTAATGAGACAGACTTTTTCGCCTCCTGCCGACATCAGATACAGCCTGTCGACCGCATCTCCAGCAGACGCATAAACTCGCCTCGGGTCGCCCGGTCTTCGCGGAAGGCGCCGATGACATGCGAGGATGTCACCATTGAGTTCTGCTTCTCAACGCCGCGCATCAGCATGCACATATGCTTCGCCTCCGTCACCACGGCAACACCCTTCGGGCTCAGTGCCTCCTGCATCGCCTGCCCGATCTGCATGGTCAGACGCTCCTGTACCTGGAGACGCCGTGCGAACATATCCACGATACGGGCCATTTTACTGATGCCCACAATCTTGCCATCGGGAATGTAGGCCACATGCGCTCGCCCATAGAAGGGCAGCAAATGATGTTCGCAGAGGCTGTAAAACTCAATATCCCGCATGATGACCATGTCATCATACTCTTCCTCAAAGATTGCATCGTTGAGGATTTCGCCGAGATCCTGTTTGTAGCCCCGCGTGAGAAACTTCATCGCTTCCTGAGCACGGTAAGGGGTGCGAAGAAGTCCTTCGCGATTGGGGTCCTCGCCGATCTCTTCGAGGATGGCCCGGTAATGATCCTGCATCATTCGATTTTAAATTCTTTTCTCGTAGTTGTTGCGGCTTCTCGGCCGCTGCGTTGTTCAACAGGCAAGCGTTGTTTTCGTTCCCGCCCCTCGCCTAAAGAGCAGGGAGCAGATTCGCCCCCCCACTCGCTCCGTAGTATTCGAAGAAGTTACGGTCGGTTTCTTTGATCACGACACGATAAAGCTTCGCCGGGGCGGGAATCGTCTTCTCCAGGTGGTCCCAGATCGCAACCGTCACATTCTCCGATGTCGGATTGATATCCGCGAAGTCGGGCGTGTCCAGATTCAGGTGCTTGTGATCGAAACGGCCCATGACCTCGCGGTCCAGTACCTCGTCGAGGGCCGTCAGGTCCACGATCATGCCGGTAACCGGGTCCGCGTCTCCGACCACGGTTACCTCCACACCGTAGTTGTGACCGTGCCCGTTCGGATTATCACACTTGCCGAATATCTCCCGGTTCTCCTCATTGGACAGTCCGGGCGCATGGAGTCGATGCGATGCCGCAAAATCAAAGGCGCGAGTCAGCGCGATCATATCAGTCTCTCTTTCCGTACCCAGCGTCAGTGATACCCAGAGCGTAGGCGACTCCCACACAGTGACGCGGGCAAGATGCGCCACATCGCTCTGAAAATGAGCGCGGAATTGGTCAGCCACATAGCGCGCAATATTCTCCAGAGTCGGCGGCGTCTCCGCGAAGTGTTCGGTCTCGTAATTCAGATGCTTGTCCGCGAGCGGCCCTGTGACATACGTCTTCAGGACACGGTCGACATCAACGATATTGATGACCATTCCGGTTCGCGCGTCTATCTCCCCCGCGACCGTCGCTTCCACCACATAGTTATGCCCATGCCCCCATTTGGAGGCGTAGGGTCCAAATAAGCGCCGGTTCTCGTCGTCGGTCTTGCCGGGCAGCCAGTAGGCATGCCCCGCCGAAAACGCCACCCGTCGCCGTAAGTACATAGTTCCCATCAGTGTTCACTCAGTTCCTGAAAGTACAATACCCGAATCTGCCTTTGGGTTCCCAAAGGAAGCAGGTGACCATCAGTCAATCCTCCTCCCGTGCGCCGGAGGGGAGTCTGGCCGCAGGCCGACCAGACCGAGCATTAACGCCCAGACAGGTAACCGATATACTGGGGGACATGCGAATCGCGGTTATCGGTTCCGGAGTCGGTGGCCTGGTTGCCGCCCTGCGTCTGGCAAAGGCCGGCCACACGGTCACTGTCTTTGAGAAGAACGAGCGCATCGGTGGCAAGCTCAATATCTGGGAGCCGGAAGTGCCGGGCCTCCGAACCTTTCGCTTTGATACTGGACCCCATGTCCTCACCATGCCCTGGGCGATTCGCGAGCTTTTCGAGGATCTGGGCGAGCACATGGAGGACTATCTGGACCTGGTGCGCGTGGACCCCATCTGCCGTTATCACTTCGCCGACGGCACCACGTTCGATGCTCCCGCCGACCCGGAAGTGGCCGCCCGGCGCATCGGCGAGCAGTTCCCGGACTTCCCCGGCGACGTCCAGGGTTTCCGCGACTTTCTCGCGCACGCCCGCCGTATCCACGACATCACCGTCGAGCCGTTCCTGCGCCAGGACTTCTCCGGTGCCATCAAAGGAATCCCGACACCGAAACAGTGGGGGCAGCTATTCGGATTTCTCAGCCTCGCGCCGTGGAAGACGGTTCATCAGACAGCGATCCGCTACATCCAGAACCCAAAGCTGCGGCAGATATTTGACCTCTATGCTTTTTACAACGGGTCATCGCCGTACAAAGCGTCCGGTATCTTCAGCATTATTGCCTGGGTACAGTGGGGCGACGGCACCTTCTACCTGAGGGGCGGGCTTCGCACGTATGCCGACGCTCTCGCGCGTCTTGCCGAAAAATTCGGGGTTAACCTGCGTACCAATACTGCTGTCGAACAGATTTGTGTCAACGGTACGGCGGGTCGAGGTCAAATAACCGGGGTTGAAGTCGAGGGGGAAGGCATCCTTCCCTTCGACGCCGTCGTCTGTAATGCCGATCCGCTCACCGCCTATGAGACGCTGGTTCCCCAGGCGCACCGCCCTCCGGCCTTCACCGACGAGGGGCTCACGAAGCTGGAGCCATCCACTTCGGCTTTTGTACTGCTGCTCGGGGTTCGCGGCGAGAACCCTGCTCACCTTTCACATTACAACTCGTTCCTGCCGGAGAATGGAGAAGCCGAGTTCGAGGCCCTCTTCGAACGTGGCGTCCCCGCTGACGATCCGGTCATCGGTATTACCTGCCAGAGCGTCACCGAGCCATCCTGCGCCCCGTCCGGCTGCACTAATCTCTTTGTGATGACCTCTCCCCCACCACTCGGCCCGAACTTCATCTGGTCGCCGGAAAACACCGCCGCCTACCGGGAGCGCCTGCTGACCCTGCTGGAAACTCGCTGCGGCCTCCCTGGCCTGCGCGAGCGCATCGTCTGCGAGCAAGTGTGGACACCCGAAACGTTTCAGACCCGGTACGGCGCTTTTCGTGGTAGTCTATACGGCCTCTCCTCCAACGGCTGGCGTTCCGCATTTCTTCGTCCGCCGAACGTAGCCAAGGGGGTAACAGGCCTCTACTTCGTCGGTGGAGGCACCCATCCCGGCGGCGGACTGCCCCTGGTCACCTTGGGCGGGAAAATAGTCGCGGAGGCGGTAGCGACCAGCGCACCACAGGGCAAATAACCCCTTTTCAAATTCCCAGTTCCTGTGCTATGATAACGAACGCTCTATGCTATATAGCTTACGAGAGAGCAATGTTATCCGTATCCGTGGAGTTCTTCCATGCCTGCTTCGACACGCCTTTCACCCCGGTCGTACCGTTCTCTTCTCCGAGGAGCTGTCTTTCTCATGACTACTATCGCTCTCCCGTTGTCGCCCGTGGCGGCGAAGACACATCGGACCGTCTTTACGGATGCTCTGCTGCAGAAGGCGAAACAGAAGATCGTCACACAGGAGTGGGCAAAAAAACAGCTGGCGGACTACGAGAGGGCAAGCCAGTTCTTTGTCAATATGTCCGACGAAGAACTATGGAATTTCATTCCCCCGGCGTCTCAGTTCCGGGCGCTCAACGTCCACTTTGGCAGTGACTGCCCCGTTCACGGAGCGGAGATCCACCGCAAAGGCGGGCACTACCCGTGGATCATGTCAAAGGACAAGCCATTCAAGGTGGAGTGTCCTATCGGACACGAGGTCTACCCCAGCAACGATTTCCATCCCTGGTGGACCGAGGGGAAAGCGCCGGTAACGCCGGAGAACAGCTCCCCTCACGAGAAGTACGTCGATAATGGCGCGGGATGGGTGGACGAGAAAGGCGAACGCTACTGGTTTGTCGCCCACTACATGTTCTGGCAGCGATGGCGCGGCGAGGTGCTGCCCGCCATCGACAACCTTTCCCAGGCGTATCTTCTGACGGGAAACCCGGTCTACGGGCACAAGTGCGCCGTTATGCTGGCACGTCTTGCCCAGGAGTATCCCCAGATGGATTATCTGAAGCAGGCGTACCATCACGACTACCCGACTAAAGTTCGGGGTAAGATCCTGGACTACATCTGGGAAACCAGCACGGTCAATTCGCTGGCAAAAGCGTATGATGCCGCCTATCCCGCCACCGATCCTAAGAACGATGCGGAGCTGAGCGCGTTTCTGCAGAGCAAGGGCGTTACCGACCTCAGGGCATCCATTGAGAAGAACATCATCACGGTGATGATCGAGGCTCTGATGGACAATACAATCCGCGGCAACATGGGAATGCCGCAGCGGGCAATGGCGGGTCTCGCTCTGGTACTGGACAACGACGATCCCGCCAAAGGCCACACCACAAAGCAGCTGGTCGACTGGATTTTGAAGACTGAGCCAGGCAAGACCACGGGCGAGACCGAGGCCCTGTTCTACAACGGCTTTTACCGGGACGGTCACGGCGGCGAAAGTTCACCGGGCTATTCCGCGGGCTGGAATGGCAACTTTTACACAGTCGCCAAAGACCTGGATCGGCTGGGCGTCAACCTTTTTGAGCGTCCCAAGATGAAGAAGATGGCCGACGTGCTTCTTGATCTGACGATGGCGGGAACATTCAGTCCGTCCATTGGCGACAATGGCTCCGCCAAAGGGGCAAACCGGCTTTGGAGTGCCAACGTCTTTAAGGAAGCCTGGATTCGTTACCGTGATCCTCGCTATGCGAAAGCCCTGACACTGATGAATTTCAAGGATCAGAGCTTATGGGAAGATTCTGCCGAGGAAGAGATCGCCAGAGCCGCGGAGGCGATAAAAGGAGAGATAACCCTTCCCTCCCGTAATCTGGGCGGCTATGGTTTGGCGGTGCTGGAAACAGGGACAGGGACAGACAGGCGTGCTGTTTCGATGTACTACGGTTCGGCGGCAGGCGGGCACGGTCAGCGTGACCGTTTGACGACAGAGTCGTGGTTTTACGGAAAGACGATGCTGAGTGACCATGGCTACCCTGCTCACTGGCTCCCCAAAAACCCCTTCTGGACCGGAAACACTATCAGTCATTATGCCGTTGTGGTCGATAAGAAGTGGCAGCAGAACCTTTCCGGGGGCCACCTCACGGTACTGGCGGCATCCCCGACCGCTCGGGTGATGGAGGCCTCAGCCGAATCCGTCTACCCCGGCGCTGTCACCCTATATCGCCACACGACCGCCCTGATCGACCTGTCTCCGACACGGTCGTACCTCTTCGATGTCTGGCGTGTGCGCGGCGGTTCCCAGCACGACTGGAGTTTCCACGGCTTCCCCTTCGCCGATTTCTCCGCTCCCCAGGTGGGCTGGTCACCGGTTCAAAAGAGCGGGACGCTGGCTGGCCCGGCAGTCAAGTTTGGTGATGAGAAAGCCCTGGACAAAGAGTCCGGATTTCAGTATCTGTTCAACGTGCAGCGCGCGATCCATAACCAGCCTTTTACCTCGGAATGGAAATCGAGCAATGACGACACCGCGCTTCGTATGACCCTGCTTTCTCCCGCATCCGAGGTGATTGCCGCCGATTGTGAGCCGGAACTCCAGCCGGGTGCGCCGGAAACCATGAAGTACCTGATCGCCCGTCAGACAGGCGCTCCGGGCCAGAAGGACTTGAACAGCACCTTTGCCGCCGTCATCGAGCCGGTAAAAGGGAAAAGCAGCATCCGATCCTCGCACCCCTTGGCCCCGCTGACACCCAACCCGGATTTTGCGGGAGCCCGCGTCGAGTATCTGGACGACGCGGGGACGCTCAAGACGGACTATGTGCTCAGTGGAATGGGGGCAAAAACGAGCGTTAAACTTCCGGACGGTCTGGAGTTCGCTGGGCAGTTCGGTGTCGCCTCGGACGATCGCCTCTTCCTGGTGAATGGAACGAAACTGCGCTTCGGCAACTATGCACTGGAAGCCAAGCCGGTTCCGGCGAAGATCATGGAGGTGGACGCCGTCAGGAACGAGATTACGCTCGACACCCTGATTCCCTCAACGGGCCTGACCGGCAGGGTGATCACGATCTCGAATGCGCTTCATTCGACCAGCTATACGGTTCAGTCCGCCACGAATCAGAATGGCAGAACCGTTCTTGGTTTCGGTGACGTCCTGCCGATTATCGGGGAAGGTCATATCACCAAAGTAGATTCAGCGAAAAGCCTGGTAACAACCGATACCGTACTGACCGGTCATGCCCGTGTGGATGGCGG
>JAZKEA010000500.1:2994-4002 GCA_040387315.1 Armatimonadota bacterium | reverse complement strand
GATGCTGACAGGCGATCTTCCTTTCAAGGGTGACAACGCGCTTCAGGTCGCGCTAAAGCATGCTCAGGACCCGGTTCCCTCCCCGCGTGCGATCAATATTGGTATACCCCGCGCGCTTGACGGTGTGGTTCAAAAGGCACTGGGTAAGCGTCCCGAGGAGAGATACCTTTCGGCGGCAGATATGCTCGCCGATATGCGGGAGGTGCGGGATGCCCTGCGCTATGGGAAGTCGCTTGCCTGGTCTCCCCTGGATCGCGGCCCCGCTCCTGTTTCCGCTGAGATAAAGCCTGCGGCAGTCGCGACACCGATGATACCCGTGCCTGCAGCCGCCGTCCCCGCTGCGCCCCTCGCTGCCGTTCCTGCTCCTTCATCGTATGAAGAGGAGGAGAGCGATGCGACCATTGTCATGCCCAGCACGATCCGAGGGGCATCCGCTCTGGAAGGACGACGAGGAAAAGGAGCCCCTATGCCGACAACGGCCCGATCCGTACGGACCGACGATGAGGTGGATTATCTGGAACCGGAAGGCCGCAGGCAGGGCAGCCGACGAAATAACGGTGGTAACGGCAGCCGGTGGCTGACCTTTATCAATCTGTTTCTTGGACTTGCGCTTATCGGCGGCATTGGTGGGCTGGGCTGGATGACCATGAACTTCCTGCAGCCCACGAGTGAGGTGGTGGTGCCGAATCTGGTGGGGAAGACGCTGACGGAAGCGAAGACGGAGGCTGCTGACAAGAAGTTCGATATTGCCATAGTCGATCAGCAGTACATGGATAAGGTTCCCTCCGATACGGTTTACCAGCAGAAGCCGGAGCCGGGGCGACGCATCCGCGAGAATAAGCAGGTCTCTCTCTGGGTATCCCGTGGCCCTCGCATGGCTGCGGTTCCCGATGTCCGGGATATGTCGTTTGATCTGGCACGCCGCGTTATCGAAAAGAACGGACTTCGTGTCGGCAACTACACCTACGAATACGATCCGCTCGCGGCTCGCGGTAACGTTCTTCGGCA
>JAZKEA010000500.1:0-2984 GCA_040387315.1 Armatimonadota bacterium | reverse complement strand
CCGGAGGGAAGTGAGAACCGGCCGCGGGGCACCAAGATTGATCTGATTCTTTCCAAGGGCGAAGAACCGACGCCAACACCGGAGCCCCTCCCGATCCCGGACTATGTTCCTGAGGAAAATCCGGCACCTGACACAATACCGTCTGAACCGGGTGACGACCCTTCTCCTGCTCCATCAACCGATACCGAGAGTAAAACACGGACCTTTGCAATCGGGTATAACGTACCAAAGGACAATCAGCCCCATCGAATTCGCATTGATGTGATCGACCGTGATGGTCCCCGGACCGTGTATGATGAGACGCTCCAATCCGGTGACAAAGCCGCTATGGATGTGCAGGGAGTTGGTAAGCGGGTCACGATCAAGCTGTACGATAACGATGCGCTGCGTTCGGAACAGACAAAGTAGGTATTGTGAGAAAAAATGACGCTTGAACCGGTAGCCAGTCTTCCCCATATGGACATCCTGACGCGTGGTGATGTTCGCATCTCCCCTTCCATGCTGTCGGCAGACTTCGCAAACTTCTCCGACGGGGCCGGGCTCTGCGTTGACGGTGGGGCCGACTGGCTTCACTTCGACGTGATGGATGGGCACTTTGTGCCTAATCTCACCTTTGGCGCGGAACTGGTTCGTGCCCTGCGGCCCCTTTATCCGAATACCCCCTTCGATGTTCATCTGATGGTTGAGCGACCTTATGATTATGTCGAGATATTCGCCGCGGCAGGAGCCGACCTGATTACGGTCCATGCCGAGGCCGCCCCCCACCTTCAGCGGACATTGGCGGCGATACGCGCCTGTGGCCGTCGGGCCGGAGTCGCTCTGAACCCCGCGACGCCGCCGTCTCTCCTGACCTACGTGCTAGATGATGTCGACCTGGTGTTGGTGATGACCGTAAACCCCGGTTTTGGTGGTCAGAAGTTCCTTCCGGCGGCAGGCGATAAAGTGGGTGATCTGGTGCGTCTCCGCGAACAGGAAGGGGCATCGTTTCTAATCTCGGTGGATGGGGGCGTGGATGACAAAACCGCGCCCGGTCTTGCCCGAGATGGCGCCGATGTTCTCGTTGCCGGATCGTTCATTTTTCATGCGGAGGGCGGACCCGCGAACGGTATCGCCGATCTTCGCGCGGCGGCATCCGGGACCTGAGAGGATAAAGGGCACAACAATGCAGGCGCCGCAAATCATCCTCGCCGCGCTGCTTGGCGGCTCCGTCTTTTACACGATCTTCGGCTACAGAAGCCGGTATGGGGCGCTTTCCGGGCGTTCACGACTGTTTCGCACCTTCGGCCTGCTACTGATGGACCTTCTGCTGGCGCTGGCCCTGATGTGGTTCTTCATCGACTTCGGTAGAGATACCCTGGGGCTTGCTCGCCAGGGGTTTTACCTCGCTTCCTGCGTGGTTCTCGTTCTCGCGCTGCTCTGCATCGCTCTGCTGGATGTATTGGAAACTATCGTCGCCGCACGCCGGGAAGAACGGGATTTTGTCCGAAAGATCCTTAAAGAGGAGATAGACCAGGCAAAACTGCGCGAAGGAGCCGCCGGGCAGCCATCTCAGAGAACGGACGCCTCCCCTGGAGCCTGAGACCCTCTTCACTCCCACGGAACATCGATGGATGCGGTGTGCGCTCGTCCTGGCCCGTCGTGCCAGGACCCACCCGAATCCCATGGTCGGCGCGGTTATCGTGAAAGAGGGAAAAATTGTCGGTGAAGGGTGGCATCAGGGAGTAGGAACTCCGCATGCCGAAGCCGCTGCCTTTACCGCCGCCGGTGCTGCCGCACGTGGGGCGACCGTCTATGTCACCCTGGAACCCTGCTCGCATACGCATAACAGTGACGGCAGTCCCCGAACTTCCTGTGCCAGTCGCTGTCTGGCTGCGGGTGTGTCTCGTGTGGTGGTCGCGATGGTCGATCCCGATGACCGCGTCTCTGGAAGAGGTATTGCCCTGCTGCGCGAGGCAGGTGTCGCCGTCTCCATCGGACTTCAGGAAAAGACGGCGCGCGCCCTGAATGCTGCGTATATCAAGCACCGCACGACAGGCTATCCGTATATCACCCATAAAGCCGCGATGACTTTGGACGGAAAGATTGCGGCGATAGGCGGGGATTCCCGCTGGATTACGGGTTCTCGTGCTCGCAGTTGGGCACACCGGTATCTGCGTCACCGGGCGGATGCGATCCTTGTCGGCGTCGGTACGGTCCTTGCAGACGATCCGTCATTGACCACGCGGCTTCCCTCCGGGAACGGACACGACCCTTTACGTGTCATAGTAGATAGCAGCCTGAATACTCCGCTCACCGCGCAGGTCGCGCGGCCCGGCACACTTTTTATAGCCGCATCGGGTAAAGCTAAGGAAGAAAGTATTAAGGCGCTCGAATTGACAGGCGCGGAAGTGACGGAACTGCCGGTCGGCTCAGATGGGTATATGGACGTACAGACTCTCGCCCGCCTGCTGGCGGAGCGGGGAATGTACAACCTGCTGCTTGAAGGGGGAGGGGAATTGGCATCTTCTTTCTGGCAGGCTAAACTGATTGATAAAGCGGTGTTTTTTATCGCGCCCAAAGTGATTGGCGGACGCGACGCAAAGACCCCTGTCGAAGGTGCAGGGTTATCCCGGTCCATGGCGGACGCGGTCTCACTTGATGAGTTAAGAATACGACGGTTTGGGCAAGACATCGCTCTGGAGGGGGAGGTAACGCGGGAACCATGTTCACCGGAATTATAGAAACAGTTGGAAAGATCGCGAATATCGAGCGACAGGGAGAGTCTGTACGCCTCACGATTGCCGCGGGAAAGATCGCGGAAGACGTTCAGATCGGCGACTCGGTGTGTATCAATGGCGTCTGTCTGACGGCGACAAGCACTCAGGCTCCGCAGATGACCTTCGATGCCGTCTACGAGACGATGCGTAAAACATCGCTCGGCAGTCTGCAGATCGGCGATGGGGTCAATCTGGAGCGGTCACTGCCTGCCAACGGAAGACTCGGTG
>JAZKEA010000499.1:0-3467 GCA_040387315.1 Armatimonadota bacterium | reverse complement strand
TCATCACGTCGCGAACGTCGGCGGCAGTCTGACCGATAAGGCCGTTCCTCGGGGAGATCCCGGCCTTGATACGTGCGATCAGCCACTGGGCACCGGTTCGGGTCTTGCCAAAACCACGACCCGAAAGAATAAGCCAGACGGTCCAGGGGTCCGGCGGAGGAAGCTGGGACTCACGCGCCCAGAAAAGCCAATCGTAAAGAAGAGCGGCCTGCTCAGGCTGGGTCAGCGACTCCAGGAACGCTTGCTGCTGGGCTGGTGACCACTGCAGAAAGTAACTTCTCGTTAAGCGTTCCGGCGGCCTGCTCAACAAACTCGATACTGCCACTCAGTTCTTTCTTCTCGATCCGCTGACCGAGCTCGATTGCCGTGATGTCTTCCAGCTTTCGCAACTCCGCCAGGAGCCCCGTGTCTACCGAGTACTCTTCGACCGCTCGGGTCTGCTTCGTGGCGATGAAGTCATCCTCCGACAGATCACTCTCAGCAATGTCGCCTGCGCTCAGCGCATCCTGAACGGACTTGCGAATCTCGAAGACCTTGACGTGCTTTATCTGACGGACGAGGAGACCGGTTCGCCCTCCCGGAATCGCAGGATCATCATAGGCAATAGAACGATCTCGGATTACCTCTTCCAGAAGATCGTGGCGACTGTTCTGTGCTTTAACCCGGTTCTCAACACGGGCGATGCCTTCCGAGAGAATGCGCTTACGAAATACTTCTTTGTATTCCGCAACCGCGAGTTGGAACTCGGGCTTCTGCTTCCAGTTATAAAGCGTGGCCCGAGCTATGCCGACAACAGAACATATCTCCGGGTCAGGCAGAAGGTCTTCAGCAACCATCGAGGCTGCTGTCTCCTGCTTCTTCGGCAGCTTCTGCCGTTGCTCTGTCTGTGTCTCTATATTGGTCACGTGTGAAGGCCCGAATTAACGTCCAAAAACGTCTAATTTTCCTCAGGAACAAGGGTCGGCGCATCCAGCAGATCGACGGTCTGGTTTGCCAGTGGATGTGTGCAGTCGCCCAGGAACTGAATCTTGCCGCCTTTTACGAAGCTATGGCAGCAGAACCGGTCAACTCCCTCCGCTCCAGGGCGGGTCAGGAGAAGGGACGGGGAGAGCGTCGGCGCTTCCATATTCCCGTCGAACTGATGCACCTGGTCGGAAAAACAATGCAGGGCACTGTTCATCCAGTAGCCCTCGTTGTCCGGAAACTTCGTCTTTGCGGCCTCGTAGCAGCCGGGGCAGTACAGGTAGAACCGGCCACTGCTGACCGCCTCGGGGATGCTGGGCGCGTTATCGGACTCTTTAACGACTTTGGGCATAGTGACAATTTCCAGACCAGAGGATCATGCGGCGAGGTGCTCTGAGACACGGTTACTGCCCGTGACGAACTGCCGGCGTGTGTTCCCGTCCCAGATCGCCCGGTTCGTGAGGTTCATCGCTTCCATGTGGGCCGCTCTCTTCCGGTCTGCTATCTTCTGTGCCCGGACCTCTTCCGAATCAGCGGGATCGGCCTGTGCTTCCGCTTCCGCCTCGATTACGGTGAACAGGTCATCGGGCAGGTCCGGTATCTCCACCTCGCCGTACTCTACACCGACCATCTTGCACACGATGGCACGGAGGCCATTGTTCAGTGCGTCGTACTCCTGCAGCCGCTCACGGATGATGTCCTCTTCCCGTTCCCGGTCGATCATGCGCGCCGTCTGGAACAGGTACCGGAACACTTTGCCGATGGCCTTCTCTTCCACGGTCTTGCGGGGGCGGGGCTCTCCCGGCTCGCGCGTGTCTTCGGCCCAGGGGAGGGCGGCGAGGCACACGGAGACCAGCTGCAGCGCCACAACCGAGAGGGGAAGATCGTCATCGATATCGAGCACGCTATTCGCAGTCATCAAAGTGCAGAGACACCTATGGCATTCAATAGGAAATCCCTGCGGCGGCAGGGTCAGAGCGTTGGGCGCATTTGGCAAATAGAGCTACTCGGCGCTTCAGGCTTCAGGTTGTCGGTTAAAGATGCTGTGGGCCGGTCCTTTGGGAAAGAGACCTACTCAGAGGCGCATTTGGTAAAGCGAACTACTTTGCGTTTCCGGCCCTATGTGTTGTCACCTGTAAACTCCAGATTAACTGGAAGAGCGGGTCTCAGAATCGAACTGAGACTTAAGGATTATGAGCCCTTTGTGATAACCGTTTCACCAACCCGCGATAGTTGCTGTCTCTCCAAGCTGTCACGCATAGTAGCCATCGGGCCTGACCGCCGCGTTCCGGTTGGCGGGCACTTTTCCTTCGCTCTCCGGCCATCCGGATCACTACTGCCGCCGTCTTGTGAGGAATTCAGTTGCAAAAAAAGCAGGCTCATCATCACCAGGACGAAACGACAAACCTGCTTGGAGGACATGCGCTGGTTAATTATTCCAATACTTAGCCAGGTAAGCAAACATCCGTTAACGTTTCGTTAATTATTTGACGTTTTGTTAAGCTCACGCAGGCGATTAACGAGCCCTCGGTTCTTTTTCCAGTGGGTGGAGATGGTCTGACGGCAATGTCCGGTCTTCTCCGCTGCCTCCACATGGGTATCGCAGGCCATGCGCGTCTTCAGCACCGTCTGAATCCAGGCAGGCAATCGCTGAAATTCTTCCAAAGCACCCTCCTCCTCGTGGTTCTTACGCTGTGACATCGCTCAACTTGGGCACGGGGCGCTGCGCCATAGAGGCGCATTCGGGACAGGGTAAGGAGTACACATTGTCGTTGACCAGGCGCACCAGCTGAGCGGGTCGCTCATCGTTCTCGTCGTACTCCCACTCACAGCCACAGTACTCGCACTCCCACTTGCCCTGATAGCCAACACGGTCGTTCCCCTGTTTGGTGATTCTCATGACTCGCTCCTCTCTTTCAGTCTTGGGATGAAGCCGATATGGACACCGGTGCCGTCCGGATAGGGGATGGTCGGCTTATTTGCCATCGTCAATGCCGCCTTCAGATCGGCGTTCTCGGCGCGAAGGCGTTCATTGTCCGCACGATGCGCCACCAGGTTCTCCGTGATCCGATGAACCAATCCACATAGGCTGTCCTTTCCTGCTTCCGAGTGCTTGATAGCGATATAGAGCCGGTCAAGATCCGGCTTCCCGGTCTGCTCTTCCGCCGACAGTTCAACGCCGGTGGCCTGGGCGAACCGGTACAGGCTCTCCGCTTTTTCGTGGAGAGTCATGCGGGGATTCGGGACAGAGCGGGGCATGTCTAAAATCCTCTCCTTTCGTCGTCATCACTGCTCCGGGGCAGTTCATCATCCACCCACTCGGTGATCGTCGTGGCCGGCACTTCCTGCCGAACCGGGAAGAAGTGCTGCTCCCCCGACACGGCATGGATCTGCCCCCGGCGATAACCGTCAGCCCGCTCCCGTGGCCCCAGTACCGCGACAAACACCGCAAACGAAAACAACACCGCCAGAAGGACGGCCTGAACCACGAAGGCAACACTGAT
>JAZKEA010000498.1:0-2369 GCA_040387315.1 Armatimonadota bacterium | reverse complement strand
CGATAAGTAAAAATAGCGGATTTCCGGCAGGAATCATCTGAACAGGTCCCGTTTTACCTTGTGCCTTCGGTTTCAGCGCCGCGACGAACGAATCGAAGGGCGACATCTCCGAAGGTGATCTCGTCGTTTTCATACAGGGCTACGGGAAAACGAGCCGGGATCCGTTCTTTATTAACATAGGTACCCCCAGGAGTCCCGAGATCTTCAACGTAAAAACGCTCCTCGCCGCCGCTGTTCGGAGCCGACTTCCGAAAAAGCCGGGCATGCTGCGAGGCGATCCCATTGCCGACAAGGACAAGGTCCGAGGTGAAAGAGCGTCCCACGGTCATCTCGGACGCCAGAAGATGGCATCAACGGCTGTTCCGCAGGCGTACGAAAAGAGGTTGGGGAGGACACCCTCTGTGACGCGGGGCGCGGACGTTCCACCGAAGGCTCGTCTGTTGGGCGAAAGATAAAAGTCGTCTCCCCCAATAAGACCTGATCGCCTGGTTCGAGTGGGTTTGCCTGACCGGGCGACAGCCGGACACCGTTCAGGAAAGTTCCATTCGTGGAGCCTTCGTCGCGCACGAAGAACCTTCCGGTTCCTTCATCGTACTGCACGGCGGCATGTCGCTTGGAAACCATTCCGTCGTTTGCCAGAATGATCTCGTTTCCCGAACGCTTACCCCGTCCGATCGACGTTTTCTGTGCGCCAATAGGATAAACGTCCCGCAAACGACCATCGTTGCCGCGAACCACTAGGGATGCCAGCACCTGGGCAGGCAAAGAGGCGACCGTTCCGGGCTCATAATCGTCGTCTTCGTCGTCACCGGCGTTGCCTTCTACCGGCGGAGCAGGCTTACGACGATTAGGCAAAGAAGGGGAAGCGGCGGGAGGAGGCGGAGACGGAACGGCGTTGGCGGAAGGGGCGATCGACGTATCAAAGCGAGGGCGAATGCGAACGCGCTCGACGCCAGTGGCTCCGGCAGCAGCCGGAATCTCTTCGATCTGAAAGGAAAGGCCACCCTTCACCCGGTAGCCATGCTGATCTATCGCCCGCTGAACGGCATCGGACAGATCATCAGCGCTAAGAAAGGTGCGCAGGTAGTCACGCTCATCGTCATCCGTGACCGCTATCTGCAGTGTGTAAACATTGGGAACGTAGACCTGACCATCAAGACCTTCGCGCCGGGCATCCTCCATCGCGCTGATTAGACGGTGAAGAATATCGCGCGGACGAAGGTCACGATCCGAAGAGGCCCCAAAGAGACCTTCGTACCATGCCCCAAACTTTCGGTTCAGCCTCTCGATTACGTCCATGCCTCGCCTTATCCGGTGATACCGGCATTATACGGCGAGGCATGAGGCAGGTCAAACCAGGAATAACCGCCGTTAACCGATAGCCTTCTCATCAAAGCGCTCGAGCGCCTTTTCCACTGCAACGACTGCTTCGTTACTGCCGTAGCGGGTTTTTACCAGCGCAAGCACATCCTTCATGATTTTACTGAGTGTGCTCCCCCACTGGTCCCGAGGCGTTTTTCGCGCCAGGATCGCCAGACCTACCGTAATCGCCCCTATGATCACGCCCGCCGTGATGTACCGCTTCCGCTGCTCATTCATAACGTCTCGCTGTCTCCTTGCTTATCAATATTCACCGCTATGATACCTCGCCTCAGGCAGGCATAAAAAAAGCCACTCATAATGAGTGGCTTTTTGGAACACAGCTAAATTTACCGGCGTCCCTTTCGGGCGCTCTTGTAGCGGGAATCCGTACGGTCTCGTCCCATGGACGCCTGGCCTGCACCTTCACCCGAAGTCAGCTGACGAAAAACCTGGGAAAGATCCAGGGGCTTGCCGCAGCCGGCGCAGAAGAACTGGTTCCGGGCGACCGCAGAGGGGGGGATTTGAGACTGATGTCCGCAGTTCGGACAGGTCAGGGCTATCTCACGGCGGCCACCGCCACCAATAAACTGGACTCTCATTTAAATACGGCTCCTTTCCGCACCCTGGGCGCGGGCTTTCAGAGATTCGCCGGGAATGGACCGGCAAAATAAAAGGCGAAAGGGTCGGTTTCCACCAAAATCCTTTGCCAACTCCATTATATCATTTGTGAAAAATGGTGCATGATCCAAAACCGGTTTAACAGGCTCTCTCCCACACTAATTACCCATCCATTCGCTCGGGCGAATCCCGGCGTTGTCGGTTGACAGCGTTCCTGCGAGATGCTAGAATTTAATGTTCCCCCACAGGAGTTTTTTGTGCCTCAGAACGCAGCCGCTGATGTCGTCACTGCCGAACGCGAGGCACCGCCACCCTTTCCCGCCGACCGAAACGCACTGTCTTTGCGCCGCGCGGAACTGTCTGCCGGTGCTGTCGTAAACCTGCGCTTC
>JAZKEA010000497.1:3243-14231 GCA_040387315.1 Armatimonadota bacterium | reverse complement strand
CATGGCCGATCCCCGCCACGCCGCGCGGCTTTGCCCGCCGCCGTGGAAGAACAGGACCGGCGGGCCATCACTCCAGACTATACTGCCGTTCGGGTCGCCGCCATGCTCCAGAAGCCATTCTAACCTTCCCGGATTGGGCTTCCGGTTGTAGATGGCCGTGTGCATAATGAGAAAGGTTGGAGTCTTCCCGAGGTTCCGTTTGCCTAGGTAGCAGAGGCGAAAGATGTCCTCAAAATCCCAATTGCGGCCCCGAGGGTACACCAGCCGATGTTCGAGGTTTTCTGCGTTCGCCCCTAACAAAATCAGCTTTTCGACAATAACCGGTCGCCGATCCATGATTGCCATATCAAGTGGAGTAAACTGCGCACAGCAGGTACGATGCGGTGCCTCCAGATCTGGGATCTGATCGAGCTTGTTTGCGTTTTGGTCGAGCCACTGGCAGGCGGCCTCGAAATCACCGTGACAGAGATACATTTCAATAGTGACCTTCGCCGCTTCTATTAAACCTCGCTCTCCTGACAGGTATGGCACTGCCGGAAAGAAGAGGGGGTGGAGGAGAACTACAGGGACCAGATCGAGATTTCATTCTGAACGCCAAGCAGAGATATATAAT
The DNA here is from genome assembly GCA_040387315.1 of Armatimonadota bacterium. Lineage (GTDB taxonomy): Bacteria > Armatimonadota > Armatimonadia > Armatimonadales > Armatimonadaceae > JACMJB01. Next base: position 13,618 of record JAZKEA010000497.1, on the reverse strand, counting down.
GCGGTCGTGTTGCACATAGGACGCTCATGCCTCTTTACCAAGGCGTCATTACTGAACTCTGCCTCGGGCCGCGACACGCCACCGATCCACGACCGCGCCGTCCTTAATAACCGTAAGCTCGTCGAAAAGGTTGACCACGGGGCAGACATGAGCGGGCACCACGCGTACACGTTCCCCGACACGCAGTGCATCAACGGCACTTCCGGTCGCCCAGCCGTGCTCCTCGCTGCACTTGGTAACGTGAATATCGCGCTGATCGTAAAATGACCCGCCGATGCCTTCGGCCGTCTTATCACTGCTGAAGGTTTTGGAACCGGCATCCAGCAGGGCCAGGTCCGTATCCGGACGGTCTATGACCGTTGCAAGGACCGTCAGCGCAAGATCAGAACACTCCATCAAACCGTGCCGCGATGCCAGGCTGAGATCCCCGAAGACATACGACCCGGGGCGGACCACGGTAACACCGGGCAGAGCGGCCATACGGGACGCGCTCACGCTGCAGCCGGGCCAGAGCGGCAGCGACGGGTCGATCCCGTAGCGAAACGCCAGCAGTCGCGTATGGACATCGTTGACCAGGCTGTCCGACCGTTCTCGGGTCGATGCGTAGGTATGCCCCTCGTGCGAATAGATACCGCGCAGCGAAAGATGGGGAAGACTATCCACACGCTTTGCCAGTCGCGCGGCGCTGTCGGGGTCCCGTACCCCCTCGCGCCGCAATCCGGTATCCACCGCCAGCAGTACGGGCAAATGCAGGTCAACCAATGCCAGAACCTGCTCCAAAGCCTCCGCCTGCGCCTCGCTGGTAACCGCGACTATCAGCTCATCCAGCGACTCTGCCAGCGCTCGCAGGCGCGGCCCCTGCAGCGGGTCCACCAGCGAATGCGCCAGGAACACGCGGCGCACACCACTTGGCAGCAGGGCCTCAGCCTCGCCGATTTTTGCGCAGGTCAGCCCCTTAGCCCCGGCGGCAAGCTGCATCCGGGCGATCTCGACCGTCTTATGTGTCTTGATATGCGGCCAGAGATCCACCCCGTGGGCATCGCAGCTTTTCTGCATACGTGCAATGTTTCCGGTGAGCTTATCCAGATCCACAAGCAGGGTCGGTGTCGGGAGAGATTCGAACATGACTCAGGCTCCCTCGCCGTTCGGCACGGCGGCCTTTGCTGCGGCAAAATGCATAATCGCCTCCAGATGGATGTCGCGGCACGCTTCGAGATTAGGGCGCCAGGGGGCAAGATGAAAACCCTTCAGCCGCTCCGGCGCAAGGTGTTCCCGGCAGAACGGTACCTGATCGAAACCGGCGGCATCCAGTTCGCGGTACGCCCTCGCTGGACCGACCGAATTATTGAAAGAGGCACCATGGTAAGAGTCCGCCCAAAAATTATAGCTGAGGTGGACTAAATTGCCCCAAATAAGATTTTCGCTGGCGCTCAAAGCGATGCCTCAAACCACTGCTTGACCATGCGGGTTATACTATCCTTATGAGGTACTGTTTTGCTCTAGCGTACCTCAAAAACCGCCTCCCGCAGCCTTCCGTATTTCCATGATTGTACAGACAGCCCAAAACGTTTCGCCGAATCCCGGTCCTGCTCCTCTGGTGATCTCGCGCGGCTCCGCCGATGCGGGAACGTACCAAGCGTTTCCGGATATGTGCCGCCTGAAAAACGGTGATTTGGTGGCGGTCTTCTATGCCGGGTACCAGCACGTTTCGCTTCCCCGCTTGCCGGACTGGCCCAAAGGGGGGCGTATCTGCCTGGTGCGCTCCAGAGACGACGGCAGGACGTGGACCACGCCCCGCACGATCTACGATGATGCCGAGGATAACCGCGACCCGCACATCACGCAGCTTCCGGACGGACGGCTTGCGCTGACGTTCTTCTCTTTGGTTCCGAATTCCAGCGCCCCCAACTGCTTCGCGGGAACCGGCGTCAAGATCGCCTACTCCAGAGATGGCGGCGAGACGTGGGATACAAAGGGGCAAACCCTGGTTGACCCCAGGGAGAAATGGTTCTGCTCCGCACCGGTTCGGGTCCTGCCGAGTGGAACGTGGCTGCTGGGTGTTTACCGAGCAGCGGCTCCAATTTCGGCCCACGGCGGCGTCCTTCGCTCGACGGATAACGGCAAAACCTGGAGCGCTCCGATCTCCATCGGGCAGGATTCGCCGGTTCCCCTGGATGCCGAGACTGATGTGATCGCGCTAAAGGACGGTACCGTCTTCGCCGCACTGCGCTGCAGCAAGGCGGGCGAGGGGATGCGCTATGCCACCAGCCGCGACGATGGCAGAACGTGGTCAACGGTTTCCGACACCGGGTTTCATGGGGAGGCCCCATATCTCTACCGGATGGGAAGCGGCGCGGTTTTGCTGGGCATACGGCGTCGCCCGGACACGGTTCTTTATGTTAGCCGGAACGAGACGCTGACCTGGAAGGGGCCGTACCAGATAGACACCGTTGTCGGGGCGTATCCGTCGATTGCCGAGCGCAAAGATGGCAGCGTGCTGATCGTCTACTACACCGAAGGCAAAGAGAGCCATATCCGACTCCGGAGATTCCAGATCAACCCCAGTGGTATAGAGCCACTGCCTCTCTAATTATGGCGGAGATTTCTTAATCCCCCTGCGCGTGATGGCAGGGGGATTAAGAACGTCTTATCGGCCTCTGCCGGTTCGGGAGCCGCCGCCCGTTTCTCTGCCCCCGCCCCCACGGTCCCAGCGGCTGCCTGCGTCGTTATTGCTCGGTTCCGGTCGCCGGGGCTCGACGCGTGGCGGTTCCGGTCGTGGCGGTTCCGGTCGCGAAGGCTCAGGCCGTGTCCGCTCCTGCTGGGGCGGCTCTGGTCTGGTGGGTTCTGGTCTGGTCGGTTCTCGGCGCGGAATATCGCTGCTGGAGGGCGCCGGTCGGGGCGACTCGCGCTGCCGCTCCCACTGCGGAACTACGGGAGCCTCCGTTCTGCGCTCCTCTCGGGGACGCGGGATCGAAAGAGACGGTCGCGTGCTGACGCTCCCCCCACGATTGTTCGAGCTGCCAATCCCCTGGCTCCCGAACGTTCCAGAAGGGCGCGTGTCTCCCTCGGTACGGTCCCAGCGAGGACGGGCATTTCTGTCCCGCCGGTCATTCCGGGAGTAGTTGTTGCCGTTCCAGCCATAGTTCGGTCGTGCATAGAACGGAGCCTGGAACCCGTAGTTATAGCTGTTCCAGTCGTAGTTGTAACTGTTCCACCCGTAGCTGTAAAGAGGATAGTTATAAACGGGAGGGACTGCGTAATAATTACGATAATACGTCTGCTGGGACGGTACGGCGGCACGGTCACTCGCACTCAGCAGGGCACGGCCTGTTTCGGGGTCCAGCGGCGTCCGCCAGAGATCTTCGACCTGGGAGAGAAGCAGGAAACGGTACTTGTCGTCACGCACCTGGCGATTCGCAAATTCCAGCTTCTCCAGGTCGATGCGCTGCTGAGATGTCAGAGCGTTAAGCGCCTCTCCCCTGGCTTTTAAGTAGGCTGTCGCTATTTTGTTCTCGGACCCGGAGATATTGCCGGACAGCTGGGTAGCCTTCCGCTCATCAAAGGACGTTGCCCCTTGTGCTGTCCTGAGCTCCTCCTGCCACTCGGATATCTGCGCCTCCTGAGTTAGGCGAGCACGAGCATAAGATGTATAAGCGCGGTCCAGTTGCGCGATACGTGCAGAGTCCAGTTTAAGCAGCGTGGTGACAGACTCAAGCTCCGCCTCGACAGGCGGGGCGAGTGCTGCGGAGGCCACCAGAGGCACAGCCGGAGCGCCTGCCCTTGTCTGCGCCTGAGAAGGGAGGGGAGCGCCTGCCATCAGGCAAAGAGTAACGGCAACGGGTAGTGAGGCATGATGGTTCATCTGTACTTTTACCTTTTTGTTCTGTTACTATATCTAACGAGCGTTTGCCCGCTTCCGTGACAGTCTCGCCGCAAAGTTTGTTGGCGGTATACTGGTTGCTGTATTAAGACTGTTACCGCCGCGACCCGCTTCTATAACCTCATCGCAGAGAAATATCGTCGTTTCCATGCTCACTAATTCGTCGCCCTCGCCTCCAGAGACAACAAAGAACGTGCTGACGTTCGGCGAGGTCTTACTGCGTCTTGCACCGCCTTCCGGACTGCGGCTGTCACAAACGAGCACACTCGATGTCTGGGTGGCGGGCAGCGAAGCGAATGTCGCGGCGGGACTGCGAGCGCTCGGCGTCCCGGCGACCTGGGTGGGGCGGCTGCCGGATAATGCGGTGGGGCATCGGGCTCTGCGGGGTCTCGCCGCCCTGAATATCGATGTTCGGCACATCGTCTGGACAGATACGAAAGAGCGGGTAGGCCTGCTCTACACGGAACCGGGCGCACCGCCACGACCTCCGACCGCGGTTTATGATCGTGCGGGTTCCGCCGCCGCGGGTATGATCCCCTCTGATATTTCCGACGATCTTCTGATCGCTCATCAGCATCTGCACGTCTCCGGAATCACACCCGCGCTTTCGGAAAACTGTGCGCACACGGTAAGAGACGCGGTCAGACGCGCCCGTGCGCATGGGAGGACCGTTTCCCTTGATGTCAACTGGCGTGCGATGCTGTGGACCGCCGAGACGGCACGTGCCACGCTGGCGGATCTGCTGCCCCTGGTCGATATCGTAATCTGCTCTCAGCCAGATGCACAGCGTGTCTTCGGACTGGAGGGCACGGCCGAGCAGATGGTACAGGCTCTGCGAGAGCGTTACCGTGTGCCGGTCGCCGTGCTCACGACCGGCGCGGATGGCGCGGTCGGCTGTGACGGCGATAAATGCCTCGTGGTACCCGCAGTTCCTATCGAGAAGACGATAGAGCGAATCGGTTCCGGAGATGCCTTCGCTGCCGGTTTCCTGGCAGGTTATCTGAACCGCTCCCTGGAAGAAGGGCTGCAGTTGGGAGTCGCCGCCGCCGCCTTCAAGCGTACGGTGCCCGGTGATATGCTGATCGGCACCCGCCGCGAGATCGAAGCGCTCCGTGCGTCAGAAGATAAGCCCTGGCGCTAGGATTTCCCCTGACAAAACCTGAATACATCACTACCGAACTGCCAAACTATCGAATCTATGAATACTGACCCTGACAAACTAACCACAGAAGAACTGCAGGACATCGGTCTGGTGGCGATTATACGCACCGGAGCGAACGCCCCTTTTCGTGAGATCGCCGCCGCGCTCCTTGCCGGAGGTTTGCGAGCTATGGAGGTCACCCTGACCACTCCGGGCGCTCTCGCGGCGATCACGCTCCTTCGGCGGGAGTTCAGCCCGAAACTGCGTATCGGTGTCGGCACGGTTCTGGATGTTTCGGATGCCCTCGCCGCCTTTGAGGCGGGAGCGGAGTTTGTGGTGACACCGACACTGCAGCCCGAGACTATAGCCGTCTGCCGTGAGCGAGGCATTCCCATCGCCTGCGGCGCCCTGACCCCCACCGAAGCGCTGGCTGCCTACCGAGCGGGCGCGGACTTTGTCAAGCTGTTCCCCTCGGACACTTTAGGCCCCGCCTACGTCAAGGCCATTCTCGGGCCACTGCCGTTTTTGAAAATCATCCCTACCGGCGGCGTCAATCTTGACACATTGGGGCCGTTTATTCAGGCGGGATGTGTCGGGGCAGCTATCGGCGGCAACCTGGTGAGCCGGCAGATTCTGCAGGAAAAAGATTGGAAGGGACTGGAATCGCTGACGCGTCAGTATGTTACGGCGCTGGCTGCCGCGCGGTCCGCCCAGGCAAAGTAAAGGATAGAACATTTCTATGAACACAGACAAGTTGATTTTTCGAAAGACAAATACGGAGAAGGGGCGGCATATTTCTGTGACCCCGGAAAACAGCGCGATGAAGCATCTGCGCTACGGGCGTATCATCCTTGATGCCCAGACTCCTTCTGCCTCACTGGAGACCGGCGACCGGGAAACGGGTCTGGTCTGCCTATCCGGCGCGGGTACCGTTACCGTGGGAGAGCAGCAGATTCCGCTTGGGCGATACGATGCGATTTATATTCCCCGCGGCTCATCGGTTCAGGTCTCGACCGATGGCAGCGTGGACCTCGCCGAATTCTCCGCCACAGTTGAGGGGGACTATCCGCTGCAGATCGTTCGCTACGAGGACGTAAAGCAAAACGGAGCACTGAAGTTCTCGGCGGGTGGACCGGGCAGCAAACGTGATCTCAACATTCTCATTGGAAAGAACGTCCAGGCGGGACGGATCGTCGCGGGCGTCACCACCTCCGAGCCGGGCAACTGGACAAGCTGGCCGCCGCACGAGCATGCAGAGATGCTGGAAGAGATGTACGTCTACTACGATATGCCCGCGCCGTCGTTCGGTGTTCAGTTTGTCTACACCGACACAGAGGAACCGGAGTTCGTCCAGCTTGTCCGGGATGGCGATGCCGTTCTGATGCCGGAAGGCTACCATCCCAATGTGTCCGCGCCGGGGCACACAATCTCCTTCCTGTGGATCATGGCCGCTCATCGGGAGCGGGATGACCGTCAGTTTGGCGTGGTCAATGTCCAGCCTGAGTTCAGCGAGAGCGGCTCCGGCCTTGAGGCCAGCCACAAGTGAGCAATAACCTGTTCCGGCTGGATGGCCGCGTCGCCCTAGTTACTGGGGCATCGGCGGGCCTGGGGGCAGCTATCGCCGTGGCGCTCGCCGAGGCGGGCGCGGATGTCGTCTGTCATGGGAACACACGCACCCCGGAAGAGACAAGCGGCACGATAACTGCCATGGGACGTCAGTCGCTTCCGGTGCGCGGTGACCTGTCCGACCGAGCGACGCCGCAGGCCCTGATGGATGCGACCCTGGAGCGATTCGGACATCTGGATATCCTGGTCAATAACGCGGGCACGATCCGTCGCGCCCCCGCCGTGGACTTCTCCGAGGAGGACTGGGACACCATACTGGAGGTAAACCTGACCAGCCTCTTCCGACTCTCGCAGCGGGCGGGACGCCACATGCTGGAGCGGGGAGAGGGGGGCAAGATAGTCAACATCGCCTCTCTCCTGACCTTTCAAGGGGGCATTACGGTGCCTGCCTATGCCGCGTCCAAAGGGGCTGTCGGTCAGCTTACGAAAGCGCTTGCCAACGAGTGGGCGAAGCACAATATCAATGTCAACGCCATCGCGCCCGGCTACATGCGCACCGATAATACGACGGCACTGCAGAAGGACGAGACCCGAAACCGGCAGATACTGGAGCGAATTCCGGCAGGACGCTGGGGAGAATCCGAAGATTTAGCCGGGGCGGCTGTCTTCCTTAGCTCGTCGGCGTCCAATTATGTGCACGGTCACATCCTCGTGGTGGATGGTGGCTGGATGAGCCGTTAGCGTACGCTCCGGTATCAACAATGATGTTTCTTTTCACCGATGACCGAACCCGCGAGGTAAATTCCCCGTGCGCTTAACCGATGACTCTTTAGATGCTCCTGCCGCCGATGTGAGATCGCCCGTCGGCACTGTCGGCAGGTACCGCTGGGTAATCTGCGCCCTGCTGTTTTTCGCCACGACGATCAACTACATGGACCGTCAGGTGCTGGCAATTCTGGCCCCCACCCTGAAGACTGAGCTTGGCTGGAGCGAAACGAACTACGGCAACATCAATGCCGCCTTTCAGGCCGCCTATGCTCTCGGCCTGCTGACCGTGGGTAATGTCATGGACCGGCTTGGGACGCGCAAAGGCTTCTCTCTCGCCATCATCTTCTGGAGTCTCGCGGGCATGGCGACCGCGCTCGCGACCAGCGTGCAGAGCTTCGTGGCGGCGCGGTTCGCGCTGGGATTGGGCGAGGCCGGGAACTTTCCCGGCGCGATCAAGACCGTCACCGAATGGTTCCCAAGTAAGGAACGCGCTTTTGCGACCGGAATCTTTAACTCGGGCTCCAATATCGGGGCAATTGTTGCTCCTCTTGCTGTGCCGATTATTGCTCTGCAGTTCGGGTGGCGCGGTGCGTTTATCGTTGTCGGCGCTCTGGGATTTATCTGGCTTGCCTTCTGGCTTGCGCTGTACCGACGTCCGGAAGAACACCCCCGCGTCAGCGCTTCTGAACTCGCGTATATCCAAAGCGATCCCATCGAACCGACCACGAAGATTCCCTGGGCCAGCCTGATCGGCTATCGGCAGACATGGGCATTTGTCATCGGCAAGTTCCTGACGGACCCGGTCTGGTGGTTTTTTCTGACCTGGCTTCCGAAGTTCCTGAACAAGCAGTATGGCCTGGACCTGAGCAAAATAGGTTTGCCGCTTGTGGTTATCTACCTGATGGCGGATGTGGGCAGCATCGGGGGCGGCTGGCTGTCATCGAAGCTGCTGAAACAGGGACGATCCGCAAATTCCGCTCGAAAGACGGCGATGCTGATCTGTGCTCTTTGCGTCGTCCCCGTGTCGTTCGCCGGTAACCTTACGAATCTCTGGGCAGCGGTTGTGATCATCGGGCTGGCAGCCGCGGCACATCAGGGATGGTCCGCAAACCTGTTCACCCTGGTACCGGATATGTTCCCCCGACGTGCGGTCGGCTCCGTGGTCGGTATCGGTGGTATGGCAGGGGCTCTTGGCGGAATGTTCGTCAACCTGGTCGTCGGTCCCTGGCTGGATGCCACAGAGAGCAACTATCTGCCCATTTTTGTGATCGCGGGATGTATGTACCTGATCGCGCTTCTGATCATTCACCTTCTGGTGCCGCGTCTGCAGCCTGCGCTTCTGGACGTTCCCACCACGGAAAAATCCCTTCGTTAGCCGCTAGAAAAGCGTCAGCGAAGCCGGCTCTGCGGGCGTCTCCTTTACCGGAGGCGTCGTCAGAGTCGGCATCTCCTCAAAGGAGAGCAAGAGCTGTTCCGCCGAGCGCCGGATCGGGCGTTTCGGGCGAGTCGCCGCCGCCTCTGTTTCCGTCACCCGGTAGTAGCCCTTTGCCAGCTTCTGCGCGATAATACGCGACGTCGCTGCCTGCGCCTCCTCCGGCGTCTCATAGGTTTTGGATTGGGTGTGTCCCTCGGCTCCGATACGTCCGTAGCAGACTGTCTGGACATTGCCCGTAACCTGTATCTTCCAGAACTTGTGTGCATCATCGGTGGTGCAGTGATAAATCTGTTCTGCATCTGACAGCATTGATGTCTCGGTCATTCGCGGCTCCTTCCTCTTCCCAAAGAGTTCGACAAAGGAGGTTTTCAAACCTCTGTTTGGCTAGGTTTGGATTTTGTACCCAAGAACCGGAATGGTGCTATCCTACGTTCATGCCCACCAGTCCCGATCCACGCCCTTTTACGCTTGTTGATCGACCTCTGCACCGTAATGAGGCGCAGCAAATCTCCGTCGCGATTCGGGAAACCCCCAACATTCTCGGTTATTCGCCGGAAGAACTGCTTTCATTCGGTGGGTGCCTGGTTGCGGAGAATGATGCAGGTGAGTTAGCGGGTGTCTGTGTCGTGAAGCGGCTTTCCCGGCACTGGTCCGAGATCGCGTTTCTTATTGTTCTGCCGGCCTTCCGAAAGCAGGGCATTGGATCCGCGCTGTTTGATGAGGCATTCCAGCGGCTGCGGGATCGGGGAGATACGATTCTCTGCGTCAGCCGTGAAGTGTCGATTCTTCGTCTGATGGAAAAAGCGGAGATGCGTTTTATTCCGGAATGGCGGATGCCTCCGGCGGTCCATCTGGCGAAGATGCGTCACTATTCCAGCTTCTACCGCTTCTGGGAGAGCTTTCGCAAAGCGCCGATGTACAGGGGACAGCCGCCGTTCCGATATGCCATTCGGGAGAACCGTTAGTAGTCTCGGCCCCAGAAATATTTGCTGCCGGTGGCTGTGTTCGTTCTCCCCCCGGTGTCCGCATCCAGAACGCTGCGTTTTAGCCACTTTACGTGGCCGTCGCACCACAGCACGTTCGATCCTTCGTTATGGCGATCCGCCAGTCGGGCGGGAGCGCCCTTGCCTGCAGATGATACGTAGTCGAAACCATAGGTGGCATTGGCCCGATTGCTTTTTCCACCGTAGATACTGGGATAAAAGATGTAGTATCCCTGCGTCGGATTAAGGGAGTTGCTGCCACCAGTCTCCAGCACCCACGCTGTCTCCGCAGGCCGCGCAATCGTTGACTGGTTGGCATCGCTTCCCCAGGTGGTATCGTTTGGGCTGGCTGGATTGATATAGGTGCTCATCCACGTAGTGATGCCATACGCGATTAGGCCTGCCGAATTTTGATCCAGGATCGACCAATTGATATAGGGACCGCTGGGGCAGGACTGGAGTGACGTATTTTTGATGTACGGATCGATTAGCTGCGGCCAGCGCTTTTGCGGTGGCGGTGGTGTTACGGATGTGTCAACAAGCGTAATATGCGGAACATAGACCCCATCATAATCATCTGTGTACATCAGCATTCCCGTCCC
>JAZKEA010000497.1:0-3233 GCA_040387315.1 Armatimonadota bacterium | reverse complement strand
CCCGATCTGCTTCATATTGCTGGAGCAGGCAGTCTGCCGAGCCTTTTCTCTGGCTTGTGCGAAAACGGGAAATAGGATGGCGGCCAGGATGGCGATAATGGCTATCACAACGAGAAGCTCAATCAGCGTAAACGCATGACGTTTATCTGTGCAGAGTCTGAGCATAGGGGAAACTCTTTCCTTAAATTCAATTCAACGCTAATTTACTAAAGACGAATACTGGCGTGAGAGTATCGCATCAGCGCGAGCGAAAGAGCGCACAGCCTCATAAAAAGGCTATGTGTTCCACTATCCTATAGAGGACTTGAGGAGCAGGATGGTGGAATAGTACCACGGTTTAATTTTTGGTGTCAATGACGATTCCACAGCCAGATCAGGAGTGCAAGCATGACCGAGAGCGTACCGGCAAAAGGAACACCGATCCGGGTTGGGGTTGTTGGCCTGGGGCGCAGTGGATACGATATTCATTTGAAGACATGTGCGCGTCTTCCGCATCTTTTCCAGATCGCCGCCGTGTGCGATGGGGACAGAGAGCGCCTCCGAAGCACTGCAGACGAATTCAGTTGCGCCGCCTACGCCACTCCCGACGCCCTGTTCGCGGCTCCCGATATCGACCTGGTGGTCGTTGCGACAACCAATATCACGCATGCGGAGTACGGACTGGCGGCGCTCCACGCCGGTAAACACCTTGTCGCGGAAAAGCCGCTTGCTCTCACAACAGCGGAAGTGGACGCGATGATAGCGGCAGCAGAGTCGACGGGACGCGTCGTTGCGCCGTTCTACAATCTGCGCTTCGACGAAAGCTTTAATCTGGTGCGGGATGTACTGGCATCGGGAAAGCTTGGCAGAATCCTTCAGATTCGCCTGGCGGGGCACTCCTACACCCGGCGCTGGGACTGGCAGACCCTGCGGTCGTATGGGGGCGGGCAGCTTTATAATCTGGGTTCGCATTTGATTGATCTGGCAATGGCGCTGATGGAAACCTGTGGCGGAGACACCAATGACTTGGAGCTATTCTGCGATATGCGCCATGCCATCAGCAGCGGGGATGCCGAGGACCACGCGCGCCTGACGCTTCGCGCCCGATCTCAATCGGAGGCTCCTCTGGTCGATGTCGAGCTTACCTCTGCCTGTGCGTTCCCGCAGGATCGGTACTTGGTAATGGGGACACTGGGGGGACTTCGCGGGACGCCCCAGCACGTGGAATGGAAGTGGCTTGAACCGGCTGAACTGACAGAGCGCAGCGTTCAGGAAGCGCCGACCGCTGATCGCAGCTATAATCGTGAGGATCTTCCCTGGCACCGGGAGGAACGAGCGTGCGACAGCCACCCGGTAAGGAGCCACGACGCGTTCTATAACCACCTGTTCGGCGTGCTGCGGCGTGGGGAGCCGCTGATTATTACCCCCGAAAGCATCCGCCGCCGACTTGCTGTCGTCGAGCATGCTCAGCAGTAAATACCTCGTTTCCCCATCAGGAGAGAGTTTTATGCGTCAGAAGCCGCTGCCGTTTCGGCAGGTTCATCTTGATTACCATAATCATGAGTCACTCCCCGGCCTTGGATCGGATTTCGATGCCGAGGAGTTTGTTCGAACACTTGAAAAAGCGCACGTAAACTCGATCACCTGTTTCGCGCGCTGTCATCACGGCATGTTCTACTATGAGAGCAAAGCCCATCCTGAGCGTATCCATCCCCACCTTGCCGAGCGCAACTTGCTGAGAAAACAACTGGAGGCCTGTCGAAGCCGGGAAATTCGCGCCCCAATCTACACCTCGGTGCAGTGGGACCATTACACCGCTGAGCGTCATCCGGAATGGCTTTGTGTCGGGCCCGACGGTAAACCCGTCACTATGGTCGAGTCCGGCCCACACGAGCCCGGTTTCTACCGCTACCTGTGCCTGAACTCACCGTACCGAGACTGGCTGAAGGAGCACACTCAGGAACTGCTGACCACGTTTCCCAATCTTGACGGGCTGTTCTTCGATATCGTGTGGAGCGTGGACTGCTCGTGCCGCTTCTGCCGGGTCGCTATGGCGGATGCAGGGCGCGACTTCGACCACCGCGAGGACAGGCTCGCCTACTCCGATACGATGATCGAGGGCTTTATGCAGGAGATGACTTACCTCGTCCGTAGGCACAATGCAGACTGCACCGTTTACTACAACAACGGAAATATCGGACCGGGCCGCCGCGAGCCGCTGAGCGCCATGACCCACCTCGAATTCGATGCTCTCCCCAGCGACTCGAAGGAAGGGTACATGAACTTTCCTCGTAAGGCGCGTTTTGAACGCACCCTTGGAAAAGACTGGGTCGCGATGACGGGTAAATTTCATCGCGGCTGGGGTGATCTCCACTCGTATAAAAATCAGGCCGCCCTGGAGTACGATTGTTTTCAGCTGCTTGCTCTTGGGGGGAAGTGTCTGATAGGCGACCAGCTTGATCCTTCGGGACGTCTGGATAGTTACGGCTACGATCTGATCGGAAAAGTCTACGCCCAGGTCGAGGAGCGGGAACCATGGTGCGCTGATGCGACTGCCGTCGTCGATATCGGTGTCCTATCGCCCCAAGGCGGTTCGCGGGCGGATATCGGAGTGACGCGTATTCTCCAGGAAGGCGGGCACCAGTTCAATTTCCTGGACTCCGAGAGCGATTTCTCACCCTATAAAGTCATTATCCTGCCGGATCGAGTGACGCTGAGTGTGACACTGGCCCAGAAACTTGCGGCCTATATTGCCGGAGATGGCAGGCTGTTAGCCTCGTTTGAATCCGGTCTGAACCCCGAAAAGACTGCCTTTGCGCTTCCTGAATTCGGGGTCGCCTTGCGCCCCGACCCCACCCTTGACACGGAGGGAGAAGTGGTTCGTGGACGGATCATAGGGTGGAAGCAGGCCCATTACGCGGATTTTATTCTTCCTCAGGGCACCGTAGGGGAGGGCCTCCCCCAAACGGAGCATGTCATGTACACACGCGCCGCCGAAGTGGATATCCTGCCGGGCGCTCAGATGCTCGCTCCAGTGATTCTGCCCCACTTCTTCCGAACCGCCGCCGCGTTTTCATCGCACATGCACGCGCCGTCCTCGGGAATCATCGGTAGTGCGGGCATTGTCCAAAAGGACAGGGTGATCTACTTTGCCCATGCCATTTTCGAACAGTACGATCATTTCGCCTCACGCTGGTGCAAAATGCTTGTGTTAAACGCGCTGAAAATGCTGCTGCCGGACCCCTGCCTCCGTC
>JAZKEA010000496.1:4175-6923 GCA_040387315.1 Armatimonadota bacterium | reverse complement strand
ACCGGACCACGCCACCACGAGAGATGCGATCAAGGCAAGCGTTGTCGTGTACGTCTTGGTTGCCGCGACTGCCCTCTCGACACCCGCATTGCAGTAGAGAACATGGTCCGCGATCCCCGCGAGAGGGGCGTCCGCAGTGTTGGTGATAGCTGCCGTCAGGGCTCCTGAGCGCTTCGCCTGAGTGATCACCTCATTGATGTCTTCGCCTGCACCGGACTGGGAGATACCAATCACCAGAGCGCCTTTGAATTTGACCTCGGCATCGAAGAGCGTATGAACCGCGGGGGCCGCCAGCGCGACCGGAATCCCGCAGACGATCTGGATCAGATACTTGGCGTAGATCGCGGCATTGTCCGACGTCCCCCGGGCCGCGAGAACGACATAAGAGATGTCGCGACGCTTGATATCCGCGGCAAGCGCGGCGATAGCGTCACGGTTCGTTTCCAGTGCGTTCTTCAGCGCCGCGGGCTGTTCAAAGATCTCGTCGTGCAAAATAGACATAAAAAGCAGGGTTCTTTCGGCGCACAGTCTGCCTGTACACTACATGTTTTCAGGGCCGCGCCGAAAACATTGTAGCGTACTCTGCCGCGATACGACTCGCCAGCGGCGAGCTAACATCGATCTGGGAGTACTCTGCGAGAGCGACAGAAATGCCTTTCGACCGGATTACCTGCTGAATTAGAGGCGCGGTAGGATCATCGGTTACGTCGTAAGCATAAGCGGCGGCGATAGCGCGGCTCGCAAATTCCGGTTCGACACCCTGGTCGATACAAAGCAGCGCGGCCCCGACCAGGCGATCATCGGGGCGAACTTTCCGCGCGACATCCCGACCGACTCTGGATACCGTATCGCCGAGTGCCCGATTTCGAAACCGCTGCAGCAGATCGGCTTCATGTCTTCGCTGCTCGTCAGGGGGAAATCCATAGGCGCGGATCAATGCCGCGCCTACCTCGTTCCAATAGCCCCGCAATTCTGCCGCCAGTTCGGCATCTTCCGCGGCCTGCCAGATGAACTCATAGCCGCGCTGATAACCCTCGTATGCCAGCAGCGCATGCCCCCCGTTGTGTGTAAACAGCTTTCGGGCAACATACCCGGCGAAGTTCGTTTTCGGCAGCAAACCGGGAATCGGCGGCACGGGACCAATCCAGGCGTTGCCGTCAATGGGAAGTTCCGCATACGGTTCGGCAAGAATCAGCAATGAATCTTCGGCAAGCAGCTCGGGTGTTGGCGGCGGCACCATACGGCCCACAGAGGCATCCACAAAGGCGACATGATTTTGGAAGAATTCGCGAACATGCACAGTGTCTGGGAGATGCTGCTCGACCGCTTCCCGTAATATGGAACCTGCTCCCTTCTGGTTCTCGCAGCAGAGCACGTTCAGAGGATGCAATTGCCAGTGTTCGCGGCGTTCCTCTTCGGAGACCGGTTCTATAAGGCTGTCGCAGCGTTTCGCGATTCCCGCGGCGATGACAGGAGCGAGAGCAGAAAACGAATTAACCCCGACCGCTGTACAGGCAAATTCGCAGGCGGAAAGACTTAACGTAATCGTGCTGATATCGTTCGCCAGTACTGCGCTGATTCGTGGCACCCATCGCTGGGGAGACGCATCCCCGGTAATTCGAATTGGGTATGAACCGCGCCGATTCAGAGCCTCGACCATCACCGCATCAACATCAACGAATCGAACATTACATCCGCCTTGGGTCCATAGATAGGCGAGGAAGCCTCTCCCAATCGCCCCAGCGCCGAACTGCACGATAAGAGGGCCGCTTTTCATCGGAGCACAAAAGCCATTGGAAGCAGGGCGGCGAGCGTCGTCTCCGTCACGACAGTTCCCTCTCGATCGAGGAGAAGAACGACCAGCGGCGTTTCGTCGCGGGGCGAGAACTCGGCCAGCACCTGCCGACAGGCGCCGCACGGCGTCCCGCCATCCTCGGTGGCGACTGCGACCGCGACCACCGTGCGCTGACCCGCGCAGGCAGCCGTGAAGATGGCGGTACGCTCCGCGCAGTTACAGAGGCCGTAGGAGGCGTTCTCGACGTTACAACCGGGGGTGATCTGCCCGTTCTCGGTCAGTATTGCCGCTCCCACCTTGTAATTGGAGTACGGCGCGTAGGCGCGTTCGCGCGCGGAGAGCGCCGTCGCGATAAGCGCCTCGCGATGCTGAGCCGCATCAGGCAATGCTTTATCTGTCACTATTTATTTGCCTCTCCCAGTGTCTCTTGCAGTCACTGCCGCAGACGAACAATCGTCGCGCCAGCGCCTCCCTCATCGGGGTGCGCCTGGGTCACCTCGCCAACCCGGCTGTCATCTTTCAGATACTCCCAGATCGCGCGGCGAAGCTGACCGGTTCCCTTGCCATGAACGATCCGGGTGCTCTCCAGGCCCGCGGCGAAGGCATCATCCAGGTACTTGTCCAGGCGCGGAAGGGCGGCATCGACCCGCATCCCTATCAGGGTGATCTCTGATGTGATGTTCTGCGCCTTGGTAAAAGCGAGGGTTGCGGTTGTGCCGCCGCCCGCGCCATCGGGAACGCGCGTCCGGGCGACGGTGACCGGGATAATTTCAGGCGTAGAGGCTCCCCCGCTCTTGCTGACGCGCAGGTTGGTGAGGGGAACGATAACCCGCATCATGCCTACCTGGACAGTCGCTTCCCCGTCCGCGCTGTTGGTGAGGACTTCGCCCGTCGCGCCGCCAAGCGAGAGAACCCGTACTTTATCTCCCTTCTTCAGCGACGGAGGGACATCC
>JAZKEA010000496.1:480-4165 GCA_040387315.1 Armatimonadota bacterium | reverse complement strand
CGCCTCCTCAATGGGCATCGGCTCGTTTTCGTACCCGATGCCGCCGATCAAGTCCTCGGAGGCTTCCTTCACCTTTTTCCGTGCGGTATTGGTTTTGCGGCCTTCTTTTCCCAGGCGACGCAGTTCTCCGATGATGTTCTCGGTTTTGTCCTGATACCGACGGACGAGCTGCTGCGCCTCGGCGGCGGCACGCTGCTTGGCCTCACGTCGCAGGGTCTCCAGATCGTTGAGACGCGCCTCGTACTTTGCCTTCATCTCCTCCAGATCTTTGGAAAGCCGCTCCGCACGCCGTCGTTCTTCATCGGCGACGCGCTTGGCTTTTTCCAGGCGGCGCATCACCTCGCCGGATTCAATCCCTGCCTGCCCAATGCTGTCCCGCGCCTCATCCACCACGGCATGCGGCATGCCAAGCCGACGCGCGATATGAAACGCGTTCGAGCTTCCCGGTACCCCCTGCAGCAAGCGGTACGTCGGTCGAAGCGTCTCCGGATTAAACTCGACGGCGGCATTCTCGATGCCCTCCCGAGAGTAAGCGTACTCTTTCAACTCACCGTAGTGCGTCGTGGCGATAACGCGGGCATTATTGTTGTAGAGGTAGGAAAGTATGGCTTTGGCGAGAGCGGCTCCCTCGGCAGGGTCCGTTCCCGCCCCGATCTCATCCATCAGCACAAGCGCATGTCTGCCGACTGTTTTCAGAATGCGAACGATGTTGGTAATATGCGCACTGAACGTCGAAAGGCTCTGCGCGATACTCTGCTCGTCGCCGATGTCGGCGTACACCTGGTCGAAATGGGCAAGCTCCGACCCGGCAGCGGCGGGTATTTGCAGACCTGCCTGCGCCATCAGGGTCAGCAGTCCCACCGTCTTCAGACCAACCGTCTTGCCACCGGTATTGGGCCCGGTAATCAGCAGGATTTTGAACTTGTCCCCGAGATGCAGATTAAGCGGAACCACGGTTTCTGGGTCCAGCAGGGGGTGGCGGGCATCCCGCAGTCGGATCAGGCCCCGGCGGTTGAGGACCGGTTCGGACGCCTGCATATCATCAGCAAGTTTTGCCTTCGCGTTCGCGAGATCCATTCCGGCGAGAACTTCCACCGTGCCATGAATCTTTGTCCCCTGCCGGGCAATGCCGCTGGTCAGCTTGGCGAGAACCCGTTCAACTTCCTGACGCTCTTTGACTTCCAGCTGCCTAAGCTCGTTGTTCAGCTCGACGACTACCATAGGCTCCATAAACAGCGTCGCCCCGGAGGAAGACTGGTCATGGACGATTCCCTTGAACTCCCGTCGGTATTCGGCGCGCACCGGTATACAGCGGCGGTCGTCGCGTAGAACGATCACGGGGTCCTGGATCATAGGTCGAAAAGTCGCCGAATTGAGGATTTGATTCAGACGATCCGTGATTCGCGCCGCTGCCTTACGTACTTGCGAGCGCACCTCCGAAAGACCGGCCGAGGCAGAGTCCAGCACCTCGCCGGATCTGCCGATAGACATCTCGATGTCCCCGACAAGCTGTGGAAACTCCTCGATAGCCTTGACGCGATCCGCGAGCAGCGGCGCTTTTTCCGCGTGGCGCAGCAGGTACCCCTTAACGCGGGACGCGGAGATGAGCGTTGACGCCAGATCGAGAAGGTCACTCGGAGTCAGTGACTGACCAACTTCGGCGCGCACCAGAGAGGTTCGTACGTCATGAATACCGCCCAGCGGCATGGGACCATGCTGGGTGGTCACCAAACGTGCCTCGGACGTCTCCTGCTGGCGTTCTCGAATAAAGGAT
This sequence comes from Armatimonadota bacterium, assembly GCA_040387315.1. Lineage (GTDB taxonomy): Bacteria > Armatimonadota > Armatimonadia > Armatimonadales > Armatimonadaceae > JACMJB01. Next base: position 2,391 of record JAZKEA010000496.1, on the reverse strand, counting down.
TGAACCGTGGATGGCAGCAGTTCACGCGCCCGCTCCACGCCTAAGCCGGAGGCACAGCGTTCCGCCAGCATCCCGATAACTTTATCGTATTCGAGCACCCGCAGAGTATGAGCGTCAAATGTATTTTGAGGTTTTTGAGTAGGAAAAGTATTCATGCCAGAGCTTTATCGCCGCGGTTTCTAAAGGAAGAAAATAAAGGGAAATCTTTCTTTATTATATCTTCCCCAAAGGACAACAGCCTGACAGGAACATTCCTGTCAGGCTGTTATGATTTATGAAAACCGCTGATCGCTTGCCGGCAGTTTAGCGATGCGCGTGTGCGCTGTGACCTGAAAGTTCGTCTCCACCGCAAAGGTACTGTGCAGCACTGGACGCGGTAGAAGTATCCCCTGTCACCAGGCCGGGCTGAACGGCTCGGCTTGCGTCCGAGTAGTACGCCTGAAGGATGGTGTTCTGGTCACGAGTCGTGATCTCGACGGGAAGGTGTGCGTTGGTGAACATCACGTCACTATTGTTGGCGCTGTGACCCTCGATGCCCAGAGAATGCCCCAGTTCATGCGCAATTACCTGAACCTGGAAGTTGTCCGGCAGAGACTGCTCGATCGCGACGGCAGCGGAGACCAGTACCTGATCGGCATTTCTAAATCGAACTTCCGTGCGTCCAATAGCATCCGATGGCAGCGTACCGGCGACCACCCATCGAACTTTTACGTCCGCGTCATCGGCGTTTGTCAGCTGGAAACGGATGCTCGAATCGATCTTTCGGTTCCACAGGTCGATTGCCTGCTGTACCAGTGGCCCCACATTACGAGCCGCTCCATTGGCATCGACTGGAGCCGTAAACCCGACAGTCACAACAGGTTTATCCCAGCGCCGCGCCGCAACCAGTTCCGTGCGGTAGTTGGGAACGAAGCTGCGTGTACCGGAATCGGCTCCCGGCGTCACTATCGGGCTAGTGGGACTGCTCGGCGTACTTCCAGGTACATCTTTGGAAATATCGGAAGGCGCACCGGTTCCGCCCCCGCCACCACATCCTGCAAGACCGATAGCCAGCGGAAGGACGGCGGCGATCGTCATCAGGCTGGACGTGATCCGACGCTTATTTGAGGATCGAAACGCATTTAAGAAAGCAATTGTCGCAAAAGAATTAAAATTGAAAGGGCTCATGAATTACTACCCAACTAAGGAATCTCAGCGCTGGTCACGAGTATGGCGGCGTATCGGTGCGACAACGACGACGCCAAAGGGGAGGAGGACCGCATACCACAGAAACGCGTGAAACATTCCCAGAAATCTGGAAGATAGCGAGCAGACTGCTTCGCTTCACTATTAATTATGGGAAGCGCTAATGTAATAGAAAGGTGGCAAAAATACCTGTTTCTACAATTGATGTTTAGAAAACAAAAAACGGGGAAATCATAGGAGATTTCCCCGTAAAAACACCAATACAGATTTTCGCTAAAGACGAATCAGACGAGTTACAAAGTATTTAGGAAGCGCCCCATACGGTGCAGAGCCTCTACCAGTTTGCTTGTCGCCGTTGCGTAACAGCAGCGTATATGCCCTGCCCCGCTTGGCCCGAAAACATCACCGGGAACCACGAGTACCCGTTCTTCGTGCAGCAGGCGCTCCGCGAATGCCTCCGCGGAGAGTCCGGTGCGTTTGATCGAGGGAAAAGCATAAAAGGCACCACCCGGTGACGGACAATCAAGGCCTATCTCATTCAGTCCGGCGACAAATAATCGACGGCGGTTATCATAATCCGTGACCATGGCTACCACATCCGACTCACCATGCTTCAGCGCTTCGATCGCAGCCAGTTGTGCGGTGATCGGAGCGCAAAGCATTGTGTACTGATGGATCTTCATCATCACTTCGATAACGCTTGAGGGAGCGCAGGCATAGCCGATA
>JAZKEA010000496.1:0-470 GCA_040387315.1 Armatimonadota bacterium | reverse complement strand
AGAAGTATGGTCCGCTCCTGCGCTCCGGGAAGCGATGCGATTGACACATGCGGCGCATCATAGCTCAAACGATCATAGATTTCGTCGGAAACGATGTAGAGGTCATGCTCGACCGCTATGTCCACGAGCGCCTGAAGGCCTTCGCGATCCATGACTGCCCCGGTAGGATTACTGGGATAGGAGAGCAAAATCGCCTTTGTTCGCGGTGTCACCCGTGCCCGCACATCGTCCGGGTCCACGCGGAATCCGTTTTCCGCTCGTGAGGGTACGGAGATAGGCACGCCACCCGCGAAGGCCACACAGGGAATATAAGACACGTAGCACGGTTCCGGCACAATAACTTCATCGCCCTGGTCCAGAAGCGCGCGAAAGGCGGTATCCAGCGCTTCCGAGACCCCGACCGTAATCAGAATCTCCCGCGCAGGATCGTACGTCACCCCAGAAGTCGCTTGGTGCATTCGCGCGATCTG
>JAZKEA010000495.1:9481-15128 GCA_040387315.1 Armatimonadota bacterium | reverse complement strand
AATATGTGGCCGAAGCCGCAGGCGGCGCGCCGTTCGCGCTGCACGAATCGCCGGAACCGTTGCCGCTGCCGTCCGCGTACATTTGTTCCAGCCGGGCGCCGAGCGCCGCAGCCGGAGCAGCCGTCGTAGCCCCGGCATGGCTCTGATCCCGCGCGCAGAAAGGGCAGAAGCGCGATCCTGACTCGAGAGGCTGGCCGCACTCCGCATTGACGCAGCGCGTGTCGGCAGCGCCGGATGGGCTAGATGTGCCGGTAACGGACGACATGGGGTCGATCTCCTGACTTGCCGGAAGGGTTGTGCTGGTGAAACCCGGCCAAAGTTACGGGAGTATAAGACCAGTTTTCTCGATACGTCAAGTCCGCCCGCTAAAATTTATTGTATACTCCAAAACCAGTAGGTCGCACCGGCAAGTGGGCTCCGGTGCGCCCGTGTATCCGTGGGAACGGCGCAGCAAGGCGGGGGGATTCCGAACCGATGGCAAAACCAGCAGCCTCCGTGGTGTCAGCAGCATCAACAGCACTCGCGCGGCTCGTGGAGTCCGCCGTGATCGGTTTCTACAATGGACGCCGGGAGCGGCGCGAAGCCGCTGCGCCGGAGGTGGACGCCGCCGAAGCGCCGATCCCTGCCGCCGATCCCCGCGTGGAGATCGGGAACGACCTTCCCTGGCGCCCCGCCCCGGGAAACGGTCCCTTCGTCGACCGGTCCCGCCCCGCCGCCGGGCAGTGCGCCGCTTCCGTGTCGCTTCCGCTCTCGGCCCGCCGCAAGCACCTGTATGCCATCGGGGCGACCGGGTCAGGCAAGACCAACTTCCTGATGCGCCTGATCGAGGACGATCTCGGGCGCGACCAGAGCCTGTGCGTGATTGACCTGCGAGGCGACCTCGTGGACCGCGTCCTCCTGCGCGTCGCCGCCCGGCCCGGGGCTGCCGAGACGCTGGCGCGGCGGGTCCTGCTGCTCGATCTGCGGGAAACCGGGTGGTCGGTCGGCTTCAATCCCCTCGGGGGTGACGGCGACGCCTACGCCCGCGCCTTTCACGTCCTGTCGGTCCTGAAGCACAGCGCGGAGAGCTGGGGCGTCCAGCTGGACGAGACGCTGCGCAACTGCCTTCTTGCCCTCGCCGAGACGGGCGGCAGCCTTCTGGAGCTTGCCCCGCTCCTGTCGGAGGACGCCTGCCGGCGGCAAACGCTCGCCCGCGTGACGGACCCGTACGTGCGCGCCTTCTTTGCCGGGTACGACGGCCTCTCCCCTGAGAAACAGCTGCAGTGGCGGCTGCCCGTCCTGAACAAGGTTTCCGGCTTCCTGGCGATCCCTGCGGTGCGGCGGATGCTGTCTGATACCGACCCGACCTACGCGCTGCGTGACTTCCTGGACCGGACGCCGGGCGCGGTGATTCTGGTATCGCTCGCGGTCGACCGGCTCCAGGGCGCGGCCCATCTTGTCGGCGGGCTGTTTGTGTCCGCGTTTCAGAATGCCGTTCTGGCGCGCGTCGACATCCCGGAGGAGAAGCGGGCGCCGGTCCACCTCTACGTTGACGAGTTCGAGAACCTGGTGAGCCACGACACGTCCCGCTTCGAGCAGATGCTCGCGGAAGGGCGCCGGTTCGGGCTGGGACTGACCCTCTCGCACCAGAACCTGTCACAGATGCCGACCGGAATGGGCCAGATGATTCTCGCCAACGCGAACACGCAGCTGTATTTCCAGACGGGAGCGGGCGATGCCGCCCAACTGGCGCGCGAGATCGTCCCCCACCCTGGCGAGTCCGCCGAAACGGTCCGGCAGACCCTGATGACCCAGCCGGTGGGGACCGCGTTCGTGCTGCGGCGCGGGCAGGCATCCCCGACCGAGCGGGTTCAGGTCCACCGCTGCCCCGATCCGCCGGTGCCCCCGGAGCGGGTCGCCGCCGTGCGAAGAGCTGCTCTCGGGCGGTATGGGCGGCCCGCCGCCGCCGTGGACGCCGCTGTCGCGGCACGGCTGGCCCCGGGCGGCGGATCTTCCCGCCGCGCCGGGACCGAACCCGAACCGGCTCCTTTCGGCGAAGTCATCCACACCAAAATCCCGGGGCGCTTCGCTCCCGCACGTCCGTCCGGGAGGAAACCAGGGAAAACGGCGGCGGGCGAAGGAGACAATCCCGGTGGCTGACGTGACGGATGGGACGGATGGGACAGAACGACTCGTTCCCGGTACTGCCCTGCCAGGGGAAACGGAAGTCAGGGTGCGGAAGCCGCTTGCCCGCCGGAGCCGGTTCGAGCGGTCGGGCAAGGGCGAACGGGGCGGGTTTATTTTGACGGAGCGGGACGAGGAACTGCTGACGGACCTGTTTACCCACGGTCTGATGGACCGGGGGCAGATCCAGGAACTGTACTTCTCCTCCGTCCCCCGCTGCAACGCCCGTCTTCGGCAGCTGTTCGATCACGGCTTTGTGACCCGGGCGTTCGCCCCGAACGCCCCCTATGGCGGGCAGGGCCAGTACCGGGCCGGACGCGCGGCGGCGCGGGTGATCGCGGCCCGGCTCGACCTGGATGCGGGCGAGGTCCGGAAAATCTGCCGCACGGGGACGGACTCCCTGCAGTATGTCGAACATACCCTCGCCATCGTGGACTTTTATCTTGCCCTGCGCCGGGCCACGGCAAAGGCGGCAGTGACGATTGAAACCTGGCTGCCGGAGATGCTGTGCCGCCACGAATACAAAGTGCGGGACGCGTCCGGGCAGTGGCGCGCGCAGGTCTTCAAGCCGGACGCGTTCGTGCGCTTGGCGGCGGCGGAACGGCTGTGGAGCTTTTTCGTCGAGATAGACCGGGGACATACCTCGTCGGGCAAGTTCGCCGAAAAACTCGCGTTCCACGAGCGGTACGGGGAGAGCGGACTGTTTCGGGAAATGTACGGGGCTGACAGCGGGATCTTCTGGACGCTTGTGGTGACGACCGGGGAGCGCCGCCTGGAGCACCTGCGGGCGATCGTAGAGAAGGAGAAGAGCGATCTGTTCTGGATGACGACGTTTGCCGCGTTAGAAACCGAAGGGGTGCTCGCGCCGATCTGGCGGGTCCCCGGACGCGCTGCCCGGCACGCGCTGACGTCACCCGCTCCCTTCGAACCGTAAGGAAACAAAAGGACACAAGACCAGGAGACGCGAACCGTCGGGCGTGATCTTTCCCTCGCCTCGCGCGAGGCGGTCTTCTGCCCGCACTGCGCCCGCTCTTTTGACGGGCGGCGGTGCGCGAAGGGCCACCTGTCCCCGCCCTTCGCCGTCTGCTGCCAGATCTGCGGGACGCCGGAACTATCGGAAGCCACGGGATCGGTACCGCTGGGGTTCGTTCCGCTCCTCCTTTCCGGGTTTCTTACGCTGGGCGCGGGCGTGCTTTTGCTGCGTTTTGGCGGAGGTCTCCTCGCGGGACTCGGGTCGGCTGCGGAGTCGGCAGCTGTCGCGACGCTGGGAGGACCGCCTGCTCACGTATGGCGCCCGCTTGCGGAGCGGGGTCTGCAGTTCGTCCTGGTGTGGACCGTGATCTTCTTTCTGATCCCCGGAAAATTCGGGCAGGAGGTACGCCGGGGCGTGGGGCGGCTGCTCACGGGGGGACTGCGGATTGTCGCACGGTTGATTGCATGCCTCGGGCGCGAGCTAGGCGGTAGCCGAGAGCGTCGTTAAGTCAACTTCCGCCTGGAAGGAAGCGGAACGACCATCGATTCGGGCATCACTTTGGAGGGATATCTCGTTTAACACGCCGCTGGTGACATCGATGTCACCAGTGTCGGTCGATGAAGCTATCCTTGCTAATTCATTTTGCCCCCGTTTGACAGTTTGTCAGCAGTCGTTATACAATGCGTCAACTTTAAGGCGGTTATCTCGACGTAACGCCGATTTTGGAGAGTGTTCCCATGCCCGCAAAAGCGCGCAGCAGCGCATCCGTTGCCACGCCTCTCTCGTCACGAACAGAAACGTTCACCCCGGAACAGCTTGCGCGCCAGTGCGGGGTGTCCGCGCGAACGGTCCGCTATTGGGAAGATACCGGAAAGCTTCCTCCCGCGAAGCGAACCCCGAGCCGCCGCCGCTACTACACCGACGACGACGTCGCCCTTGTCCGTACGCTTCTTTCTGTACCGGCGGCACCCCTGGGACAGTCCCCAAGGCGGGCGCGCGTTCTCTCGATCATCAACCAGAAGGGGGGCGTTGGGAAAACGACGACGGCGGTCAACCTCGGTGCGGCGCTTGCGGAGACCGGCGCGCGCGTCCTCCTGGTGGATCTCGACCCCCAGGCGAACTGCACGCTCTCGGTCGGGGTCAACTGGCAGAAGCTGCCCGAGGGGAGGAACCTTTCCACGCTGCTGGAGCAGGACCCGCTCCGTGACGGCATCGATTCGATCACCCTTTCCGACATCGTGGTACCGGTTGCGTCCGTGCCCAACCTGTTTTTAGCGCCCGGCCATCTCGATACCGCGAACACGGAGCAGTGGCTAAATCAGGCGCTGGCAAAAGAACACCGACTGGACCGCGTCCTTGCCTCCGCGCGGGGTGACTACGACTACGTCCTCATCGACGCGCCGCCGACCCTGGGCGTCCTTCTGATCAACGCCGTCGTCGCCTCAGACCAACTACTTATCCCCGTCGAGTCGGAGTACCTTTCCCTTTATGGGGTGCAGCAGCTTCTGCGCTCCATCGATCAGGCCAAACGGCTCCTCAATCTCGGGCACGTGGACCTGCTGGGGGCGGTGATGACGAAGTATGACCGCAGCGTCTCCGCCTCCGCCGAGGTGCATACGCGCGTCCAGACCATGCTCCCGGGCCGCGTCTTCGCGACGCTGATCCCGGATCGCCAGGATTTTGTGCGGGCCTCCAAGGAAGGGGTTCCCGCCGTTATCCGCCATCCCCGAAGCGACGGGGCGGAAGCGTACCGGAAACTCGCGGAGGAGGTGCGGGCCCGTGTCGAAAAACCCTGAAACCCGCGACGCTGCGAGAGTGGCGGATGACGGCGGGAATGTAGCCGCGCCGCGCCGAAAGACAAAGGCGTCCGACACCTCGTTTCTCGACGATCTGGTGGCGGAGACGCCCGAGCTGCTCGCGCGGCTGGACGCCCCGCGCCCCAACGACGCACCCGTGCCGCACCTCCCGATCTCGGACATCGCCCCCGATCCTCGCCAACCGCGGCGCCATATTGACGCGGGAAAGCTCGCTGAACTCGCTGCCGACATTGAAAAGACGGGAATTTTGCAGCCGCTTGTCGTTCGCCCCGCCCCGGACTGGAACGGGTACGTGCTCGTGTTCGGAGAACGGCGCTACCGGGCGGCGCTGAAGGCAGGTTTGAAGCACGTACCCGCCTTTGTCCGGCGGGATCTCACCGATGCGGACGTCCTTCAGCTACAGTGGCAGGAGAACGCCCAGCGCGAGGACATAGACGACATCGACAAGGCGCTCCATCTGAAGCGGATGAAGGAGGTACAGAAACTTTCCTGGACGCAGCTTGCCGAAGCGGTCCACCTGACGCGCCGCCACCTGCTTCGGATGCAGCGGCTGGCGGACATGCCTGACGCGGTGACATCGCTGGTGAGGGAGCGTCGTCTGACGCCGAGCCATGTCTACCAGATCGCGCGTGTGGACGATCCCGCGCGTCAGGCGGCGCTCGCGACGGAGGCGGCGGAGAGCGGGTGGAGCGTC
>JAZKEA010000495.1:0-9471 GCA_040387315.1 Armatimonadota bacterium | reverse complement strand
AGGCGAATTTGTAGGCGAGGGCTTGCAGGCTGATATTCTTGGTGCTGCTGGTGACATCGATGTCACCGGTGAAGAGGCTGCTGGTGTGACGGGCGGCGCTGAAGTTACCGGAGAAGATAGCGGCAGTGAAAGGAACAGTCCCTGGGAGCCGCTTCTGGACAGCCTTCGTGACCGCCTTTCGTCGGATATGCCAATCAATGACCGGGAGCGGCAAGACCTCCACCGGATCACGGAACTCGCGGTGGCCCTTACGAAACGCGGTTCCTGAGAGATTGTTCGGAACAGCCACTAAGAGCCCTGTGATCACCGGAGCCTTTTCTTCCTGGTGACATCGATGTCACCAGACAGGTGCAGACATAAAAGGTGTTCTGTTAACGGTCGAAGCGGTCGTCCGTATTTGTCTCATTTCACGTGCGTAAAGCGAAGTCGTCGCCCTAGATGGATTCTTGTCTGGTGACATCGATGTCACCAGGAAGAAAAGCAGAGGGACTGGGTTAGAAGCTTCCGAGAGACCAACAAGGTATGGGCGACTGCAGTACAAGGAGTACGAGAGAGTACAAGCAATTTGCCTCTGCACGTCGTTATCTGATGTCAATAGGTTGGGGCGGTAGGGACAGTTAACGCAACATCTAGTACCGATTTAGCAGAAAGCTCAGGGAAAGCAAAGAATGTTGCTTTCCGAGAGATCATAACCGACTCGTGAAATGAAGCAAGGCACTATCGTGATATGAGACAAGAAATGTCGTGATATGAGACAAATCGAACGTGATATGAGACAAGAAACCTCGTGAAATGAAGCAAGGCACTATCGTGATATGAGACAAGAAATGTCGTGATATGAGACAAATCGAACGTGATATGAGACAAGTCCCTGTTGCGATCAACGGGTGTTTTGCTTCTCAAAACGGTCGGTTTTTGCCAGTCCAATTTACGTCGTATTCTGAAACAGTTCTTTAACTTTGTTTTAAAACAACAAACACGAACAGCAGGCCCCGCAACGCACTCCTGCAAACGAGTACAACTGTGTTGTTGCTTTTTTGATAGGAAAAAGAGAAGGAGAAACATGAGCGACAATACCTCCAAGGATGCCAGTGCTTCTCACGCAGATACCATCCCGCACGAGGAAGCATCTTCACTGCCGATCCTCCCTATCCCTCAGCTTGATCTTGCCTTTGATCTCGACGATGAGGCGCTCGTTGCCGCCCCATCGTCCGCGCTTTCCGCGCCGGGCAAGGATGAGATGAACCTTGCGGAGTTTCCCTTTGCCGTGCTCGCCAAGCGCGTCGCGGCGGGTCAGAAGACCATCGAGGTGATCCAGGAGGGGAGGGACGCTCTGGGGCGGCCCGTGCGGCAGGAGTGGCTGGTGACGGGGAGCGAGCACTTCGGGCTGCCGGTCGCGACCGACGACGATACCTATGTTGCCTTGATGAAACTCCTGCGGGACAACCAGTTCCGGGAAAGAACCGTGCGGTTCACCGTCTCGCAGCTCCTGCGGACCATGCGCTCCAATACCGGTAAGCGGGACTATGAGCGCGTCGCCGCCTCGCTCGACCGCCTCACGGGCGTTCTGCTGCGGTCCAAGAACGCCTTCTGGGACCACGCGAAGCGCAGCTACGTCACCGAGGCGTTCCATCTTCTCGACAGCTACCGCCTGGCGACGGGCGGATCGGGGCGCGAACTATCCGAGGTCACCTTCAGCCCGTTTCTGTTCGGCAGCATCCAGGCCGGGTATGTCAAGAACTTGGATGTAGACTTTTACTTTCTGCTCTCCACGCCGCTTGCGCGCCGCCTGTACCGGCTGCTCGATAAGCACCGCTACCGCGCCCAGGTCTACGACATCAGCCTGGAGCGTCTCGCCCGTAAGCTGCCCCTCCAGGATAAGTACGAGTCCCAGATCAGGCGGCGGCTTGACCCGGTCTTCGCGGAGCTGGCGGAGCGCGGCTTCCTCGCCGGGGTGCAGTACCGAACCGGCGTCCAGGGAACTACCATCGTCCAAATTCGGTTCGCGGAGCGCCGGTCCGGTGTCACGGTACTCGCCCACGAAGTGCCCGCCCGCCTCCCCGCGGCCTCTGGCGGCCACTCCGGGAAGGAGGGTACGGAAACGCACGAGGGGAGGGCTGCCCTCGGCTCTGATGCCCTGATCGAGCGCCTGATCACGGTCGGCGTTTCCCGTGCCGTCGCGGAAGACCTGGTTCAAAACCACCCGGCGGCGGACGTGGAGCGGCAGTTGGCATATCTCCCCTATGTCGAAAACCTCAAGAATCCGGGCGGCTACCTGCGTCTCGCAATAGTGGATGGGTATGGACCGCCGCCAAAGTACCCCAAGCCGCCAAAGAAGGCGCCACGAAAGACGCAGACCCTACCCACCATGGCGCCTATGCCAGATGGTCGGGACACAGCATCTCTAGCACAGGATGTAGATGACCTCGGTTTCGGCGATGCGGCTGCTGGGGAGGATGTACCGGAGGAGTTGCGTCCCGCCTGGAGGGCCGTTCTTGCGCTTCTTTCGGAGACGGTTCGCAAACCGGCGTTTGAGACGCATGTCCGTCCCCTACGGCCGCTGCGGATAGAGGAAAGCCCGGAGAGGAAAACGCGAGTTGTGGTAGAGGCGCCTTCCACGTTCACGCGGGATTGGGTCGTCAAGCACTACCGGGATCGGATCACCCAGACGCTGCAGGCGTCCCTAGGGGGAAACGGGGACCAGGGCATAGAGGTTCGTTTTTTGCTTCCCCCGGATAAACCAGATCAAGCCGCTCATTAACGCGTGGTCCTGAAAAAGGGTGCGGGGCAGCAGATCTAACGCTCCTTTCCCGGAAAAAATTCTCGCGGTGATGACAAGAACTGAATTCTGAAAAGCAAACTGGCTGTATAATCTCCGAACGAGCATGCATCAAGCCGCGTTATGGTCAGGCGCCACACGGTACGGGCCTACGGCCCCCGCCCATTGAGGGGCTGCCAACTGCCGCCGAAAACCATCCTTGTTCCTGCGAAGGCGCAGCCAGGAAGGATTTTTTGCTGCTTTCGTTGTTGAGGGAACCGCTCGCGTCCACCGAAGAAACCAAACTCCGGATCACTGCCATGGCGCCCCAGCGGTTTGATCCCATCCTAAAACCCGAATCGAAATTGGGAGGCACACAGACAATGTTACACGCCCCACGTAAGAAGGCTCGCCGGAGACTGTCCGACATTTGCGCTATCGCGACAGCCGTCGTCTGCGCGGGAACCGGCCCCTTGCAGGCTGCCGCAGCGCCGGACGGCCTCGCCGGAACACCGAAAGCCACGCCCGGTGTTCTTCCCAGTTCCCCTGCATCGCCTGCTGCACTGGAGGTCCGGGCAACGTCGGGCGTGCTTCCTGCGGGACCCGGAGCGGCGCGCCATGATTTCGGCACTCTTTCCCCCCTGGACCGTCCCGGCGCGGTCGTGGAACAGGTCTTCACGCTGCAAAACACCACGCCGAAACCGGTGACCATCTCACGCGTCGTCGCGTCCTGCGGCTGCCTCCGCGCCGATCTGCTGGCTTTACCCGAGGCTGGGCCATCCGCGCCGCGCTTTCCGCGAACGCTGGCGCCCGGTGATCAGGCCGCAGTGCGCGTCCGGATGCACCTCGATCAAGTGCTTCCCGGTCCCGCAGCCAAGGTCGCGCTTGTTTACACGGCCGAGTCACCCGCCGCGCCCGCCGCGCGCCTGGAGATACGGGGCACGGTCCGGCCTACCATCGCTTTCGGCGTCGAGCGGACCGGCAACGACGGCCGCCGCGCCGCGGAGCAGCAAAACCAGCCGTCGCAGGGTACCCGGACCATCCCGACCATCCAGAGCTTACAGACCGTACTGGACCTGGGGCAACTCCGCCCGTCGGCCGGAGCCAAGAATGCCCCCGGCACCGGCAGCAGCGGCCTCATCCTCGCCGTGACCCCGGACCCGCGCCTTCTTGCGGCCGCCGGATCTAAAATCCCTGCACTATCCCTCTCCAACCCCGCCCTCAAGGTAACTCCCGTCCCCGCGGCGACGAAGGCAAACGCCACCGCCCTGCCCGGTTCCCTGGCTTCCTCCCCGGGTGTCCTGCGTTACCGCCTGTCGCTCGCGCCGGATGCCCCCCTCGGTCCTTTGCTGGGAACGCTGACCTTTGCCGACGCGGCCGCGCCGCCGATGGCATCTCCGGCGTCTCCGGCGCAATCCCTGTCGGCGCCGCCCGGAAATACGTGGCGAACGGCCGCGCTTGTGGTCACCGGCGAGGTTGTCGGGGACGCCAGCGCCGTTCCCGGCATGGTCGCCTTTGGATTGACCACACCGCCGGCAGGGGCTCCCCGTGCCGCCGAAACTGCCACGGCACGGGTCGGGGGAGCGGTGCGCCAGATACGGGTCATCGCGCGTGGTCCCGACGTTCTGAAAGGGGCGGTCGTGACCGCCGACCATCCCAACGTCCATGCGCAGTTCGCCCCCCCGGCCACGGCAGCCGATGGCACTCCTGCCGGGGAAAATACCGGCTCGCGACCAACTGCCCAGGGGGAGGAGCGTCGGCTGCTGGTGACGCTGCGCGATCCCGCCGCGCTTCCGGTCGGCCCCTTTCTGGCACATGTCACCGTCTCCCTGCGAAACGGACAGCGCCTGGTGCTGCCGGTTACTGCGTACCGGCTCGCGACCCCGCCCGCGGCCGCTAACGCCCTATAGCACCAGCCGTCGGCGGTGAAGAGCGCGCTCTTATCATAAAAAAGTAAAAAACTGATTAAAATTTTGCAGGAGACAGGCGGGCAAGTAGATAATTTAGCGCTACTCTCATTTCGAAGACGAAGCCGGGCGTACGGGCACAGACGCAGAATTAATCACTGCGGGCCATTTCACACGCAGTCAGTGTTACCTGGCACCTAGAAAGATCACAAGGACCATGCTGTCAATTCCGTCGGCTCGATTCGCCTCGCCCGCTTCCCGCGTCGCCTCTCCCTTCCGTACCTGTACGTGTGCCGCCCTCGTGGCGCTTGGTGCAGTACTGGTGGCATCTGTCGTCACTCCGGCCCGGGCGGGCACCACGGTCTATACCAACCGCGCCCTTTTCCAGGCCGCTTTACAGCCCGGTTTTTATGCCGAGAACTTCTCCACCCTGACCCCGGACGTCGCCCTGCCGGGGCCGATTTCGTTCACAGGCCCGAACGGGTTCTCGTTCACGGCAGAGGAGTTGTTCACGCCGGGAACGCCTGCGCTTCAGTTCGGGAACCTGTATGGCATCGACACCCCCAACCCCGGCGGACGGGCGCTCTCCACGGAGTCCACGTTCAACGACCTTCTGCTCACGATGACGGGGGCGCCCGTGACCGCCTTCGGCGGCGACTTCTACCTGAGTTTCTTCGACGGCACGGTCGAGCCGGGGCCGCTGTCCCTGATCCTGAACGACGGGACGCAGGTTGACCTGAATTTCGCTATGGGCTCGCCGATACCGTTCGTCGGCTTCATCACCGATGGCGGCACGACGATCACCTCACTCCGGATGCGCAACCCTTATGCGTTCGTGCCGCCACCGGGTTTTCAGCCTCAGTCTTTTAATACCGCTGACGATCTCCTTGTCGGCCGTGCGATTGTCCCTGCGGCGACCGCGGCTCCGGAACCGGGTTCCCTTGCCCTCCTGGCGCTCGCGGGCGTACCTGCGGCGGCTGGCCGTCGCCTGCGGCGCAAGCTCTATCGGCGCGGGCAATCCTAAGACCCGTCCGATCCGGGACGATAAAGGCTCCAGGGGCAATCCCCGTTGCCTTCCGCTAACGTAGCGGGACTCTGCAGCTACAATCCGAGAGCCCCGCTGCCCGATTCTGCTGGTTCGTCCCGTACACCTCGGATAGTAAGATCTCCCCGGCACCCCTGGCGGAGCGAGACCATTCGAGTGATATGTTCGTTTCTGATTCTTTGTTTCTGACGGCTGCGTCCGAGATTTCCCGCATCGTCCGCTGAAAGCGGAGCCACCGTACGGATGTCCCGAGCGCCGCTGTTCAAAAACGTCTCCTGCGCTGAGAACGAGTCTGTGATGCCCGAACGTCTCCCTGCAAGATCACCGTCAACCGCGCCCGATGGGGCAGCACGGCAGCCGTCGCCACGAGTGGGCGTCCTCTCGGCAAATCCCTTGATGCGTCTCTGCCTGCTCGCGCTTCTGCGCACCCTGCCCGGCATCTTCGTGGTGGACCGCGCCGGGAACGACCGGCCTCATCTTCCGGAGGTGAAATTCGCATATTCCAGGGACGACGCCCTGGATATACTGGTCATCATCACTTGCTCGGCGGACGAGTTTATCCGCCTCCTGCCGCCGCCACAGCGCCCGCACACCGCGAAAACCAGTAAAGCCACCCCGATAATACTCCTGTGCCCCGACGGCAGACCTTCCCCCGAACTCGAAAAGGACGCCCGTCGGAAAGGGGTCCAGAGCATTCTTACCGCGGAAGAGAACGGCGAGGAGCTTGCCGCGGCCTTGTATCGCGTGGTCGGCCGAGAGTACCGTGGATCGTATACCTGCCAGCACAGAGGTCATCCCGAGAACTTCCCGGCGGCACACGGAAGCACGGGTACGTCCCTAGGGGAACCTGACCCGGAATGGCATGAGCCCCTGACGCGCCGCGAGCGGGACGTGGCGGAACTCGCCGCGTCTGGCCTGTCGAACGAAGAGATTGCCGCCCGGCTTTTTTTGTCCGTCGCTTCCGTCAAAACGTACTTGAACCGCGTGTTCGAAAAACTGGGAATCCAGCGCCGCAGTCAGATTACGCAGCGGATCCACTGGGAATAGCGCGCCAGCAGCAGTCCCGCAGAGAGACCTTCCTTGATAGGGGCAATTACCGGGGATTTGCGCGGGGAGAGGCGATGCTCTCGGGATCTAATAAAACAGGCTGAATTATCAACTAAAGTTGATAGCGGGAACCGGCGGCTCGCTTCATACTGCACATGGACCTCCGGCCCGTGGCCCACGGGAGAAACGGAGTCAGCGCGGCAGAGAGGCATGCCTCCTCACGGAAGATGATCCAGGGAGCGAGGCAGGGGAGAACGCCGGACATTGTTGTCAGAGAGTTGCTACCATCGCGATTTATGCGGCAATAGAGGTCGTACAAAGCGCGTCCTGAGGAATGCGGCGCCGGACGTCAGCGGCCGCACCCCGTTTCTCCGTCGGCACCTGTCCCTCCGGATCGTTTTCGCCCTTTTCCTTCTCCTTCTTCCCTGCATCAATTCCGGCGCAAGAGCCCAGACCACCGAATTCAAGGACCTGGGTCTCGCCGCCAACTATAACCTTTTCTCCTTCGGGAAAGCCACGCTGCAGAAAGATTCCAGCTCCGAGGGGCGTCTTGCCGCGGGGGGCAACCTGAATCTGAACGATGCGGCTATCGCGACGAAAATGCCCGGCGCGGGCGCGGACTGGACCGTGGTTGCGGGCAAGCCGGGTACCGCCTCCGGGGGACTCACCGGAAACTCTGGCACTATCCAGGGAAGTGTTTTTGTTACGGGCGGAAACACGAGCCTGACCAGTCCCTCGATTTCCGGCAACGTGGCTGGAAACGAGCGCGTGAACCTGAACGGCGGCGGACGCATTCAGGGCGGCCTCACCTACGGCGACGTCCCTTTTAAGCAGGGAAACACGAAGATCGATGGGCAGGTGCGACAGGGGCAGACGGCGGCACCCCTGGACATTCAAAGCCTCCAGAACGATCTCACCGCGCTCTCCGACTGGCTCAAGGTCCAGCAGACCAATCAGGTCACGACCGTCGGGACCGATGGCACCATCACCTTCGCCACGTCCCTCCGGGGGCGCAGCGTGTTTGCGGTCAGCGCGGCGCAGCTGAACGCCGCGACCGGCCTGATCATCCAGTGCGGCGCGAGCGGGACGGTCGTGATCAACGTTACCAGCGACGGGCCAAACGCGCAGTGCCATCTCAAAAATATGGGGATGTCGCTCCAAAGAGGCATCACCGCGTCCCGCATCCTCTTCAACTTTCCCGATTTCAGCCGGGTCAGCGTCAGCCGAACCCGGTTCCTGGGCAGCATCCTCGCTCCCCGGGCCAATGCCGCTCTCCTCGCGGGCGGTACCAAGAATGAAGCCGCCTTACGCGGCACCCTCGTCTGCGACAGCTACGAAGGGGATGGCGCCTTCGAGAGCGCGCCCTTTACCGGCGACCTGACCAACGGGGTGAAGCTCTTCAGCCTCACCATCAACCCCCCGGAAGTTTCGGGAGGCAGCGCCTCGAGCGCCACCGTTACCCTGGATGCCCCCGCCCCGGCGGGGAACGCCATTATCTCCATCTCCAGCAGCAGCCCGTCGGTCGCCTGGGCGCCAGCGAGCACCGTGACGGTGCCCGCCGGGCAGACCTCTGCCACCTTTCCGATCTCCACCGCAGCGGTGACGTCCCGGGCTGTGGTGACCTTCACCGCCAGTTGGAACGGCGACAGCAAAACGGCGCAGCTGATCGTCAACCCGCCCCCGCTCCCTCAGGTGACCGCGCTCGCGGTAAACCCCATCAGCGTTCGGGGCGGTGTTTCTTCCACGGGAACCGTGACGCTGTCCGCTGCCGCGCCCGGCCCCAATGGCGCCCTCGTGTCGCTTTCCGACACGTCGTCGGCCGCCGCGACGCCGGTGAGCGTAACGGTTGCCGCCGGGGCGACGCAGGCAAGTTTTTCCATCACCACTGTTCCCGTCCGGACGTCGACGCCGGTGACGCTCACCGCCGCGTACAACGGCAGTCAGGCTTCCGCCGTTCTCACGGTTGAGCCGCCGAAGCTCGTTTCCCTGTCGATTTCGCCCGACGCCGTGGACGGGGGCGACAAGGCCACGGGCACCGTGACCCTGGACGGTCCGGCGCCCGCAGGCGACCTCCCGGTAACGCTCTCTGACAACAGCCCGTCGGTAACCGTACCGGGAACCGTGACGGTGAAAGCCGGCGACACGACCGCGACCTTTACCATCCAGACCAGCGTAGTGGCCCAGCAGACCGTGGCGACGGTTTCGGGCAGCCTTAACGGGCTGACCCGGACCGCCACGATCACGGTACGGCCCCTGCGCCTCCTTTCCATCGTGCTGGACCCGGACCGGGTACGCGGCGGCCTTCCGAGCAAGGCCCGGGTGACGGTCTCGCAGCCCGCGCCCGCAGGCGGCCTCACGGTTACGCTCTCCGCGAACACCCCGGCCGCCACGCCCCCGCCGAGTGTCGGCATCCCGGCGGGAGAAACGAGCGCGACCTTTGATGTCGCCACGATTCCCGTCGCCGCCGCCGCCGTCGCCACCATTTCGGGAACGCTCGGGGGCGACACGACCACGGGACTCCTGACCATCGTCCCGCCCGCGATTCTCTCCGTCACGCTCGATCCGGCCACCGTCGTCGGCGGAAACCCCAGCACCGGGACGGTGACCCTGGACGGTCCGGCGCCCGCGGGCGATCTCCCGGTAACGCTCTCCGAGAACAGCGCGGCCGTTACCGTCCCGGGAACCGTGACCGTGGAAGCCGGCAAGACCCGGGC
>JAZKEA010000494.1:0-2078 GCA_040387315.1 Armatimonadota bacterium | reverse complement strand
TTCTATCGCCCCGCGCTTCAGGAAGCGGGGGTCGGCGGCGACTTCTTCGACGTATTTAGCGTCGGAAAGGACTGCAGTGCTCTTGTGGTCGCGGACCTTTCGGGTAAAGGGCTTGCCGCTGCACAGCAGGTAGCAACCGTGCGTAATATGCTTCGCTTCGCACTCTACAAAAGCCAGAGCGTCTCTGAGGCGACTATCTCCCTTCATGATGCTTTGGTGGAGCACGATCTTCTGACGGGATTCGCTACCCTATTCGTCGGGGTCTACGCCCAGGCACAGCAGACGCTAACCTATGTCAACTGCGGGCAGGAACCCGGACTTCTGTGGCGGGCTGGCACAGGAGAGGTCCGGGAACTCGGCCCCACAGGCCCTGTGCTGGGCGGGTTTGGCGCTGGCAGTTACGCGGAGGTAACCGTGCCTCTTGCAGCAGGCGATGTTCTTGCTCTGTTTACGGACGGCATGACTGAAGTCGGCCCTACCCGAAAAGAGTTCCTGGAAGTGGAAGGCGTGAGCCGCCTTCTTCAAGCGTGTGCCGCCAATCTCGATAGCAGTCCGGATGGCGGTCCTGCAAAAGATCCTCAGGCTATCGTGGACTTCCTTGTGGCGGGAGTAGATGCGTTCGGGCAGGGCGGGGCGAGTGACGACATCGCGCTGCTTGTCGGTGTGGTCGGGGTATCAGGCGGTACCACCACAGAGGGAGCAGGAGATTGAAGAACGACGCCACCCCGGAAGAGCGTTACCGCGCTTTTATCCGAAACAGCACCGAGGGCATCTGGCGCGTTGACACGGACGAGCCTGTACCAACGTCCCTCTCCGAGGAAGCGCAGATAGATGCCTTCTACCGGGTAGGTTTTTTGGCGGAAGCCAATGACGCGTTCGCGCGGATGTACGGGTTCGATAACGGGGAAGAGCTCATCGGTGCGCGTCTCGGTGATCTGCTCCCTCAAGACGTACCCGAGAACGAGGCGTATCTTCGGGCTTTTATTCGGTCGGGCTATCGTCTGTCCGACGCTGAATCCATTGAGGTCGACAGGCAGGGCAGCCTGCGCTATTTCTCTAACTCTCTGACGGGAATCATCGATAACGGCAGTCTCATTCGTGCCTGGGGTACGCAGCGGGATACTACGGCTCTGCACAAGGCTGCGGAGGCGCTTCGGGCTTCTGAAGTTCGGCTGCGGGAAAGTCTGTCGATCCTGGAAGCCGTTGCAAATACGACACCCGATGCCGTTTTTGTCAAGGATACGAAGGGACATTATGTACTGGCGAACCCGGTTGTGTGCGCGCTGTTCGGCGTTCCCGACGGCGCCGTTGCCGGTAAAACCGATGCCGATTTCCTGCATGAGGCGGAGGTGCAGGACCTTCTTTCAATTGACGAAAACGTCCTAACCCTGGGAACGGCGCAGCAGTATCTGGAGGAAATCACCGCAGCCGCGGCTCGGTCAAAAGCCACAGATACAGCAGGCATCTCCGAGCGCCGTGTGTTCCAGGTGACAAAAAGCCCCTGGCGCGACTCGGCTACGGGCGACATCATCGGGATCATTGGTATTGGTCAGGATGTGACAGATAAGGTTATAGCTCAGCGGGAGATTGCCCAGCGGGAGCGGGATTATGCCGCCCTGATAGACAATTCACCTGACGTTCTGGCCCGTTACGACCGAAACAAACGGATCGTATCCATCAACCGGGCAGGCGAACGGCATTCGGGGATGCCGGCGGCGGCGCTGGTCGGCAGGACCTTCCGCGAGGCGGGTTTCCCGGAGGAGATCATTCCGGTGTGGGACGCCGCGCTTGACCACGTGCTTCACAGCGGCAAGGCACATACTATCGCTTTTTCACTGCGGCACCCGTTGGACGAAACTATACACCATTACGAATCAGTCATCACCCCCGAGTTTGCCCCCCCTTCCTTATCCGCCCCGCTTCAGGGCATCGACGGCGAAAGCCGCGTCGAGGGGGTTATCGCCGTCACCCGCGACGTGACGGAACGTACCAGGGCAGAGCGAGAGCGAGCAGAGTCAGAGGGGCGGATCAGAACCCTCTACGAACTGACCTCGCGCACGGACCTTCTTTTCTTCGAT
>JAZKEA010000493.1:2992-4523 GCA_040387315.1 Armatimonadota bacterium | reverse complement strand
CAGGCGTGTGCTGGCGGTCGGGGTGACTTGCCCCGTTGTCAGGGTGACCGTGTACTGTCTCCAGTCGCCGGAAAGATTCCCCGATGTCGCCTTCGCATACACGGTCGCGCCGTCCGCGCTCTCGATGGCAACGGTTACCGGCCCGGAGACACCGGGAGCGGCTTTGGCGTAGAACGACGCGCGGTAGCGGGTGTTCGGTTTTACCGGAATGCCCCAATAGCCGTCGTTGCTGACCCCCGCCGGTGCGGCGGTTGAGGCGGTCGCGACATCGAGCCGGAGACTGACCGGCAGAGCGGCGTTCAGCGGCGTCTGCGAATCCAGTGCAATGGTCGCTGCCGACCCGCTCGTCTGCAGGGCGGTCCAGTGGGTCGGCGCCTTGGCATCGTCGAGAAAGGCACGGTTCCGCACCAGCTCGGCGTACAGCCCGCCGTCATAGCTGAAATTGATCTCCTCGGTCATCAGGCCGTAATGTGAGGCGGGCAGCCTGGTCGTTGAGGTGGCGTCGATGGTCAGGGTCGTATTCTGCGCCCGCGCGGGAGCCACCAGTGCAGCGGCAAGGCAGGGCAGAACCAGTAAAAGAGACAGGGGGGTATTTTTCATGGATTTATTCGTGTACAAGCCGACCTATTTCGAGCCGGCTGCATTGTCTTTGGCCGCCCGAAGTACCGCCTCAAAGGCGGGTTTGGGCTGATCGTTCGTGTCAAACAGCAGCGGTTTGCCGTTTGCACGCCAGGAAACGCCGTCGTTGACACCCCACAGGGTAACGACTTTCACCTGCTTGTGCTTGCGGAACACGCGAAAGAGATTGGCATACTGATCGGCGAGACGCTGATCGGTGTTCGCCACCAGGCCGCCCTGGGTCGTGGCGGCATTATTTGCGACATCCGCTCCCGTATTGCGCTGACCGGACTCGGCGCTGTTGACATCGAGTTCCGTAACGTGGACGGGCAGGCCCAGCGACTCCAGCTCCGTCAGCGTCCGGTCAGCGTCCGCATAGCTCGGCGACGAGATACTGACATGGGTCTGCGTACCGATTGCCATTACCGGGACTTTTTTGGCCTGCAGCTCCTTGATAAGGGTGATGAGCTTCTGCCGTTTGACCGGGTTTTCCAAACCATAGTCGTTGTAGCGCAGAGTCGCCTGTGGGTCGGCCTCGTGGGCGTATTCAAAGGCTTTGGCGATAAAGTCCGGCCCGATGATCTGCACCCAGAGCGAGTTTCGCAGGGTGTCCGGCCCGTTGTCGGAGAGGGCTTCGTTGACAACGTCCCAGACCTTGATCTTTCCTTTGTAGCGCCCGACGACCGTATGGATGTGTTCGCGCATCCGCTGGAGCAGCTCTTCGCGGGTAGCGCGCGGGCCGGCATATCCGAACGAACGGCGGGGCCGGCGCCGAGGCGGATTGGCAGGGCTGGTTTGCGCTCCCGCGCCCGCCCCAACAGCGGGGGGTACGGGCGGCGGTGCCACATCGGGTGGCGGTGCGGGCGGCGGAACGTTTCCGGCGAACACCCAGTCGGGAGTCTGCCCATGCCAG
>JAZKEA010000493.1:0-2982 GCA_040387315.1 Armatimonadota bacterium | reverse complement strand
CCAGACAAGGGTGTGCCCGACGAGATACTGGTTATTTTTAATGCCGAAGTCCACAAAGGCGTCGGCGGGCGCGAAGTTGTAGCCGTCCGCGCCCGGACGCGGATGAAGGGATTCCCACTTCAAATCGTTTTCCGGGGAGATCTGGTTGAACTGTTCTTTGGTCAGCGCGATATCCTTGCGGATAAGCTCCACGGTTCGACCGCCGAATCCCGCCGGGTCGCCGGTGGCAACGGAGCGGTTGATGGCGACCCCGACTAAGAAGTGATCTTTGTAGGCATCTTTGAGGGTAGTCGGACCGGCGGACCGGGCCGGGCTTTGCGCCCCTGCGGGAGCCGCCAGCGTGGCGGCAAGGAAAGGCAGAGTAAGAAATAGAGCACGTCGCGGCATAGTTGTCATCATTTTACTTTTGCGGCTGCTTTCTCTACAGCGAAGAAGGCAGGTTTCGGGTTCCCGTCCCGGTCGAACAGGAGGGGATAATCGGTGCGTCCCCGGACGGGAAAGTTATTGAGCCAGGATTCGGAGTCCTTGACACCCCACAAGGTGACACGTCCGATGACCTCTTTGTGCCGCAGAAACATCTCAAACGCCTTCCGGTAGCGTTCGGCCTGCTGATCGGCGACCGCGGGCGGGAGGGCTTTTGTGTAGGGGTTCATCACAGCCTGCTGTTCCGGTGTCATCGTTTCGCGGGTGTTAATATCAGCTCCCTGGTACTTGGTCGGCAGAACGCCGATGTCGAGCTCCGTTATCATCACCTTGAGGCCGAGGGCGGCGAACTGCTTGATGGACTCCTCGACGTCGGCGAAATCCGGGTCGCCCATGCGCCAGTGGCACTGGATGCCGACCGCGTGGATCGGGACTTTTTTGTCCAGCAGCGATTTCAGAAGTTCCAGCGCTTTCGGACGTTTGTACGGAAGTTCGATATTGTAATCGTTATAAATCAGAATGGCGCTGGGGTCGGCTGCATGTGCGGCGCGGAATGCCTCAGCAATATAGTCGTCCCCCACGGCCGTCCGCCAGGGCGTCGGTCGGAGCACTCCGGGCCCGTCATTGATCGCTTCGTTGACAACGTCCCATTCTTTGATGCGTCCTTTGTAACGGCCGACAACAGTCGAGATATGTTTCCGCATTCGGGTAAGTGCCAGCTCGCGGGTCACAGGCTGGCCGTTCTCACCCTCGAAGAACCACCGTGGCGTCTGCGCGTGCCAGACCAGCGTGTGACCGATGGGAGCGGCGCCGCTTTTTTCCGCTATCTCAACCAGACGGTCGCCCTCCGCGAAGGTAAAGTTCCCCTCTGTCGGCTGCACAGACCCTGGCTTCAGGCTGTTCTCGGGCGTTATCGCGCTGAAGTGGGTTTGAGCGATGGAGACATCCAGCGGGTCCTTGCCCTGAAGTGCGCCGACACTGAGTATCGCACCGATACGGAACTTGCCCTCAAACGCCTTTTTGAGCGGTGCCGTCTTGTTCGCAACGGTTGGGGCGGGAATGCTCACGCTTTTCTGCGCTCCTGCTTGAAACACACCCTGCATAAAGTAGTATAAATTGTTTTTCCAGTGTGTAGGATCATGACCATGGCTGTCCACATTCCAGACATGTGGGACATTGTTCTGCTTGAGATATCCATGCATTCCCTGGCTGATTCGCAGCAGACCGTCCTTGTTGCCGCAGGACAGCCACAGCATCTTCAAGTTCTTACGCGCTTTGGCGGGGTCCGGCAGAAGATCAGCAGGAGTTTTCGTATTCGGGGCGGACGAGAACCCGCCGACCCATGCAAAAGTGTCCAGGTGCGTCAGGCCGAAATTCAGCGACTGACCGCCCCCCATCGAAAGACCGGCCAGGGCGCGATGCCCTGCGTCCGCCTGCACCGAGTACCGGGATTCGATGGCGGGAATGACATCTTTCAGCAGATCCTGCTCAAACGCGGCAAAGGCGGGGGCGGAGGCATAGACATTTCCCTCCGCACGGTCGTTCTTCTGAGCACGCCCGTTGGGCATCACCAGAATCATCGGAACCGCTTTCTTCGCGGCAATCAGAGTATCCAGCAGCAGGTTCGGGGCGGCGAACCGCTGCCACTCCGTTTCATCTCCTCCGATCCCGTGCAGCAGGTAGAGCACCGGGTATTTTTTATCTTTCGAGTAGCCCGGCGGCGTGTAGACCTGCATCTTGCGGCGGGTTCCCACGGTCTTTGATTCGTACTCGATCGTCTCCAGCTTGCCGTGCGCAACGTCCGGACGATCCGCAACGATATCTGAGGGCGGCTCCGGGTATGTCTGTATATCGTCCGCGTTCAGCACGATAGGGGCGGGAGCGGCCCTGCCGGGGGGCGGCTGGTTTTCAGCGGCGTTATCCACCGACGGCATTGTGTGTGCTCCGGCGGCAAGCGCCGCGAAGTGCGCGATCACCATTGATCCTGCGATTTGGACAGTCGCCTGTTTCCGGCGACGGACGAAGTTCATAGACCATCTACTTTCCCGCGGAGGAGCGGATTTGATTCAACAGAGCTTGCTTTTGTGCGTCAGGCAGGTTGCTGCGGTTAATTTGATCGGTCCGCATACTGATCTCCGCCTGTTTCGCCGCCGCCGCCTTTTCGGCCTGCTGCGCGGCGGTCAGTGTCGGTTTCTGCCCCTGCGACTTCGCGGTGGGACTGCAGCCTGCCGCCAGCAGCGCCAGCGCGAAAAGGACATAGGCTCGTTTTACCATTTTATCTGAACCTCATAGTTCACTGTTATTAGCCCGCGTTGTCCCGCCGCAGTAAATCGGCTTGGGAAAACGCGCTTTTCGCGGCGGGACGACGCGGCTCGCTACTGTCGGCAGAAGGTGGCAATAAAGCCGGTGCCGCTGAGCTTTTCCGGCGAAATGCAGGTTGTCCCGGCCGTGCCGTTCGGGAATCCCACGGACACCACGCCTCCCTGACCGGATTTTTCCGGACTTACTCCGAGCCATTTCGCGTGACCATCGGCGAGCACGAAGTTAGCCCCGCCTTTT
>JAZKEA010000492.1:0-1911 GCA_040387315.1 Armatimonadota bacterium | reverse complement strand
TGATAAGGAAGGACCCCGCCCCCTACGAGCGTGAGGCGGGCCTGATAAAAAAGGCGATGCAGCGCAATCTATGGCTCGCGGACAGGGGATGGTTCGCCGAGTGGAAGGATCTGCTGGGCCTGCAGCAGACACACCCCAACGCCGCCCTGTGGACGCTGTATCACACCATCGATTCCGAAGTGCCCGATGCCAGAGATGCCTGGCAGATGACCCGCTTTGTGGATACCCAGGTCCCGCACATTCCGGTCCACGGACCGAACGTACCCATAGGCGACTACTTCACACTCCCGACAACAAGCTGGATGCCCTACACCTGGTCAACCAACAATGTCGTTATGGGCGAAGCGGCGCACACCTCACTTGCCTACTGGCAGGCGGGCCGCGACGATAAAGCCTTCGCTCTCTTCAAGGGCTGCCTCCTCGACAGCATGTATCTCGGCCTCTGCCCCGGCAATGCGGGCATGGCGACCTACTTTGACATGGCGCGAGGTGAATCACAGCGGGATTTCGCCGATGCCGTCGGCACAACCTCCCGCGCGCTGATCGAGGGACTCTTCGGCATCCATCCGGATGCCCTTGCCGGGGAGCTTCGGATTCGACCTGGATTTCCCGCCGACTGGAATAACGCCAGCCTGCGGCACCCAGATGTTCGGCTCAACTTCCGGCGTGATGGCATGACCGAGACGTACACAGTCGAATCGTCGTTCTCCCGGCCCATGGCACTGCGCCTCCAGGCTGTCGCCTTCGGGGACGACATCACAGACGTGACCATCAACGGCGCTCCGGCAAAATGGCGCATGCTCGACGATTCCGTCGGTCTGCCGCGAATCGAGATTCAGGCTGCCGCCGCCCCGCGCCTGGAAATCATCATCCGCACGAAGGGCAATAAACCGGCAGCGGCAGTCACCTCGATAATCGCCGCGCACGGCAGCGAAGTTCGGGCACAGTTCGGAACGGCACAGCTGCGCGAAGTCGCGGACCCGCAGCAGGCCCTCCGTAATCTGTCCACCACGGCGAACGGCTTCAGGGCTGTCGCTGCCGGAACCAGGGGCCACCGTACTGTCTTCGCCCGTGTCCGTCAGGGGGACCTTACCTGGTGGTTGCCCGTCGCTTTCGACATCCGGCCCGCCTATGAGATCCTGCCCGCCGAGCAGCAGGACACCGACCATCTTCGCTTACGCCTGCGAAACAACACGCCGATTGCCATCGACCGTGAAGTCACCGTAGCGGCGGGTACGCAAACCCATAAAATCCGTGTGAGAACACCCGCTCTCGGCGAGTCGTCTGAGATTGCCCTACCCGCAGACGGACTGCTGCCGGGCTCAAGCCGTGTCAGTATGGATCTGGGAGACAAACAGACAGTTTCAGGCACCGTGACAAACTGGAACCTGACCGCAAAATTTCCAGCCGCGACATGGGAGCCCGTTGACCTGACGCCGCTGTTCAACGACCGGGTGACGCAGATATTCCGGAACAAATACCTCGCGCCGCGCTCGCCGTACACGTCGCTCGCCATTCCCACTCAGGGTATCGGAAGCTGGGCCCACTGGAACGCGACTTACGAGGTCGAAGATACCGGACTGCGTACCGTCTCCGACCGCAGCGGGGGACGCCTTCTGTTGCCGCAAGGGGTCCCGCTTCAAACACCGGGCACGGGCGAGGCGAAAAACATCGTCTTCACCTCTCAGTGGGAGAACTTTCCGGCCCAGGTAAGCGTCCCAATTACCGGACGCGCCTCCCATCTCTATCTTCTGATGGCGGGATCGACCAACTCCATGCAGAGCCGGTTCGACAACGGTGAGGTGATCGTCACCTATGCCGACGGCTCCACCGAACGCCTGGCCCTGGAGAACCCAACTGCCTGGTGGCCTATAGATCAGGACTACGTTATCGATGATTACGCCTTCCGCC
>JAZKEA010000491.1:3773-7683 GCA_040387315.1 Armatimonadota bacterium | reverse complement strand
CAGGGTAACGCGGTAATTGCCCTCGGGCAACCGTACCGAAAACAGAAACGGTCTGTCACTGGTGCAGAAATCGTCCCGCAGCGGGTCAGAACCCCCGCGGTCGATTCCTGTCACCGCTGCCGCGCCCTCTTCAAACCCGAATCCCTGCTCGTCTGTGTAGGCGATTCCCGGCGCGACTTTCACATAGCCCGGCGCGACTGCCTTGCTTGGTCCGAAATCGAATCGAAAGCTTTTTCTGAGCGTTGCGGATGAACTGGCTTGCATGGCTTGCCTCACGGGTGGTTTGCTCTGCGCCTGAGCCGCCCAGGGTGAAAATAACAGCGGGGCAATCAGCAGACCGAAGAGGGCGCGGTCCCGTAAAGCGCACAAAGTGTACCTGGAGTTGGTTTGTGTGGTTGGCATTTACTTCTACATTGAGGTCATAAACCGGTTGATGTCTTATTGTAGCACAATATAGTGCTCGCTTTAATGGTCGGGTGGGAGACGGACGCAGTTTTCGGTAAACTGGAAAAGGCCGCAGCCATAGCCGGCCATGGACCTAATGAACGATACTCTCAACACCGGCAATTTTTGTAACAGCTTCCATGTGATTCTCGTCGAACCTGCGGACAGTCTGAATGTCGGAGCCGTCGCGCGGGCAATGATGAATCTCGGCTTTCGGCATCTCCATCTCGTCGATCCGCTGAATTATGACCGACCGCACGCCAGGGTCACGGCCCGCCGGGCAGACCCACTGCTGGAGTCCATGGTCTTTCATGACACCTTCGAGCAAGCGATTGCCGACATGGACGAGGTCGTCGGACTCGCACTGCGCAGCGGTGAGCGTCCCGCGCATTTTGTTACCCTTCCCCAGTGGACCAATGCGCTCCCGGATAAGATGGGCTCTCCGGAGGAGACGCCTCGAAAAATTGCCCTTGTCTTCGGACCGGAAAACAGCGGCCTGCGCAACGAACATCTCGATCAGTGTCGGTGGGTCATTCGTATCCCCTCGACCGAAGAGTTTTCCGCGTTCAACCTGGCGCAGTCGGTTCTGCTGGTGCTCTATGACATCAGCCGGGTTCTTTCCGCGGAACTGCCGCACGAACCTCTGCCTGTCGTGCCGCCCGAGAACCGACGGTCTGCA
This sequence comes from Armatimonadota bacterium, assembly GCA_040387315.1. Classification (GTDB taxonomy): domain Bacteria; phylum Armatimonadota; class Armatimonadia; order Armatimonadales; family Armatimonadaceae; genus JACMJB01. The sequence continues at coordinate 6,560 of JAZKEA010000491.1, read as the reverse complement.
CGCAAATCTCCCGCCATTCGCCCCACCTGGAACGAGTATTTTCAGCTGGACCGGCATCTGGACGGCGTCATGGCGGAGACGGGATTTGTTCGGGAAGGGTCGCCGCAGCCGGTTCCTGCTCTGCTTAAAAGTCTCTTCCGCCGCCTGGAACTGACCCCTCAGGAAATGGGAATACTGCTGGCCTTTTTCGCCCGAATCCACGCAATGCTTCGTCGCGGGGGCGTACCGGGCGAATCTGAACTATAAGTCAGCCCACACCGCAGCGGGAATCTACTTTTTCTCTGGCGGAGGCTGTGTGACGTATCCGGGGAAAGTGGCTGCGGGAGGCCCGCCAGGGCGGCGTTTGTTGTTTTGCCAGAGAAGCCGGTCCGGAAGCAACGGTATCTGCGCACCGTCTGTCTGCTTTAGAATCTGCCACAAACGCGCGTTCATTGTCTTCACCGTTTCCTGATGGGCCGGATTACGCACCAGGTTGCGGGTCTCGCCAGGGTCGTTTTTTAGATCGTATAGTTCATCCGTGTCCCAAATACCCTGGCAGCGTATGTACTTGTAGCGGTCGCCACGCAGGGCATGCAGGGTCGGCGTGTGCGGAAACGTGCGCTCCCAGTAGTACTCATACAGCAGGGAGTCGCGCCACGGCTTTTTCTCGCCTCGCGCAAGGGGCAGGAAACTTGTCCCGTCCATCGCGCTGGGGGCAGGGGGCGGAAGACCGGCGGCTTCCAGAAAGGTGGGCGCAATATCGATCCCTGCCACCACTTCGTCCATGACTGTGCCGGGCTTTAGCAGAGCAGGGCACTGGAGAAGCAGGGGCACCCGGATAGACTCCTCGTACGCGGTGCGTTTGTCTATAAGTCCATGCTCCCCGAACGCAAAACCATTGTCGCCCATGTAAACAAGGAGCGTATCATTCAGGAGGTTTTTGCGGCGGAGAAAATCGATGATTCGTCCCACACTCTCATCGACAGCGAGCAGCGTCTCGCAGTAGCGGCGGTGGTATTCCGCGATATCGAGGTCGCTGTGGTACGGGTAATCAACCCCGTGCCACGAGTTCCGCTGGTTCTTCACCCACAACGGACGTCCCTCAGGGTCCATGTCAGCCGCCTGAGACGCGGGCGGGGTAAATGCCTTACCAGCATAGCGTCCTTTGTGCCGCTCGGCGGGGATAAACTCCGAATGTACCGCCTTATGCGAAAGATACAGAAAGAAGGGCTTATCGCCCTTTCGAGTGTTCAGCCAATCGAGCGCGTAATCCGTCAGTTCGTCGGTTATATAGCCTTTTTGCGGGACTCGTTTCCCATCCACGTTCAACCCGTTCGGGGTCGGCAGATAGGTTCCCTGTCCCTTGAAGCTGATCCAGTGATCGAAGCCGGGCTGGGGATCGTCACCCTCACCGCCCATGTGCCACTTCCCGATAAACGCGGTTTCGTATCCCGCCGTCTGCAGTGTGGCGGGGAAGAAGCGAAGATGCGACGGCACCGGTGAGTTGTTATCCACGACCTGATGTCGATGGGCGTATTGGCCGGTCAGTACCGACGCGCGGCTCGGAGAGCACAAAGCTGTCGTCACGAAAGCGTTTTTAGCGTGGACGCCGTTTTTCGCAAGCGAGTCAAGATGCGGCGTTTCAAGGAACGGGTGTTTCATGAACCCCATCGCATCATAGCGGTGATCATCCGACAGGATATAGATAATGCTGCGACGCTTCGTCGGTGTCTGAACTCCGGCTGTGGCATCGGCCTTCTTTGCCGTCATGCCCGCCCCGACGCTCAGCGCGGTTCCCGCTGCCCCCGCGAGAAGCGCTCGCCGCGTCAGGGGCACTCTTTGCTGTTTAGCCATAGGAAAGTCTTTCGCTCTTTTCGGCTGGTTTCCTCCCGAATCTGCTCCGCCAGGCTGACCCTGCCTTCGCCGCTTCCCTGAAAATCTCTCGGAAGGAGAGAGACTGATGTTTGTGGAACTGCCGATAGGGGAGCCAGTCAAATGCTCCCGCGAGGGGAATCCTGCCATGAGCAATCCACACCGTTTCAAAGCTCTCGTCATTGCCAATACGGCAAAAGATCATCTGAAAATGATTGAGCGCGCCAGGCCCTTCTTTGAAGAACTGGCCGCTGAGAATCGCTTTGCCGTTGACTTTACCGACGATCCGGAAATGATCAATGTAGAGAACCTATCCCACTTCCAAATAGTCGTTATGCTGCAGCGGGCTCCATTCGAGGTGACCCCTCCACAGCAGAAGGTCCTGCAGGACTTCATTGAGAGTGGTAAAGGCTGGGTAGGAATCCACGCCGCAGGTCTGACCGGCAAGGGATTCCAGTCAGCGGAAACCCCGTACTGGCAGTGGTTTGAAGATTTTCTGGGTGGGGTGACCTATTCCCCGCATCCTGCTTACCAGAAGGGCACCGTCCTTGTCGAGGATCAGGGACATCCTGCCACAAAAAACCTGCCCGCCTCTTTTGAAATCTTCGATGAGTGGTACGAGTTCGACAAAAGCCCGCGCGGTAAGGTGCGAGTTCTCGCCACCGCCGATGAATCCACGTATACGCAGAATAAGCCGATGGGAGACCATCCGGTCATCTGGACAAACGAGCGATATCGGAGGGCGATCTACATTGCGGTTGGTCACGACCCTTCTCTGCTGAGCAGCCCGATCTACCGTGTATTGCTCCGCGACTCCCTTCTCTGGGCGGGGAGCCCGGAGGACTGGACGGCGCTGCATGACGCCTGACTTTCGCGTTCTTGCGCTTCACGAAGCGGGAGGACATCACACGGAGTTCTCCGCAAGAGCGCGACTCT
>JAZKEA010000491.1:0-3763 GCA_040387315.1 Armatimonadota bacterium | reverse complement strand
TGATGATTTAGCGAAAGAGCACTGTTTCGGGATCGATTATATTTTGAATACCGACTCTATTGACGCCGCGCTTTTAGGTCGGTACGAACTCTTTCTCCAGCTTGATTATCCTCCCTATGGCTGGAAGGACGCAGCTGTTATCGCTTTCGAGAAAGCCATCGAGCAAGGGACAATCGGCTGGATCGGTCTGCATCACGCGAGCCTTCTAGGGGAGTTTGATGGGTATCCCTTATGGGAGTGGTTCTCCCGGTTCCTGGGGGATATCACCTACTCAGATTACATCGCGGCTTTCGCTCAGGGAACCGTGATCGTCGAGGACACCTCACATCCCTGCGTGCGCGGCGTACCCGGCACTTTCCTCGTGGAAAAAGAAGAGTGGTACATCTATAACCGCAGTCCACGTCCCAATGTTCACGTTATTGCCCGTGTCGATGAGACAACTTATGTTTCCGATTCTCCTGTCAGGATGGGGGACCATCCCGTCATCTGGACAAATCCGTCGGCCGCCGCTCGCAATCTCTATATTTTCATGGGTCATTCACCGGCTCTTTTTGATAGTGCAGCTTATACAACGCTTCTGAGGAACTCTGTCTTGTGGGCGGCAGGCCAAAACTAAAACAGCCCGACCGACTGGAAATGCCTCCAGTCGGTCGGGCTGTTTTTTAAGCGCGGCTCTTTATGCCAGGCTATCCGCGCGCAGGTCCAGGTAAGCCATTTCGGCCTCGGTCAACTTGGTATTCAGCGCGACGACGTTGGCCGCGATCTCTTCGGGGGTTGCCGATCCGACAAGCGAATAGATGTCCAGCGGATAACTCAGAACATACGCCAGCGCGATCTGCGGCAGGGAAAGTCCACGCTTGTCCGCAACGATCTTCGCACGGTCCAGACGCTCGAAGTTATCTTCCGCGGCGTAGCACTCAACCGCTAGCTTATCAAGACCGTCGGTGAAGCTGTCCTGATTTTCGCGCGTGATACGGGCTGACATAAAGCCGCCCGCCATGCTCGACCAGGTGAACAGCGGCATTTTATGCTCGGCGTACCACTGACGCTCGCTCTCTTTGCCGGGACCCGATATGGAAACGCAGCCCGCCCAAGGCTCCTTCTTCTGGTCCGCGAGGGAGAAGTTCGGAGACGACACGGCGAAGGGGATCTGACCGCTCTTTTCCGCGTAGGCGTTCGCTTCCGCCAGTCGCGCCGTGGTCCAGTTCGATCCACCGAACGCCTTGATCTTTCCCTCTCGGGTGTACTGGTTCAGCGCGTCCACGATCGGCTCGACCGGATAATCTTTGTCGTCGCGGTGAAGGACGTACAGGTCCACATAGTCCGTTTTCATGCGGCCCAGCGTGTCATGCAGGTCCGCGCCGATGTCGTAGGGGGTAACCCGTTTGCGAACATCGTTGTGGTGGGCACCTTTCGCCAGCACAACAACCTTCTCACGGTTGCCGCGAGCCGCTATCCACTTGCCCAAAAACGAATCGCGCGGTCCATAAACGTGGGCCGTATCGATGGTATTGATTCCTGCCGCAAACGCGGCATCCAGAAGCGCGAAGCCCTTATCCTCATCCATCGGGATCTGGATAATGCCCTGAACGATGCGGGAGATCGGCTTCTCGATCCCCGGCACATGACCGTATATCATCTCTGCCATTGCTTATAAACTACTCCATTGGGTATTTGAGGCCGAACTGGGCGCGAAGCCCGTCCAGCGTTCGCATGATCGAAAGGGTCTCGTCAAGCGGAATCACGTCGGATTCCGTCTTGCCTGCCCGCAGGCACTCGGCGACATGCTGCGCCTCGAACTGGAAGCCGCCGCCCTCAAACGGGAACTCAAAGGTCTCTTCGTCCTTGCCCGCTCGCTTTACCGTCAGCTTGCGGGGACACCACCAGGCGCCGGGCACCTTGATGCTGCCATCGGTCCCCAGAAGCGTCGCCTCATGCGCCGTGTTCAGGCGGATAGCGGTCGAAAGCACCGCCAGCCCACCCTTGGGGTAGCCGAGCAGCATCGCCGCCTCTTCATCAACGCCCGTTGAGCCGAGGTTCGCCAGCGATGTCGAGCGGTTCGGTTCGCCGAAGATCATCGACGCGAGCGAGACCGTGTAGACGCCGACATCCATCAGCCCGCCGCCGCCGAGCTCCGGCTTGAACAGGCGGCCTTCGGGGTTGACCCCGGAGCGGAAACCGAAGTCGCACTGCAGCATACGCGGCTCGCCGATTGCCCCTTCGGCGACCAGCTCGCGCAGCTTCACGAGGGCGGGGAAGAAGCGGCTCCACATCCCTTCCATCAGGAAAACACCGCGGTCGCGCGCCTCTTTGACCACCACTTCCGCCTCACCGGCATTGATCGTGAACGGCTTCTCGCAGAGAACGGCTTTCCCCGCACGGAGCGCCAGCAGCGAGTGCTCCTTGTGGAAAGGGTGGGGTGTCGCCACATAGATAACATCCACCTCAGGATCGGCGACCAGCGCCTCATAGCTGTCGTGGCGGTTCTGGATCGCGAACTTATCCGCAAAGGTATCGGCCTTGGCTTTATCGCGTGAGCCGACAGCGGCAAGACGATGGTCCGGAAGCGCTTTTACATCAGAACAAAATCGATTGGCAATGCTGCCTGCGCCGAGGATGCCCCAGCGCAGCGGCGAGTAATTGTTGTTTGGCATAGGAGAGGGTACCGTTTCGCAATCGGTAAAATTGGTTTGGATTGAAAAACCGGTTTCGTACCGGCTTTCGGAAAGGATAGCACGCCTCTTAAAAAGATGTCAACGCAGCAAACGCAGGCGATCCGAAAGCATCCGCTTTTTACTGAACGAGACGCTCATAAATTCGGCACGCGAATCGGGCCATCGGGGAGGGCATTGCCGCGGGAGCAGCACTGTCCCAATCCCGGTTAAACTGACGAGTAAGCTGACCGATAACCTGACCGCCTCGCAGCTCGATATCCGTTTCGCCGACCCAGCCGAAGCCGCCCCGGGTCCAGTTGGTGGATCCGACGATGGCGCTTTCCTCGTCAAAAACCGCCATCTTCAGGTGCAGGAGGGCAAACTCGTCTCCCACGGTGAAATTGCGGACGGAAATGTGTTTCTCCAGCAGTTCTTTGACTGCCAGCGCATTTAGTGCACCTTTGGTAACGAAGCCGCGCAGCGCTCCAAGGAAGGGAGGAAGGTATTCCCGAATGTCCTGTGGGTCTACCAGTACTCTGACATCCAGCCCCCGCTCTTTCGCGGCAATGACCTCCCGGAGCACGTCCGTTCTTCCAATCTCACTCATCGCGATGAAAATCGAGGACCGCGCCGCTCGCAGACGCTCGACAATTGCGTCTCTGGTGGTGCGGCGGCCCACTCCCGTTCCGAGGAGACGTGCCCAGGTATCTTCCGGATGGTGCTGAGTGCGAAACGGTGGCCGGGTATGGCTTCCCGCAGGGCGCTGCTGCTGCGCGTCAAGGACAAACTGGCGGTCGTAGTCAAACTGACGGCCAAGCGCCCGCGCGGCGGGTCCCCGAAGGTGAATCATAACATCATGATGGCGAAAGAAGAGGCTGCCGACGTTCATACCGCCCACCATTGCCTCTTCGTCATCGATCACGAGCAGTTTATTGTGGATGACAGGGGTGTGTGTGGGCGAATCCGGAAAGGGACGAGGGTCGCTGAGGGCAACATCGATTCCTTCCTTTTGCAGACGCCGGTAGGTATTCCTGCACTCCCGGCGTACCACGGGCAGGAAACCGAGAGCGCGATCCAGGGTCACCCGGACGCAGACACCTTCCGCGATC
>JAZKEA010000490.1:0-10594 GCA_040387315.1 Armatimonadota bacterium | reverse complement strand
CAGTCGCCGTACTGCGTGTCGCAGGTGACCGCGGCGGGACGGGGCTGGTACGCCCCCTGACCGAATTCCAGAGCGACGTATCGCGTCTTCTCTTCGACATAATAGAAGATCGCCTTGGCCTTCTCTTCCGGCGTCTTGAGGTCTTTCGTGAGAGCGATAGCGCGAGCTTTTACCGTATCGTTGGCAACCGTGCGGTCCTTCGCCATCTCAGAGTACCAGTCCGCAATCGTCTGCCAGGAGGGAACCGTAGAAAGATGCATCGCGGGAATCACCCTGTCGGCGGGCGGCATCATCGGCTCGATATCCAGCGGCGCCAGATTCCTCGCTTCCCAGGTTCGGATCACCTGCTTGCCGTCGGCGGAGGTCACCGATTTGGGGCGCACACTGGTATTTTTATAGAGTTCGTTCAGCTTGAGTCCCTTGGGTGCGGTGACCGTCAGGCGCGAGAGCATCACCGGGTCGGTACCGTTCTGGAAGTACCAATCCGTCCAGAAATTACCGGGCATTTTAGAACTGGTCTGAGTGGTCTCGTACTCGTAATCCAGGATACAGCCATCCTCAACGGCGGGCATGGAGAAGGAGACGACGCGCGCATCGCTGTACTCTCCCTGCTCATCGTTGAGTTCACGGTCGCGAATATCTTCCGGACGAACATTGACCACGCTGCCATCGGGACGAATAGTTCGCGCCCGCAAAACCTTTACCTTTTCATAACCGCCGGTGTAAGGAATCTTGACTTCGGCTTCCCGTTCACGGGCGAGTTTATTGAACACCTTTACCGTCTGCCGCGTGATCGTACTCGCGGTTCCATCAGGACGCACCGTTATGTCCGCGAGGTCGAGCAGGGTTACCTTCGTCGCGTTCGGATAGGCGATCGCCGAGGGCGCGCTCAGGATGAGGTCTTTCAGGTCATCCGGACGAGCCGGCGGCGTGACGGCGGCAGACGCCTTTGCCGGGCCGTCCGGTGCCGCATTCGCGAGAACGTGCGTTCCCGGCAGCAGGCTTATAAGAGTAACAGCGGCAGCCGCCGCGAAAAAGCATTTCTGTGACACGAGATGGTTGTTCTCCTAATTACGATTATGCCGTTTTCACGAACGGCCCGCAACGCCCACGGGATGCATCGGGGGCATCAATAATCGGCAATTCCGTACTACATACGTTGTATCGAGACGTCGTGTCACCGAGAAAGACAGCAAAGATTCGCACCGGGAGCACTGGAACGGTAAAATCGCCTGTGATCTCCTTCCGCAAAGACAATTTTCAGTTCAACTACCGAGCCGCTGCCATAATCACACGGACTGATGCCACAAACACCGTCGAGGTGCTGGTCACGACCGAGAGCCACCTTCCTTTCTGCTACCTGCCGGGTGGGCGGGTCGAGATGGGAGAAGAGGCACGCGCGGCGCTGGAGCGGGAGATATGGGAAGAGTTACATAAGACTGCGGAGGTGGGTGACCTCCTGGTTGTGGCCGAAACGTTTCATCCCCATTCCGATGGCTTGCAGGGACACAACGTCGAGCTGTACTTTGCCGTCTCATTGCCGTCCGCGAGGAAAATCTATGAAGCAGCCGCTCCTTTCCCCGGCAGTGAGAGTGAACCGGCATTGACGTTCTTCTGGCAGCGTCCCGACGCCACCGGAGATGACGTGCGGTCTCTTGTCCCTTTGTTCCTGCGCGATCTGCTGTCGAAGCCGTTGCCGTCGAGCCCAGTTCATATTATCCACCGCGAGCCGTAACCAGCTGCTCGGGTTTGCTGCGAATTACGGTATCCTGAACCTGTGCAAATTGGCCTCATGAACAACCCCGCCCGTGATGTCCTCAAAGAGATCACGCGTGCCGCGGACTTCGGTTTTGATTTTCTGGACCTGACATTGGAGCCGCCCGCCGCCCGTGCGGACCGGGTCGATGCCAAACGCATCCGTACGGGACTCGAAGCAAAGTCGCTTGGCGTGGTCGGGCATACCGCGTACTATCTGCCATTCGGCTCTGCCTTTGATGCAATTCAGACCGCAGCCATCACGGAAACAGAGCGCTGTCTGGAGGTCTTTGCCGAGGTCGGAGCGACGCTGATGAACCTGCATCTGGACTGCCGCGTCCCCGGACATGACCCTTCTTTTATCAACCGCCGCAATCTCGAATCCATTGAGAGGCTCCTGCCAACGGCGGAACGTCTCGGCATCACGCTGATGGTCGAGAACGTCGAAGGCGACGATGCAGAATCCCTCGCGCCGGTTCTGGACGCGTTGCCGATGGTTGGCCTGCATCTGGATATTGGGCACGCCAACATCGGAAAAGGTCGCAAATCCAATACCGAGTCGCTGCTGAAACGGTATGGGACACGCCTGAAACATGTCCATCTCTCCGACAACAAAGGCAAATCCGATGACCACCTGGCTATCGGTGCGGGCACCATCGACTGGCGGCGGGAGATGCGAGCGGTGAAAGCCACGGGCTACAATGGCACGTTCACGCTCGAGACCTTCTACGGCGACTCGACGCTGATCACCTACTCTATCAACCGCGTGCGAGAGCTATGGGCGAGCCTGACGTAGAGCCTGACGTAGAGCCTGTTATTTCCGCGGAGCCTCAGAAACCCAGAATAGAATTCTGGCGAGACTACCGCGATGATGAAGATAAGGGCTATTTCTGCCGCCAGGAAAACGGGGGTTTTGTCGCCTATCTGAACTGGGCAGGGGCGGCGGATCTGCAGCGCGGCCTCTTCGGTCTGGGAACCGATTACGAGTACCACGAAGATATTCACATTCCGTATGATGGCTTTGCTGCCCCGCCTCCAGGCAATGACGCAGGCGAGCGGATTGGCTATAACGAAGTTTGCCTAGTCTCGGATGAGAAACGGGCGCAGTATAACAACGAGACCCGGTTCCGTTACGCTGCCAGGTATACACCTTATAACCAAGACAGCAGTCGACTGGATGTTTACGTCTCTCGGGCAGAGGCGTATGAGGCGTTTGTCACGGTTTATGATCTGCGAACGACAAAAACAGCGCGTCTCTTCGATCTGATTCAGCTTTATTATGTCGAGGACGCGATTACGCCCGAGGACCTGCAGGAGCAGACGGCGGACTGGCCCACAGACCAGGATATCGTACCGTTTTTGATCGAGTCGCTCGACTCACTCTATTTCCGAACCCGTCAGCTAGCCGCCGAAATGCTCCGTAAATATCCCTCGCCGCGTGCTGTCGCGCCACTAATCGCCCTGCTGGACGATACGGAAGATGATGTTCGCAGTGAGGCCGCTGAAACGCTGGGATTTCTCCAGGCGGCGGAGGCGGTTCCCGCACTCTGCCGGGCCGCAGACAGCCGCGACTCCTACCTGCGAACGAATGTCGCCGAGGCGCTGGGCGCGATTGGAGTGCGAACTCCAGAAACTGCCGATGTTCTCCTGCGCCTGCTTGAGGACGAGAACGAAGTCGTGCGTTGTTTTGCCGCCGAAGCGCTCGGCGACCTTCGAGAAACGTCGGCAAAACACGCGCTGGAATCTCATCTAAGCGATGTCACAAAGATACGCGTCTGGGCCTGCTACGCGCTTGTGCGACTAGGGGAGCCTATGCGTTGGGACATCGTTCTCGAAGCGCTTGCGGACAGATCCGAACAAAACGCTCGTCTGCAGGCGGTGATGGTGCTGTACTGGCTCGCCGATGAGGAAGAACTCGCCCCACGTATTCTCACCACGCTCCAGGACGCACGAAAAACAGAGACGAGCCCGAAGATTATCGAGCGGTTAGAGGAATATATAGGGAATCTAACGGAGACCGTTTAAGGTACGTAAAGTCGTCGCCAGTTTCGCTTCTCGATCTGCCGAACATTGGGTTCGTGACGTAGATGATCGAGATAGGTAGTCAGCCGAGCCAGTTCGTTATCCTTGGCATTTCCTTCATAAGGCGAAATGCCAATGAGGTTTCCATAGCTCTGCTCCCACTTCTGCGGTGTGTCATCAATGGCGATGATTGACTCTTTGGAGTAGCCATCTCGCTGAACTTTTTTGAGGGCTTTACGCCAGTAGTACTCGCCCGACTCAGGGTCATAAACGCGCGTGCAACGGTCACTCGCCCAGATAAAAACAGGAAGAGCGGAGGCGGGAAAGATGGCTTTCACGATGCCCTGTGCATAGCCCGGCGAGGCGGATGTCCAGACCGCAACGTCAAACCAGGAAAAGCAAGCTGTCAGAAACGCTTCGAGATGCGGACGCTTGTAAACCTGAAAACGTCCCATGCGAAAATCTGCCCGACGTTCTAAGGTAGTTTCCGTGGCATAGATAAGCGTCTCGTCCAAATCCAGAATAAGCAGCTTGTCTTTTGCCATGGTGAGGCATTATCGCCTGACAAGCAGGATATAAAAGTTTACTGCAGTTGTTAACCAGGTAATCAGGGGAAGCAGTTCTATCCGTCAGTATTGGGAACATCGAAGTTTCCCTGACGCGCCCCGTGATACACGTGCAGAATACGAACCAGAGCATTGTCGCCCTCTTCGGCAGGTTCTACCACGCGATAAATGATGCGGTAGGCACCCTGCCCGCTTCCGTAAAGAAGGCGGCGAGAGAGCGGGTCATCGGGAAGTGCGGCGTATCGATACGGCATGGTGGACAGGTTATCGACAGCAGACCGGAGACCGCTTGCCCATCGCGCCGCCGCTTCGGGCGAGGTGATGGAGGAACGCCAGAGGTACGCCTTTTCGATCTCTTCTTGCGCCGCTTCCGCATATTCGATCTGGTACTGTCGTGGTTCATCCTCACCAAAAGGCGGAGCGTTACCGGAAGATGCCATACTTCTCCTGCATATTTTTGTAGAACTGGTCCGCCGTGCTGAAGCGTCCCGCGTCAAAGTCGGCGGCTCCGCGCTCGATACCGGCGCGAACAGCAGCCTTTTCGTCGTCGGAGAAGTCGGCGTCCGGGTTTGCAGTGTTCGCTGCGGCTTCGTCGCGCACAAGAGCGTCTGCAATGGCAGCGACCGCGTAGTTGTTGGGGTCCTCACCACGTGCCGCGGCAATTTTCTGCAGGTGGAGCGCTAATCTGTCGTCCAGGGTGATATTCATACTATATTCTCCTGAAATGATTGTACCAAAAGACGCAAAACGCCCCACGCCAGATGGCGCGGGGCGTTTTTGCTAAGCAAACGGCTGCAACCTAGTAGTCGTAGTCGTCGCCGCCACCGGCAGGGGCGGACTTCTTCTTGTCGGTGCGCTCAGCCACCAGGGACTCGGTGGTCAGGATCATGGACGCAATCGAGGCGGCGTTCTGCAGGGCAGAGCGGGTAACCTTGACCGGGTCGACGACGCCGAAGGAGATCATGTCGCCGTACTCTTCGGTCAGAGCGTTGAAGCCCTGGCCCTTGGGAAGTGTCTTGACCTTGTTCACGACAACGCTGCCCTCAAGACCGGCGTTCTCAGCGATGATACGAAGCGGCTGCTCCAGAGCGCGGCGGACGATGGTGACACCGACCTCCTCGTCCTTGTCATCAGCCTTGACATTGTCCAGCGCGGAGATGACGTTGATCAGCGCAACGCCGCCACCGGGAACGATGCCCTCTTCGACCGCGGCACGGGTCGCGGAAAGCGCGTCCTCGAAACGGGTCTTCTTTTCCTTGAGTTCGGTCTCGGTCGCGGCACCCACCTGGATGACGGCAACGCCACCGGCGAGCTTCGCGAGCCGCTCCTGCAGCTTTTCCTTGTCATAGGAGCTGTCGGTGTTCTCGATCTGCTTGCGGATCTGGTTGATGCGTCCCTGAACTGCCTGGGCCGTTCCCGCACCCTCGATCACAACGGTCTCTTCCTTCGTGATCGTCACCTTCTTCGCGGAACCCAGCTGCTCCTCGGTCACACCGTCGAGCTTGATGCCAAGGTCCTCGGAGATGAACGTACCGCCGGTCAGGATAGCGAGATCTTCCATCATCGCCTTGCGTCGGTCGCCGAAGCCAGGCGCCTTAACAGCCGCGATGTTCAGGATGCCACGGATCTTGTTGACCACGAGGGTCGCGAGAGCGTCTCCGTCCAGATCCTCGGCGATGATCAGCAGAGGGCGGCGGGACTGCGCCAGCTTCTCCAGAAGGGGGATGAGGTCAGCAGCGACACTGATCTTCTTCTCGTAAAGCAGGATGTAAGGGTTCTCCAGAACCGCTTCCATCCGCTCCTGGTCGGTCACAAAGTACGGGGAGATGTAGCCCTTGTCGAACAGCATACCCTCGACGATGTCAAGCGTCGTGCCGGTTCCCTTGGACTCCTCAACGGTGATAACACCGTCCTTGCCGACCTTGTCCAGTGCCTCGGCGACAAGCTTGCCAATTTCGGGGTCGTTGTTGCCCGAGATAGCCGCGACCTGCGACACCTTCTCGTTGTCCCCAACCTCGATTGCGTTCTCTTTGAGGGCTGCGACCGCGGCCTCAACCGCCTTGTCGATACCCTTCTTAACGGAAAGCGGTGCGCCGCCGGCGGCGACATAGCGCAGGCCTTCGTTCACAATGGTCTGAGCAAGAACCGTGGCGGTCGTGGTACCGTCACCCGCGATGTCATTGGTCTTGGAGGCGACTTCGCGAACGAGCTGTGCGCCCATGTTCTCGAACTTGTCCTCAAGCTCGACTTCCTTGGCGACCGTGACGCCGTCCTTGGTGATGGTGGGCGAACCCCACTTCTTGTCGATCACGACATTGCGTCCGCGGGGGCCAAGGGTCACCTTGACGGCGTTTGCAACGGCGTTCGCGCCGCGCTCAAGCGCTCGGCGGGCATTTTCGTCAAACAGAATTTCTTTTGCTGCCATATCTTTATCTTCTCCGGTTTTGCCTAATTAAGACTTGATCGCGTAGATCTGGTCTTCGTCCAAAATCATGACGGTTTCGCCTTCGAGCTTGAACTCGGTGCCGCCGTACTTGCTGTAGACGACGGTGTCGCCGACCTTCACGGAAAGCGGACGTCGCTCGCCGTTATCCAGCGTGCGCCCGTTGCCGACCGCGATAACCGTGCCCTCCTGGGGCTTCTGCTTCGCAGCATCGGGAAGGATGATACCGCCCGCCGATTTGTCTTCGGCCTCTGACGGTTTCACAACGACTTTGTCTCCAAGCGGACGAATCGCCATAAGAGGAACCTCCTGGGTGAGATTGAAAATTGTATTTCAGTTTGTAGTTTTAGCAGTCCATAGGAGGGACTGCCAACGCTGAGTATACTTCGCCTGCACACGAACGTCAAGATGAAGCCACGCAAAACTTACGAGATTTTCGCAAGTTTTGCGCGTTTTAGTACAGTTAAAAAACCGACACGTGCATCGCCGAAGCTCTCGGTATACTGAGAACATCCGGACCGAAAGGATAACACCGATGTTACTGAAACGTCTTTGCGCCTATCCCTTGCTGAGCCTCAGCGCCGCGCTTCTTCTCGCTTCTGCTGCCGTACCCTCGCACGCAGATGACAAAGCGAAGACAGCCCCTGTCCCTGTCCGAACCGTTGCTCTCGCGATGGCGGATATGACACGCCCGATGAACGACACCCGGAATCCGGAAGCCGTTCCCCCACTCGTGATTCAGACAATCCTGAAAGACCTGAAGCTAAAAGGAGTAGAAATAGTAGAGATGCCCGGTGCGAAAATTCCGACCACCACGGATAAGCTTCCCGCCGCATCGGCAAGCGGGCCAAGATATTTGCTCGGCGTCGCGCTTCTTCGCACCCGAGAGTCGCAGGGAAGCGGCATCAACACCCGGTTTGGCCGTATCGGTGGAAAATCGACGGAGCTTGCGGTCCAGGCACAGCTGACGGACACGCAGACGGGTCAGACATCGCTGGTCGAGGAGAAAGAGTCCTCAGGCGGTGTACGATTGGACGGCTACATTGGGGTTCGCAACGGGGCTCTGAGCGATCTGTTTCAAAATGCGCGCCCCGACGGCGTCTGGGCCTCGGGAGACACCTCGTATGCCAGCATCGGTCAGACCCTGAAAACCCCTCTCGGCACTCTTTTGCGAAAGGCTACCGAGAAGGCGATCAAAAAGGCGCTGGGTCAGACGAAGTAGCCGCTGCCGTTCAGTCTGGCACGACATCGAACCAATCCACGCTCTGAAGCAGCGGGCGGGGCAGACCAAGCTGCCCGGTGGAGGGGACAAAGTCCGCGGCGTAGAGATCGTAGGTGGTCTTTCCTGCCTGAACGGGACGCGCTTCCAGGAAATAAAGGCCGGTCGCCTCGGCGGCCCAGCGCGGACGAAGAACGCTGCGCTCCAGAAGGGGACGGTACTGCTGGGTCGTTCGGTCCAGGATCCATAGCCCCCGGTTCACGGAAGCAAACGCGATATAGCGGTTGTCGTTGCCGGAGAGCGCGGGCGTTCGCGTGAGCGCGTAGTCCGGCAGAGGAGTAGTGTTCTGCGTTGCGGCATCAAAGAGCGGGGAGCGCGTTCCGGCGGCAAGATTGGTCAGGTAAAGCGGCGAATACCGGGCAGCCGGGGCATCCACAGTCCCTGCCTGGTTTTGCGCGGCCCCGGACCCGACAATCAGGACCCCGCTTGCGTGAACGTCAGTCATGGGAGCGACACTTTTCCAGCGACCATCGGCATCCACCAGCGCGATCCCGGTCGCGGCATCGACGGCAAAGGTTGCCTTAAGGGCCAGAGTCGGCAGGAGGCAGCTGCACGAGACATAAAGAGTGCGGCTGTCCGCACTCCAGGCAAGAGAAACCGGCTCCCACGACTCGAACTTCCGAACAGGTATCTCCTCGGGCGCGCCCAGCAGATTGATACCGACGGAGGTGACTTTTTTATTCTGTCGGTCGTGCAGGGTCGCGGTCGAGAACAGCGGCTTCTGGTGCCGTCCCGTCAGGTCCGAGAGAAATATCTGCGCGGGCCGATCCCGCAGATTTACCGCAGTGGGGTCCGCACCCACTATCGCCGCGCCGCGATTCATCCACGCCACCCGCCGTCCATCCGGAGCCGCCGACCAGATAGCGTCGCCATCCGCTGAGGCCGACGCTCCCGAAACCGGGCCGAGATCGAAGAGCGGGCGCGCTTCGGTTCCGTCCATCTCGGCGGCGTAAAGCGTTGCCCCGCGCTGGAACAAAAGCTGTTCCGCGAAGGCGGCAGTGGCGCTTCCGGCGAGCGTGGACAGCAGAGCCGTCAGGAGCAGTGTCTGGAAAATTCGTACGGATTTCATGTTCGTTTAGAGTGTACTGCACAACGGGCGAATTGCCTTCCTTATCTACCCCAAAACCCTCTTCGCCCCCTGCCCTCGTGCTATAATCAAGGCATGATTTCCCCAACCGGTATACCCGCGCCGCAGGTACGCCTGATGCACTTCGCTGATGTTCACCTGGGTGTCGAGACGTATGGAAAGTTCAATCCGGAGACAGGTTTGAACACACGCCTCGAAGATTTTACGCTGTCGCTGAATCAGGCGG
This sequence comes from Armatimonadota bacterium, assembly GCA_040387315.1. GTDB lineage: Bacteria > Armatimonadota > Armatimonadia > Armatimonadales > Armatimonadaceae > JACMJB01. The sequence continues at coordinate 1,216 of JAZKEA010000490.1, read as the reverse complement.
TGGATAAGGCGCTGGAGGAGCAGGTCGATATCGCGGTCTTCGCCGGGGATGCGTACAAGGCCCGTGATCCCAACCAGACGCACCAGCGGGCGTTCGCCGGGTGCCTGAAGCGCCTGACGGATGCGGGCGTGCCGGTCGTACTGCTGATCGGGAACCACGATATCCCGAACACGCGGGGACGCGCTCACGCGCTGGAGATCTACGGTCTGCTCGGCGGCGCAGGGGTAACGATTCTTTCGATGCCCGAGGTCAAGACAATTGCGACGCGCCGGGGCGATGTGCTCGTCGCGGGGATGCCGTACCTGACCCGGTCGCGCGTGCTCGCCCAGGATGAGACGCGCAACAAGACGGTGGAGGAGGTCGCGCATCTGATCCGGGACCGCTATGTCAACTATATTGCCGATCTGGCGAAAGAGTGCGCCGCTCAGCCGGACCATATCGCGGTTCTGACCGGGCACTTCACGATCGATGACGCGCGGGTCGGGGTGCAGGGGTTCCTGATGAATCCCAACGAGCCCAAGGTGCCGGTGAATGAGGTGGCCCTTCCGGCGTTCGATTACGTGGCGATGGGCCATGTCCATAAGTACCAGGATATGCACAAGGGGTCGCAGCCGCCCGCGATCTATAGCGGGTCTATCGACCGGATCGATTTCGGGGAGCGGACCGAGAGCAAGGGTTTTGTGGTCGTCAACCTCAAGAAGGGGCTGGCGCAGCCGGTCCATTTGCCGCTGAAGACGCGCCCGTTCCTGGCTATAGAGGTGGACGCAGGCGAGTCGGACGATCCCACTCAGGCGATTGTCGCGGAGATCAATCGGCATCCGATTAACGGGTCGATTGTAAAGGTGGCGTACAAGGTGCCGCCGGATAAGGCCGCGCTGATTCGCCCCGATGAGATCCGAAAGGCGCTCGCGCCCGCCCACCTGGTTGTCGCTCTGCAGCGCGAGATGCCGCCCGCCGAGGCGCTCGTCCGCTCGCAGGTGCTGGCAAAAGCCCTGTCGCCCGAGGAGGCGCTGGGCGTTTATCTGGACAATCAGCCCCGACTGAAGCCGCGCCGCGATGACCTCATGCACGCCGCGCGTCCCCTCTTCGACCTGATGGAGCAGGAGGAGGCGCTGCGATGAGATTCTTCACCCCTCCCCCCGCGCCGCTGAGACGGCTCAGCCCCCTCCCCTCGGAAGGAGAGGGGGTGTTAGTCACCATTTCCGCATCTGCTCCG
>JAZKEA010000489.1:0-1663 GCA_040387315.1 Armatimonadota bacterium | reverse complement strand
CCGAAAGAATTCCAGCGGGCGCAACGCGCTGATGACGGCATCCGAGCGGCAGAACCGGGAAATGGTGGACCTTCTGGTACGCAGCAAGGCAAAGGTTAACGAAACCGACAATTGGGGAAATACGGCGCTGATGCTCGCAGCCAAGGCAGGAAACGGCCCCATCGTCCGCGCACTGATGGCAGTGGGCGCGGATATCAGCAAGCGGAACGTCGCCGGAAAAACCGCGACCGCCCTGGCAGCGGCGGGGGGGCACACCGCCATCGCGGAAATACTCACCATCGCGGGCGGGACACACTAACCGCCGGGACACCAGGGGAGAATAAGCGCATGGACAGGGAGAACCCGAGTCGGCGAGGACTTCTTGGGAGTTCGATGCTGGCAGGGGCCGGGATGGCGATGAGCGCCGTGCTGCCCGCCGCAGCCGCTCCGCCAGCAGACGACGTTTTCAGTGTACGCCGTTTCGGCGCGACCGGCGACGGCAGGACGGACGATACCGGTCCTGTCCAGAGCGCCATCAATGCCGCCCTGAAGGCAGGCGGCGGCAGAATACACTTCCCCGCGGGACGGTACCGGATCACACACAGCCTGCGTTTTCGCTCCGGCGAGCGGGTCGATGTGACCGGCGACGGCCTCAGCACGACGCTTCTTCATGAAAATGACGAACCCCTGCTGCTCTGGCCCAAAGGCGTCTCCTGCCGCGAGGTCTCGGTGCGTCACCTCCGGGTCGAGTCCACCACCCACGACAAATCGACGGATTCCGCCGTGATTGCCTGCCTCGGCGGGGTCGAACGTTCCTATTTTCAGCACCTTCTGTTCTTCACGGACACCGTCCGCTCCGGCAGCGGTATCGTCACGGAAACCGTCGCGGATACGACGACGCTCGAAAGCTGTGTGATGTGGCGGATCGGGGGAACCGGTCTCAGGGTCGCACGGGGCTCCGAGATACGCATTATTGGGGGAAGAATCACCGGGGACGGCAGTCTTCGCGGGGAAAACATCGGCATTCACCTGATGGGCAACAACGGCGGTGTCCATGTCGTGACCACGGACCTTATCGGTCTCCACACAGGCATGAAAATCGGAGCGCCGGGCAGCACCAGCAATCGAGAGGTCTTTCTCACCCATACGACCTTTGACAGCTCGGTCCATGGCCTATGGCAGGTCGACAACGCGTACACGAGTCTGGCAGGCTGCTGGGCCGCCTCGTGCGACGAGGAGCAGATACTCCTGGACGACGGCTGCCAGGGGGCGATTCTCTCCGTCTCGGGCGGGACCATCTTCAACGGCGGCGCGTACAACCGACCGGGCGCTCACCATGGCCTGGTGGTGAGGGCGGGCCGCTTCACGCTGACCGGTGTGAGTGTGCGCCACAACAAGGGAACCGGCATCCTGCTGGGCGCGGCGGCCCGTGACTATGCCATCACAGGCTGCCGAATCCACAACAACGGAATCGGGGCTGCCCTTCAGGGCGATACCTGTGTCATCAGCAGTAACGTTTTCACCGACAACGGCGAACATCTGCGGGACCAATGCGGCCCGAACAAACAGATGCAGGGCAACGTCTTTACTTCATCCTGACCGTTTATGGCTCACCCGCATCGGGTTCGCTCTTGCCTTGGTCGTCGCGCAGGGCAGCCCATTTCAGCAGCGCATCGAGCGCCGG
>JAZKEA010000488.1:5206-5634 GCA_040387315.1 Armatimonadota bacterium | reverse complement strand
GGTTTGCTTGTTTGATCGTTATGAGACCTCGGAAACAAACTTGTCTGAACGATAAGATGCCTAAGCTGACCGTTTGCCCCTCTACCAGCCCTCTTACCAACAATAAATCATCGCAATCAGACAGGCTGCGTAGCCAAGACCCTATCCAAGTCCAAGTCAAAAAGAACGAATGATCACCAGTCTCATCAAGTAGGGACCACACCTCCCCCAACGCCTTCAAATCTCGCACAGGCTCGAATTCAATTACGATCTTCATTTGGGCCTGCGATTTTTGGAGTTGCTTAGTGTCCTCCATTATGGCGGCAAAGGGGTCGACGACACATTCGCAGCTCGTGCGTGCTCAAGCAGTTCGGCACATGTTGTAGGTCGCAAGAGCCCTGCCCGGAGCGCTAAACTTCGTAAAAGACCGGGTCGAGAGATCTCATACA
>JAZKEA010000488.1:0-5181 GCA_040387315.1 Armatimonadota bacterium | reverse complement strand
CTCATCGGCATTCTCCGGTGAAAAACGTACCGGTTTACCTCTCCGCTTGATCTCGGCTTCCATTGTCGGCGAGCCGCGCGCCATTCGGAACGCCGCTGACGAGAGCCATCGTGGTCCTCGGAAGTAATTGATCGACGACGCAGGAATTGTCAGCACCGACTTCTTAGCGCCACTCCAAAAAGGCGAGCCATCAATGTTGGAAAAGTCGGGCCCACCAGCCTCCGGATCGCGGTAACCGGTGGATGGACTTAGGTCTACATTAAACCCAAGACTCTCAAGGATCGTGGACGTGCGTTCACTACCTCCCCAACGTCCGGCGCGATGGATAATGACCTTTCGACCAAAAGCCTCTTCAAAAGCTCGGGAGAGAACCTGTAGCTTACGGCGCTCGATGTGCTCAGGCAGATTACACTGATACGAGGTGAATGCATTTGGTTCTTCCCAATGGGGAGGTGCTGTCCAGGAGTGAAGATGAATGCCTGCCTCCGCCTCCCCCTTATCAAGCACCGCCCTGATGAACTTTCTATAATCAGGGTCCACTATCATCGGATAAGTAAGGAGGTAGACAGGTTGAATTCCCACCGATCGACAATCCAGGTGAAACTTATTGAGTGCGTCCGCACCTCTGACAGAATGCTTGAAAGGAATGAACTCTCCCCAACCAAACTCTTCCTCGACATCCACTGTAACGAGTAGCTGCGGACATTTCGGGTTTACGTTCCCATCGCGCGGGAATTTCGCCGGCAAGACTGCGTCATAAGAAGGCACACTTCTTTGCGAATGATCGCTTGACCGGCAAACTTGCAGGAACTGCGATGCGACTGAGCGCCAAGTGGCCTCCTGCGCACGCCGCCAGCCCTCTTCTGCAAGCTTAGCTGCGAATGTGGGATCACCGAGCAATCGATTGATTGCAGCTGCTACCTCCTCGGCGCTGGACCCGTCAACAAGGAGACCAGTCTCCCCATCGGCGACGGCCTCTACCGTACCGCCAGCAGCACCAGCCACTACAGGCTTCCCGCATGCTGCGGCCTCCAGGAACACCAACCCGTATCCTTCCGTGTCACCATCGGCAAGGGTACGGCAAGGCAACGCGAATACATCGCAGTTGCGAAAATATTCCACTACATCATTTTGGCGCCTAGGTCCTAATATTGTGCAGTGCTGCTCGATTCCAATTTCCATTGCCAATGCGCGTAAGTGGTTTTCCAGAGGACCTCCGCCAACAACTACGCAATGGGCATCCGGGTGCAACGCCAAAATCTTCGGCATTGCCAGCAGTAACGTTTCCTGTCCCTTTCGTTCGACCAAGCGTGAGACTGAAAGGATTATCCGACGGCCCTGAATAGGTTGCGGCCAAATTCCCCTGTTTTTTTCACTGCGGTTGAACTCTGCAAGGTTCACGCCGTTGTTGATGACGTGTATTTTCTGAGGATCAATTTTAAATTTTGATACTATTTGTCCCTTGCAGAAAAGACTGACTGCAATAATGCGATGAGCGTGTCGCAAGAACAATCCACGCCGTCTGGCGAGAAGATTCTCCGTATCTTGGGAAATCTCTTCCCCGTGGGTGTAAATCAGAACTGTCCGTCCCAGGACATATCGCAGCGGAAAAACGAGCCACCCGCCGTAAACCAATTCTCCTAAACAAACGACGCGAACCCGGTAGCGCCATATCAGAGCTAAGACATTTAACAGGAGGCCGACCATAACCGGTATGTCACGCAGCAGTACTTGGCCTACCCTACCAAACCACCGAGGAGACTCCGCCCCGAACGCCGGGGGCCTCAGGTAGCGAAGTCTATGAATTATATAATTTCTAGCTTGATCTGCAGCTTTCAGCCCTCCCCACTCAACGCCCGTACGGTAGTCACGACTAGCTCCAAGCGCCACAATAACCCCTTCGGCATTAGAGCAGATCTGGTCGTATACGACAGCTGATCCGCCGATTACTGGCGGGAAATTGCTCGAGACAAAAAGTATTTTTCTCTCACGTGCCATTGAGATTTTGTTCGCTGCGTAGATAGTAAACCAAGGGATGGGAAGCTGAGCGTTAGACCCGGTGTCGGGTGCCTCTGAGGAGTATACTTAGCTAAGGGTAGCTGCAAGTAAGAGGCTTTTCCGGGGATGTAGGCTATAGGAGCGGTGGTACTCTGGGCATGTCAGTCACTTTGGCGTGCCGATGATTTGATCGAAAGCCTTTGCCATTTCCTTGTAGTGGCGGGTCCGGGAAAACCGTTCCTCAGCATATTTACGCGCTGCCACTCCCATCGCCTCGGCTCCCTCAGGGTCTTCCAGGAGAATTTGAATAGCCCTGCGAAGAGCATCTTTATCCCCTACAGGAATGACAATACCTGCGCCGGGCGGCGGCAGGTAATCTCGTAAAGCGGGATTATCGGTGACGATAGTTGGCCTGCCCATAGCTAAAGACTCCATCAGAGATGTGACTCCGGAGGCGTTAGAAGTTACCTTGGTGCTCACGATCACGATCGCGGCATCGGAATATCTTTTCCGAAATTCCTCGGGCGGCAAATATCCTTTCTCAAAAGTCACATTGGGATATTGTTCGCCACGAACCTTAAGAAAACTGCCAGCCTTAATTAGGAAACGAGCCTGTGTCGCCTTGCTCGCTTCGAGAATTGTCTCGAAATCGCGTCCTTCATCCAGTCCACAAGACCAGATATATGCATCCTGCATCGGTGACCGCGTCTGCGGGCTGTAGAACTCTGTATCGACGCAAAAAGGGACGAAAATAGTTTCGAGATCGTGTCGGAAGTGTTTTTGAACTAACTCGATCTGGCTCGTGCTGAACACAACTGCGCCATCTGCCCTTGGCAATGCGAGCCTGCTGACAGCTTCCCTATATCGCCACCCAGGCGACCAAGGCACTTCCCACACCAGGATCGGTGGGCGAAAAAAGAACACGCGCCTTAGGTAAAGTAACAGCGCGCAACTCTCAAGGTGTCCGCATACAAGGGCAACATTTCTGCACCGCAGTAACACATAAATAGTCCGGAGCGGATCAAGCCCCCTAAACGCATTGTGCATTCGAGCAAAAGGATTCCACGGCCAACCAAAAGGGCGAATAGTTTGTACTTGAAAGCCTGCTGCCGCGAGTGCTGGATTTATTTCGCGAACCCGAATGCCCTGCGTTGCAGCGGAACTCCCCGCATTGAACAATTGCAGGACTAGACGATCAGGCCGCATCGATAGCCCCCTTATCCTTCACCCGTAGCTCACCTAAGCCAAACATACTTCGGCCAAACTCCGGCGGCCCTGGGAATATGGAAGGTGTCCAGCCACGCAATCTGTAATAAACTAGGCCGATCCATTCATGCACGGCCCAATTTATCTGTTCAAATCCTTGGACCAATCCCTGGCCACTCCACGTATCCAGCCCCGTGTGATAATCGACTGGATAGGGGATGACGTCCCACTTGAGTTTGGCAAAGCAGCCGACCGCCCGGGGCATATCTGCCGCCGAGGTTATTAAAAGCCAACGCTCACTCGGGAGGGGGCGCACGAGATCTTTCGAGAAAAGAGCATTATCGCGCGTATTTCGGCTACGGTCTTCGAAAATGATGTTCTTCCTAGACGGAAACAGACCAACGAGAAGCTTGCGCGCCTCATCGGCTTCGTTCGCAGATTGCGCTTGAAGGCCTCCCGCTCCTCCACTGAAAACAAGCTTCGCATTTGGATAGCGTATGGCGAGCTTTACAAAGGCAAGCATTCTCTCTGCCCGAAAATTTAACGATATAGTGTCGCGGTTTTTGCTCTGCGATGCCCTAATAGCCCCTCCCAGTACGATAATTCCCGTTATTTGTTGTGGGGGCTGTATCTTAGGAAACCGGTTCTCAAGCGGTCCTAGCAGCAAAACACCCACGGGAGTCCAGGTGCATAGCGCGATGCCCAACACACTTACAGTTAGTACGTTGCGGCTTAACTTAGTTGGATAGAAAAAATGAAGTATCACCCCGGTGGACGCCGAGAGCACTAACAGAGTGCTGGGCTCTAAGACCCACCCCATGATCTTCGATAAAAAATAAAGCATCAAAACTGTCCTGGTTCGCGGCTCGCTTTCCAGCTTCCGACCACCGTTTCACCACTTCGCAAGTTTTAGCTTCTCAGTTCACATACGATAACCTCAAGCCTGAAGGTCTGCGACTACAAGATTATATGATTGCCGAACCTGTAAATCCCCTCGGCCACGACGGTCTCCGCACCAAGCTAACCTCTGGCGTTCCATGTCCGGCACCAAAGTGCCCCTGTTCGCAATATAACGAACATGATGATATGAACTGGAAAGCTATTTCTTACCCGCGAAGCCCCACCCACCCCCATCAAGCCGTCTATTACACCCGAGATTATGGCCTGAACACCCTCTGTGTAATTCGGCATTATCGATATTTGTTTCAGCTGGCGTCTTAATAACCACAGAGTAGCCTTTATAAAGCGGCGGCCGCTTGTAAACTTTCTCCAAAGAAATATTTCGTTTCGAGCCATAAAATAGTAGTAATGGGGAGCCACTCGTGCAGCTGCCGATCCAGGTTCCTTGTTTGGATGATCTACTATTGCCCCCGGCACGAGGATATTTCTGAAGCCCGCGAGGGCGCTCCTAATCGAATAATCAGTATCTTCCCAATATGCGAAGAACCTCTCGTCTAGGGCGCCGATGGCATTAACCAACCTTTTGCTTATAAGCAAAGCAGTGCCAGCGAGTGTGACATGATGGGGATCATCCCTCTGCCAACGACTGGCTATAGCCAGATCAACGGTATATTCATGCATCGGCACCGATAGATCGAAGCGCCCTAAGCCGAGTTGCGAAGAATGCCCCTTGACGGGATCACGCACCGCGGGACTCACAAGCCCGACATCTGGACGAGTTGCACAAGCATCGATCAAGCGTTCTAGTGCATCTTCCTGTGGTACCGCATCATTGTTTACCAACCATACATAATGCGCGCCCCTGTTAATGGCCAAATGAATCCCGCAGTTCATCCCCCCCGCGAACCCACGGTTGATCGGTAAACTCAGAATGCTCTCGTTGTCGATCCCTCCTTTGAGAGCCTCCAACGATTGATCTGTAGATCCATTATCGACGACCAGAACCTTTAAGTTATTGTAGGTTTGACGCTGCAGAGCGCTGACACAGCGCTTAGTGTCGGCGTGGCCGTTCCAATT
>JAZKEA010000487.1:0-3251 GCA_040387315.1 Armatimonadota bacterium | reverse complement strand
TCGCGGACCTGGGGTCGAACCAGGACTCTTCTGTTTCAAAGACAGAAATGTTGCCCATTACACTACCCGCGAGCGGAAGGCACAGGATTCGAACCTGACCCCACATATGCAGGGCTCACTGTTTAGCAGACAGGACGCCGAACCCGTCGGCGCTTACCTTCCAATACCAAGGACCACAAACCCACCAATCGGAGGACGGACGACTCGAACGCCAGCGCTTGTCCCGCCGAACCGCCTTCCAAGCGGTCTGCCCACCTCGGACATTCATCCTCCCAAAAACTCCTCGTTCTCCGAGCGGAAGACGGAGGACTCGAACCCCAGACGTTTTCAGGCGTCCGCTCTGTTTTCAAGGCAGCCTGCACCCCCGGCGCATTCATCTTCCAAAAGGTTCCGTTGGCCATTCGTTGTTGGGGGAGGTCGTGCCTCTCCCGGTCCGCTTCGGCGGCACTTTGCCATCTTCTGTCGCTCTCCCTTTTTAGGGTTACGGCGATCTCCCCTTCCCGACCTATACCTTCGACAGGAATTGAACCTGTGACATCCGCCTTATGAAAGCGACGCTCTGACCAGCTGAGCTACGAAGGCATTCTGCCTACCAACGCGCCTGACAAGATTTGAACTCGCGCTCTTCGGATCGACAATCCGACATGTTGACCGGGCTACACCACAGGCGCACAAACACCAGGACCGATGCCCTCGCGGCGACTCGAACGCCGACTGACTTGCTCCTAAGGCAAGCGCCTCTACCAATTGGGCTACAAGGGCAAACCCATAACCTCTCCAACTCGCGCACCAGGACTCGAACCTGGAACCACCGGTTTAACAGACCGGAGCGCCGCCAATTGCGCCATGCGCGATCATATTCACCAACTAACCGACCGACCGAACCCCATCGGGTGGATTTGAACCACCGACCTTCCGCTCTTCAGGCGGACGCTGCTACCAGACTGAGCTACAATGGGTCAAACAAAATAGTAACTGTTGCAATTAGTCGAGGTGGACAGAATCGAACTGTCGACACGTGCTCCCAAAACACGGGTTATCCCATTTCACTACACCTCGTTGATTTTCGAACCTTTCCTCCAAAAACAAATCGACCCCAGGGCGTTTGCCTGGGGCCGATTGCGCGAAGCGGTTGATGCTTCTTCTGGTGGTCCGATCAAGGTGCCTTTCAGGGGCTGCTCCTTTTTCGGAAAACTTCACCGGGCGCAATCGGCCTTAAATTATAAAATGCGGGTTGATTTGACCAACTCTGATTTGCAGAACGACGATCCTGAGATAGAGAACTAACGCCGGCAGGGGTACCGCGTCGGGACGACGGGTATTTACCGCCGAGGTGCGCAAGAGTGCCGCCACCGGTCAGTAAGCCGGAGCCTGTTATTCCCTTCATCAGATTTTCAGTTCTCATTTTCATGATCAAATTCTTTGTTTGTTCTCTGGTCGCTTCCCTGGGAAAGCGCGCCGATCACAGTCTACCACAATATGTTCTCAATGGAACAATCGCAATATATTTATTTTTCCGCTCTTATAGCCCTGACGGGACTCGAACCCGCTGCATCTGGTTGAAAGCCAGGAGACCTAACCCATGGTCGACAGGGCCACACCGCTTTGTTAACAAAAAGACCTCGGAGCATTTCGCTTCCGAGGCCGGTACATTTCACTATTGGTCTTCCCCTTAGGGTGAAGGCTAAGTTTCTATGAGTACCGGTCTCTCAGGATAAAACGCACGTAAATTGTGGAAATCATAACTTCGGAAGGATGGCATAAAACCGCCACCGAGGAATGAGCAGGCAGTATCCTGCCGCAGTTTCGCTCCGGGGTTCTCATTGCCATTCTGAAGTTGTTCAATTATCTGGATCATTATCGTAAAATCGCGTCTTCTGGCCTCTCTATCGCCGCGCAGGAGCATGCTGCTAAAGAAAAAACGAAAAATAGTTTTTCAGCAAACGTACGATATAATTGGAACGCCAAATCTGCTTTACTGACCGTTCCATCGTCGTCGGCAACGTGAAAGCGGATTTGCAGAAAATCCCAGATGTCCAGTACAGACTCAAGTCACAGTACCCGATCCGGTCACTCCCGCAGAACAGGCGGAGCGGCACGGGGCGGCGCAATGACACAGAGCAGCATGGATTCGGTTTTTCCTCTCGCGTAACCGCACAGGGGTATTCGCCGGACTTTTCCACGACTGCTCCGGCGTCCTCTGCCCCTCCCCGTGATCCCTCTCTTCCCTTTGCCGGTGATGACCGCAGATAATGTCTGCCTGCGTGCCGTTCTGTAGAAGCAAAGGAAACAAGAGATGCCGCCTACGAATATCCCTCCGACAAACACGGAGTCCATGCTGATTGAGTTTCCTCTGTCTGAACGGCTGCGTGCCGCCCTGCGTACCCCAGCAGGCGATGGTGGCGATCTCGCAATGACAGCGGCGCTTCGCAGTCAGCACCCCGCCGATATCGCGGAGGCCATGAGCCAGCTGGCAAAACCGGAGGCGCTCGCCGTCTTCAACTGGCTGGATAACGCCCGTGCGGCCGAGGCGCTCGACGAGGTTGACTCCGAGCTGGTCCGGTACCTTCTCGACAATGCGCCGCCCGGCAGGATCGGCGATCTTCTCGACCGGCTTCCGATGGATGATGCCGCCGAAGTTGTCTCCGAGGCCAGCAAGGAGGATGCGGAAGAGCTGATGGCCGCTCTTTCCGCCCGCGCACCTGAGGATGCTGCCGAAATCCGCGAGCTTCTCTCCTATGCGGATCAGACCGCGGGCCGCCTGATGACGGACAAATTCGTCCGGCTGCGTGGTGAGCTGACAGTCGATCAGGCGTTTGAAGCAATCCGACATTCCGATCCGGATGTCGAGACACTGAACGACCTGTATGTAGTAGAGCCGCATCCCACGCTTCCCAAAGAGGAGCGACTGCTCGGGGTGCTCAGTCTGCGCGACTTGGTGCGAGCGAAACCCGCTCAGCGGCTGACCGAGATCATGAGTAGTGATCCTATTACCGTGACGGTGGACACGGACCAGGAAGAAGTCGCACGGCTGATCAGCAAGTACGACTTCCTGGCAATGCCGGTTCTGGACCGTGAGGGGGCCTTTGCGGGTATCGTAACCGTTGACGACGTCGTCGATATCCTGGTGGAGGAGCAGACCGAGGACACTCTGAAACAGGCGGCGGTCGAGCCGGGCATGCTGAATATGCCTTACTTTTCGGTCTCTATTCCGATGGTAGTTCGCTCACGCCTGCCCTGGCTCATTATGC
>JAZKEA010000486.1:825-4821 GCA_040387315.1 Armatimonadota bacterium | reverse complement strand
TCTGTGCGTTCCTGAGAATGTCGCTTCCCGCCACGTTATGGAAAAGCTAGGAATGTGCCAGGGAGAGCCGATCACGTTATATGCAGATCAAGGTAACTTTTACCAAGGGGAGTTCAAAGATGTAACCTATCTGCGGTACAGCCTTGACCGTGGATAGGCACACTGCGTCAGACGCTATAGCGTACTCCTGAACCTTTGCTCGTCAGTTTTACATGTTCCATTGTCCAGAAATGGGCGCGTAAAGGCTCCTGTAAACTGCCGAAAACCTATCGCCCCAGCAGACGCGCGAGCCATCCCCGACGTGGTGCAGACGTTTCCTCTCGCGGAAGGCAACGCAGAGGTATTCTGCTGTAGCTTTCCTAGGCGCTGTTGGCCCTATTCAGGTGCTTTGGTCAAGACTGTAACCAATCAGGATGCCGAGCGTCTTAAAGAGAGACGCTTATCCCGTATCCTGTATTCCGTATCCTGTTCTGGAGATTCCCTCATGAGAATGAATTCCGGCGCACTCCTCGCTGCCGTGGCACTCGCCACTTCTACCGCGCTTCTTGCTCCACAAGTGGGAGCACAGCTAAAGCCACAAGCACGGCAGAAGCCACAGAAGCCACAAGCCCCAGAGCCAAAAATGGTCTGTCGCGACAACCTCCGGCAGATCGCAATTGCCATGATGATGTATGTTCAAGACAACGACCAGACATTCCCGCAGATGCAAAGCGCCGCGCAGGTCCAGAACCGTCTGCGCCCCTACTTGAAGAACATGCCAAGCTTTTCCTGTCCTGTCACCCGGCAGCCGTATCAACCGGTGAAGGCACTGAGTGGGAAACCACTGGCATCGATCAAATACCCGGCAACGACGCCTATGCTGTCTGAGGCCAAAGCGCATCCTGACGGAACCAAACACACCGCTTATGCGGAAGGCCATGTGAAATCGGTGAGAGATGTGAGAGATGGGAAATAGAGCAGTTTAGGATCGCCGGTTCCGTCACTGCATCCTAATCCAACGATGCGCTCCAACGATGCGCTCCAACGATGCGCTCAACTACGCCTGTGGTCTGCCGAGAAAGCGCTTCACAATAGCCAGTATTTCCTGCGGATGTACCGGCTTCTCAAGCTGTATCTCCTGCCCTACCTTGATTCCCGCCAAGCCTACTGTGGGTCGCAGAGGGGAGACAAGGACGAGAACCGGCAGATCCAGGAACCGCGGGTCGCGACGCAGCAGGCTCACGAACTTCGCACTGACGGCCCCCGGGGTCTTGTCGCTGATGATGAGAACATCCGGCAGGTCTGCCTCTGCAGACATATGTGAAAGCACTGTCTCACCGTCGGGAACGACAGTCACCTCGATCGAAACCGTGTCGCTTCAAGGTTACAAGAACGGCTTTCATGTTCTGGTCAAGGGTGTCCTCCAACAGGAGGATACGACCGGCACTGGCACTGACCTGGTTGTCTGTCATAGTTAACCTCCCCGCCGCGGCCCTGGGTTGGCCAGATCCACAACGTACTTAAGCCAGAACTCTATTCGTAGGTGTAGATGTTGAACACGTTTATCAAATCCTCGATTTTAAGCCCTATCGAGTTCGGCTCTCCATCGTCCTTTACACCTACAGTCGCGAACAAATCAAGAAGTTGGTGATGAATCACCTCCTGGTCTTCTTCACTCATCTGGAGAACTCTTCGGTTCGAGAGTGCATCGATGTATTTCGCCGGTTTGGGATGATCGGTAATCTCTAACGTTCTCCCTACGGACAATTCGTTCATAGTGGCGAGTTGGTCTTTAGTGACTATGAAATATCGTAGTTGATCCATCTTCCATCTGTTCTGACTTGACGGTTCTGCCAACCGTGCTATAGCGTGAAGGTTTGTCAACTGAGCATACCGCCAACATGAAATGGTCTCGCTAACTGTTGCCGTCCATGAGGTTGCATTATTTGTGGACCACCCGCGCCTATAGAGCCTTCTACTGAAACTGGAAGCGGGCTTTGCCTTTCACGAGGTACGCCCCAAACCGATGAAGGATCTCCTGGCGTTTTTCCTCGGAGATGACTTCGCGCTCATAAGGTGGGTCCCATCGATGGACAGAATCTGTATAAACGAGGATGTCCACCTCGGGCTCTCCGATGAGCCATTCAACGCAAATCCAAAGGATATGATCGCCCTCTCGATAGAGATACTCACGGTCGCCACTGGGACCAACGACCCGATACGCAGGCGCGGGACGCCAGAACAGTATCTTTCCCAGGAACTCGTCTATCTCATAGAAGACCAGTAACAGGTTGCGCGCGCTGTCGCTGTTTTTGATCAAGGTTTCTTCACCTATCGCCTATTCGTCGCCCTATTGTCGCCTGAGCATCTATTACCTGAGCATCTATTACCCGTGGCCCGAGAAGGTGATCCGGCCCTGCACCGTGAACAACAAGCAGCATGAACACTCCGGTTAGATCACACCGCATCGTGGCTGCATTCCTACTTCTTACTCTCCCGGGCATTGCCGTGACAGCACAGGAGAAAGAGAAAGCCACTCCGCTCTCAACTCCTGCGAAGACAAGCAACACCCCGCTGAAAACTGAAGATGAGGTGGTTCAGGCCATAAAAGATCGTGCACGTCAAAGAGATCCAAAAGAGGCGCGGTGGGCTTTTGACACCTCGGTACTGGCGAAAACGTTGCCTCCCGGCAGGGATGATTTCGATAAGCGGCGTGAATTCGAAGGGGACAGACCCTTTCTGCTCCTCGTGTGGCTGAACTACGGCGATCCTACCTTCGGCTTGGAGCACATCTTTATGGAGAACGGAAAAGACTGGAGGAGGCGTCACATCACGGAGCGGGGTTCGCTTGGCTCAGGTTTGGATAGGAGGAATCAAGCCTCAGTCCGGGAACTGCGCGCCATCTCTTCGCTGCCTGCTGGTTTATCCGGTCCGTATGCCGTGCCCTACAGCCGTATCCTGATTGTGGGACTCAGGAACGGGAAGACGTGGCAGGTGCGCTACTATGACCGCTATGACCGCGAGAAACTGCCCAAGCAAATACAGACAATCGCTCGATTAACGGGCTGTCCTTATGACTATATCTTCTAGCCTCTAGTATTATCTGCAGCCTCATTGTCGCCCCAATAGACGTGCGAGCCATCCCCGACGCGGCACTGGTGCAGGAACACTATTCTGTCGGGTTGTGGCGCGGCCTGCCGAGGATACGGTTTACAACAGACAATGCTTCCTGCGGGTTGAAGGGCTTCAGCACCTGCACTCCTTCCTGAAGAGGATTGCCCCGTGTTTTATCCTCTACACTATGGTTCTTGTGAAGGACGATTACCGGAAGGTCTGAAAGCCGCGGGTCACGGCGCAACAAGGCAAGGAACTCCGACTCGGGATGTCCTCGTGTCTTGTTACTGATGATCAGGACATCCGGGCGACCATACTGCGCCTGCATTTGCGAAAGAGCCTGCTCTGTGTCCGAAACAACTTCGACAAGGAACCCATTTCGCTTCAACGTCTCCAGCAGGGCGTTTGTAAACCGGTCAAAGTTGTCCTCGATCAAAAGGATGCGAACTGATCTGCTGCTGTCTGGACTCTCCGGCATATTTACCCTCCGTCTCTTATAACCTGTCTCATCGCCTGAGCAGCCAATCGAGAAAGCCACGACGTGCGCAGAATCTTGCGTAGGCTCTCGCAGTTTTTCCGCTAATCGCTCAGAATTGCCCGCTGACTCATCCGGGAGACATACCACGCACAGAGCTAGAATCGCTCTGCGTGTCGCCAGCGGGGCTAAGCAGAACGTTTAGCCATGTTGCGTCACTGTTGGATTGTGTTTATCACGGTGCCTTCGGTACGTGGCTTTCCAGATGCGGCAGCAGGACCACACTCTCCTGTTCCTTGGGATCGGTGCGCGCAATCACGACGACACAAACTTCATCCGAGCAATTCATCGGAAGATGTGGAATGCCTGCCGGTATGTACACAAAATCACCCGCCGCGCACACGGCATGGTTCTCCAGTTCCTTGCCG
>JAZKEA010000486.1:0-815 GCA_040387315.1 Armatimonadota bacterium | reverse complement strand
ATACATCTCCGAGACGCCCGACAGCACATAGATCGCCGTCTCATGGTTTTCATGTAGATGTGCTTTCGCCCGTCCGCCCGGCGGAATTTCCAGCAGGTGCAGACAGATCCCTTGTGCCCCGGTTCTCTCCGCGCTAATGCCCTCCCCATAAGAGAAGCCCTGCTTTCCGGCATAGGTGCTGCCCTTGCGGACGACCTGGCACGTGGTTTCCGTGGTGTTATCTGTTTCGCTGGTTTTGCTTCCCGAAGTATCCCTCATGATCCTTATGGTCCTTTTTTCTTGGTCAAGCATTTCCGAACGAAAGCGAGATTTCCTGCTATCCTCGGAAGGAGATCGGCTCCCAGAAGCGCCGCGATCACCTGATTCTTATGGGCAGCATCGGCAATGGTCCGGGGTCAGTATCATGGGCATTGATGTCCCTCACCGGTGCAGGATTTGAGGCAGAGCCTCAGTTACCTTGCGGCATGGGCTGCATGGGCTGCACAGGCTATACAGCCTGTGCAAGCTTTACCAGTTGTGCTCCTGGTTATTTCGGCCATTCACTTCGGCTTGATCGGCCTGAGCAGGAAGGCATGGCCTTTTTTATCCGCATGACCGTAAACCAAGATGACGCCCGTATCCGAAATCTGCAGCACACGGTGGATCTCGACCGCATCCTTGTTGATTAGCAGGTCGTTGATGTCGTAGAACGTGCCCGCGTGAATGAGAAAAGGTGTCGGTGGGACAGGATATCGTTTCGTGATTGCCGCTTGGCCCACGATATTGCCCTGGTTGTTGATCCCTGCTGCCCAGCCTGCGAAGATCTTGGGAGTCTT
>JAZKEA010000485.1:0-12772 GCA_040387315.1 Armatimonadota bacterium | reverse complement strand
CGGTCATCAAGAGCTGGGAGAGAAGCTGGCAGTCGTCGATCAGGCGGCAGGCGCTGCGCTTCGAGTCGAGGATCGCGTCAGCGTTCTTGCGCAGACTTTGATTCATGCCGAGCGCCTTTTGACCGTTGCCCGTGGCCTGCACCTGCCGACCGCTATCGAGTCGGCGCTGAAGATCGCGGAGACCACGTCCTCGCCCACGCAGTCGTTCTCGTCCGCCGATCTGCTCCATGGACCGATCGCCTCGGTCGCCGTGCGAACTCCTTGCCTGCTCTTTATCCCAAAGGGACGGACCGCCCAGGTGATGGGCGAAGTCGAGGAGAAGCTGGCTGCCCGTGGCGCGCGTGTTCTGCGCTTCGCCTTTGATGCCGACCCCAGCGCGTCGAACAGTATTCCTCTCACCGATCCCGGCACCGAACTGCTGTCACCCCTGGTCGATATTCTGCCGACGCAGCTGCTCGCATACCATCTGACGGTAGCACGCGGACTGGACCCGGATAACCCGCTCGGCCTCTCAAAGGTAACGATTACCCGTTAGCTCATCCCTTGTAGGTTTCGTCCGCGCCAGGATGTGGAAAACAGCCACCGGGAAGGTGACACGAAAACCAATGGACGAAACGACGATACGTGCGAAAGCGGAGGAGTTTATCAGCGCACTTCACGCGCTGGAACAGGCCGAGTCCGGGAGTGGGGAACTGCTGGACGCGCTCGTGGCTCTCTACGCGGATGATGCGAAACTGACGAACTCCGCGCTTCGACTGACCGAGGAAGAGTTGGCGGGACCCGACGGTATCCGTACCTTCTGGGATGAGTACAAAAAGACCATAGGAAAAGCCAATTCCGCTTTTCATCAGGTAACCGTAAACGGGGAGGCCGCGGGTCTCTTCTGGGTGACGGAAGGAATTACAACGCCGGATCAGCCAACACCCATGTCCTATGACGGAAGCACGCTGCTGGTCTTCAACGAGGCCGGGAAGATCAGCCACTTCCACGGGTACTACGATACGCACCAGTTCAACCGGACTATCGGCAGAGAGCACTGACCAAACAGGGAGGAGGGTGGCAAAACTGAGCCACCCTCCTCCGTGTTTCTATCCCCGGATAGACGCAACCAAATGCGTCACGGACTGTCTCCTGAAGTATGAATTTCTGGGAATCGCTCCGTGTCGCCTTTACCGCCCTCGTCGCGAACAAACTGCGCTCCCTGCTGACGATGCTTGGTGTCATCATCGGGGTGGGTTCCGTCATCATCATGATCGCGATTGTCCAGGGGGCGCGTCAGCAGATTGTCAAAGATTTCAAGGGCGACGGCGCGGATATTCTCTTCGCGGTGTATTCTCCCAAACGCGGTGACCGGAGAACGGGAGGCTCGTTCGAGGGACTGACTCTTCGGGATGCGGAAGCGATCGAGCGTCGTGTGGACGGTCTGAGCAGTATCGCCCCGGAATCGACGGGTGGTATGAAGGTCATTCGTGGAAAACGGGAATTTCAGGCGAATGCCGTGGGTGTCACTCTGGCCTATCCCGACGTAAATAACCTGGACGTGGTGCAGGGGCGTTTTTTTACCGCGTCTGATGATGATTCCTGGGCTAAGGTCTGCATCATTGGCGACAAGGTTCGCACCGAGGTTTTTGGTAAGGAAGAGGCGCTGGGCAAGACCCTGATCGCGCAGTACGGGGCGAACCGCACCCCGCTGACGGTAATCGGTATCCTGAAGCATAAAGAGCGGTCCGGTTTCGGCAGCAATCCCGACGAACAGGTCCTTCTTCCGCTCGCAACGATGCAGAAACGCCTGAGCGGCAATGAAACCATCTCCCAGGTCACCGCACGCGCGGAGGGGCTGAATGTCGAAAGCGCGGCGGATGCGGTCTTCGCCGCCTTAAAATCGCTTCATCCGGACCACGCCAATGATTTCATTGTGGATACCCAGGAGGGTCTGCTGCAGCGTCTGGACTCGGTCTTGATCATCTTTCAGCTCATTCTCGGTGGGGTAGGCGGGCTCTCGCTCCTGGTCGGCGGTATCGGCATCATGAATATCATGCTGGTGTCTGTTACGGAGCGCACTCGCGAGATCGGGATTCGCAAAGCAGTCGGGGCGAAGCGGCAGGATATATTGCTGCAGTTCGTGACCGAGAGCATGACGGTCTCGGGCATGGGCGGCCTGCTCGGCTGCGCCTTCGGGTACGGCGTCTCCAAAGCGATCAGCGCGGTCGCGGGCAGCCGGCTTCCGACCTTTGTTCCCCCCTGGGCAGCGATCATGGGATTTACCTTCGCTCTGGGCGTGGGGATGTTTTTCGGTATCTATCCCGCCGTGCGCGCTTCCCGTCTCGATCCTATCGATGCCCTTCGCTACGAGTAACATATCTTCTTTTTGGCTTTCGTGTTATAGCAGAGATATAGTAGGTGTAGAGTTCGTGAAATAGTACACAAACTCTGCCTGAACCTATGTCACAAATCGAAATCCGAAAATCACCGCTCAAAGCGGCCTTTCTTAAGGCAGGCATTTTGTCTGCTGCCGCGCTTGCTCTCCTCGTATCGCTCCTTGCGCTTGGCGGTAGTCTGCCCTTGCCGACCCGTGGAGCATCCGTCAGCAAGATTGTCTCTCCGGGGATGACCGCGCCGGACTTTTCGCTTACCGCGCAGGATGGCCGAACGTTCCATCTCGCGGATTATCAGGGGCGGGCCGTGTTTCTGGCGTTTGTGCCCTCCTGGACGGATTCAAAAACGATTCAGGAAGTTCGCGCTCTGGCAAAGGCGGCAGGTGAGTTCGATCTAGCCGGAGCAAAAGTCTTCGTCGTTGCGGATGAGAACGGTGCGGAGGCAGAAGCGCTTCATCGCCGAGAAAAGTTGCCGTTTCCTCTCCTACTCGATAAGGGGGGTGAAATCGCACGGCAGTTCGGCGTACCTCAGGGTGATTTCAGGACCACCTTTGTGGTGGCTCCTGCGGGCAAGGTCAAGTTTCGGGTCTCCGATGCTGCTGTCAATCCCGCAGACCACGGTAAGCAGCTTCTGGAAATCAGCGGATGCTGTATCGACGAGGTGACCGCGGCGCGGGCGAGTGGCGTCGGCAAAAAAGTGGGGGAATACAGTCTCCCTCGTGCGGACAAGAACGGCACAATGGAAACGCTTTATGGCGACGGAACGCAGAAGGCAACGGTAGCTCTCTTCCTGTCCGTCAAATGTCCCTGTGCCAATGCGTATAATGACCGCTTGCCGGCACTGGCGGATGCATATGCCGCGAGAGGAATTCGGTTCGTGGGAATCTACTCCAACAAGGACGAAACGATGGCGGAGATTGCTGCCCATGCCCGCGAACACCGCTTTTCATTCCCTGTTCTGAAAGATGAGCGTGGTCTTGGCGCGGACCATCTGGGGGCGAGCGTCACCCCGGAAGTCTTTGTCCTGGATTCCGATAGGGTCCTGCGCTATGCCGGTCACATCGACGGCAGCCGGGTCGCCGCCGAGGCAAAGACCCATGAGCTGAAAGACACGCTGGACGCTCTGCTCGCCGGACGTCCTCAGGGTGTTCCCAAGGCGACCCGCGCCTTCGGCTGCGGCATCGTCCGTTAGTCTGTTAACCAGCGGAGAGGCGGTTCAAAAGGTCGGGGAGTTGGCGCAGGTCATCGATCTCTGCCAGCGGTGGATGATCGCCCGTTTGATAGTGCTTGTCCGTTATAGCCCGCCACTGCCGAGTATAGACCGTCTGCATTCCGGCCTGCCCCGCGCCCAGAATATCAGCATCCCAGTCATCGCCAATATGCAGCACGTTCTCAGCCGGAACATCGCCTAATCCCTTTCGAGCCTCTGCAAAGAGACGGGGATGTGGCTTGATTACCCCAAGGTCAGCGGAGACGATAACCGCATCAAAGAACCGCCGCATGTTGTCACGATCGAGCGTCTGGTAGATGGGTGTGGACAGCGGATAGTTAGAGATCAGGCAAAGCCGGTACCGACTAGAAAGATCTTCCAGCAAAGTGGGCAGCCAGGGAGGCAACACCATCGCGGAAACGAACGCGCTGGTATACGCTTCCCGCATCGCGGACAGAACGATATCCGTGGGTTCCGCGCCAACGGACTGCGCACATTCCGCGAAACGAACATCCAGGTCGTTCTCGCAGAGCTTCGCGCGGTTCTCGGCGAACTGCCGGTCACGAACGGTCAGAAATGTGTCTCGAACCCGGAAGAAATCCACCGGATCCGTTGCCGCAACTCCGGTCAGCGAGGCGGCTACCTGACGCAGAACCCGTTCCAATTCATCGGGCCGGTGTGGATACAGGGTGTCCGCGAAGTCAAACGAAAGAGCCTGGATCTCCGCACGAATAACGCCTCTCATGCCTTGAACTTCGACAGAGGACGGTGAAATGCCTTCGGCACCGCTCGCTTTTCGAAGGCGATTTGTTCGGCGCCCAGAAAGCGGGCAAAGGCATAAAGACGCGTTAGCACCGGCTCGGCTGCCGCTTCTGCGTCAACTTCCGTCTCCAGGGTCAGCGACACGAGATGCAGCGTCGCGGTTTTTCGGTCGATCTTAGGGTCAACGCGCCCGATCAACTTGTCCTGGTAGAGAATCGGCAAAACGTAATAACCCCATCGCCGCTTTGCCTGCGGTACATACACTTCCCAGGTATAGTCAAAATCGAAGACAGCGCGGTTCCGGCTGCGGTCGTACACGAGGGGGTCTAGAGGAGCCAGCAGTATCGCTTCCGTGCTCTGATTGAGAACGGGGTCAGCCTGAATTCGCTCCAGTGCGGTCAGGTCATCCTGCAGAATAAACCAGGGCTGCGGCACATTCTCAATTTGGACTTTAACAAGAGAGGTTGCGCCAAGCAGATCGGCTTCACCCCGTTTTAGCTTGAACAGCCTTCGCGCCCGCAGACGTTTTTGGGCCAGAAAACGGCGCTCTTCCTCAAGCGCGGGCAGCCTGGTCTCATCCGCGTGGAGACCAACCAACTCCGGAAATATCAGATCGGCACGGTGAAACCAGCGCTCGAATCCCTCCCGCCGTGCAACGGCCACATGTCCCTGCAGCCATAACTTTTCCAGAACCCGTGTTGCGACACGCGTTCTGGTACCCCATCCGGACATCGTGTGCCCGTGCTCATCCCCGTTGGTCCGTGTCCGCATCGGGCCTTCCGCCTGCATCCGCTCCAGCAGGATAGCGGCGACCTCGGACTCTTCCGGAGACAGGGAATGCCAGCGGCCCGGCGCATTTACCCGCGCCCGCATGGATCGGACAAAGTAAGGGTATTCGGCAATCGGCAGCGCGGACAGATTGGGAAAGTAGTATTCAAACGCCTGCCGTGGCTCGCTGTATAGTGCCGTCGCCAGTTTATCCGGGCTGTAGTCTGCAACGCGGGGCCAAAGGATCAGGTCATGCATTCGCCCGCAGACGTTGATAGAATCCTCCTGAAGAAATTGGAGGTGCTGAATAGCGCTGCCTACATCCGGAAATTTTTGAAAGCCCGTGAGTCCGTGCGCCTCAAGAAGAAAGCGACGAGCGGTCGCTGTGTCAATCGTGATGGTTTGCTGCATCGGCAAATTATAGTTTGCTGACCAGTGTTGTGTCAACAGGATACAAACAAGTATGAATTTTGAAACTATCCGGTCGACACATCAGGAGACAGGCGCGGCCTGGGACGAAACCGCCGCCATCTACGAGCGTGATGAAGCGACACAGATCGAATTCTTAAAGGCAGGCGGCAGCACACTGCTTGAACCGGAGCAGCGTATCCTCGGTGACATCTCATCCTGGTGCGGTCGCGCGATTCATTTGCAGTGTGCGGGCGGCAGTGACACGCTCTCGCTTTTACCTCAAGGAGCAGCAGAGGTAGTTGGAATTGATATCAGCCCGCGCATGATCGCTGTCGCCGAGCGCAAGACGGCGGCATTAGGTGCGGCGGCACGCTGGTTCTGCGGCGACGTTCTGGAGGCACCACACGAACTCGATGGCACCGCTGATCTGGTGTACACGGGAAGAGGAGCGCTGCCGTGGATTATGGATATCATGGCTTGGGCCGACGTTGTGGCCCGGCTTCTGCGGCCCAGAGGACGGCTGTTTATATTTGAGGGGCACCCGCTTGACTGGGTGTGGGACACTAGCGCGTCGGAATACAGGCTGGATCCCACCCACGGTGACTACTTCGCGACTGCTCTGAACGATCAGCGTTGGCCCATGCCGTTCCTTGAACAGCAAAGCCAGGCGTTGAAGGCTCCGCGTGCCCGTGAGCACCAGTGGACGCTAGGTGACATCATCAATGCTTTGATCAGTGCTGGCCTGACCCTGGAACGATTTGACGAACACCCTGACCTTTACTGGAATCAGTTCCCTGACCTGCCCAAGGATTTAGCCCGGAGGCTCCCGCATATCTTCTCGATCCTTATGAGGAAGGCTTGACTTTACCGACGCCTTTCTACAACCGAATTGCCCTCGCGATACAATCGAGGCAATGATTTCAGAAGCGATGTCTCCCTGTTCTTCATCCGCAGCCACATCGCTTCTGTTCGATCTCGATGGTACGCTCACTGACCCTGCAGAGGGCATCACGCGCTGCCTGACCTACGCTCTGGAGAAACTGGGACGGCTGGTGCCGTGCGAATCCGAACTGCGCGCCTGTATCGGACCGCCTCTCCAGGAAACGCTCCCCGTCCTTCTTGGAACGAATGATCCGGTGCTTGCCTGCGATGCCCTCGGGCTTTACCGCGAACGGTTTAGCAGCATCGGGAAGTTCGAGAACGCTGTTTATCCTGGTATTCCCGAAGCGCTGACGGCACTCTGTTCGCATGGCTATCGACTGTTGATTGCTACCTCAAAACCGACGGTCTATGCGAAAGATATCCTATCCTACTTCGGTCTGGACGCGTTCTTCGAGGGCGTCTATGGAAGTGAGTTATCCGGAGAACGGTCGGACAAAACGGCGTTGATCAAGTACCTGTTGGCAGACAGGGGACTGGCTGCCGATGCATGCCTGATGATTGGAGACCGCAAACAGGATGTGGTCGGAGCCCATCAGAACGGCGTCGCCTGTATTGGTGTCCTCTGGGGCTTCGGTTCACAAGAGGAACTAACCTCAGCGGGCGCGGACTGGCTTTGTTCTCTGCCGTCTCATTTGTATGAACTCGAAGGAAGCATTGTCTCCGTATCAACACAGGGAGTCAAACAATGAAGCATACCGGCAGGGAGCATCGCGCCGTTTTTCTGGACCTTAATGGGACATTGGTTCTTCCCGTGCAGGCAGATTCACTGGATGAGTACAAACTTATCCCTGGTGCGGTCGAGGCGGTGCGCCTGCTGAACCAGAAGGGGTTTGTTTGTCCTGTGGTCACGGTTCAGTCGCGGATCGCAAAAGAAGTCTACTCCGAAGAGGCCTTTGTCCAGTGGTTTGAGGGGTTTCAGGCGGCGCTGTCTTCGAACGGGGCCAAAGTCGTTGGGCCTTACGTTTGCCCGCACCGCACCAGCGATGCCTGCGCCTGTGCCAAACCGCAGGCGACTCTTTACAAGCAAGCTGCCGATGCCCACAGTATTGATTTGTCCCGCTCCTGGGTCGTCGGAGATACGGAAGGTGATATTCGCTCGGCGTTGGCTATCGGCGCTCTCGGTGGCTGTTACGTTCGCACGGGGTGGGGACCGCAGGCGGGAGAGTCGCGGGAAGAGGAAGCTATGTTCGTTGGCGACGATCTGCTGGCAGTAGCCCATTGGATTTTAGAGAGGGAAATCGCTTGAGACAGATGCCGGTGATAGATACACAGGAAGTCATGGAGAAGGTAACGGTTTTTGTGACGCGCGGGCCCGCCGAGGCACGCGAGCTCTTGGTGTTTCGTCACCCCTGCGGGGGAGTTCAGCTTCCTGCAGGGACTGTTGAGGCGAATGAGCCTCCAGGAGAGGCGGCGCTTCGCGAAACCTGGGAAGAGACGGGACTGACCGCCGTGACTGTGGTGGGATACTTCGGCAGCCAGACACAGACGATGCGTGCGGATTATCATATGGTGCTTCGGACGGTGCTCCTGCTTGAAAGCCCTCGACCCGATGCAGAGGCGGTGATAGCGGCGTTCCCCACCTATCTGGGCCTCCGGCGCGGTCTGCCGGTACGACGACTCGGAGACCCGCAAAACGGCTACGTGAAAGTCGCCTACGAGGAATTCGATGAGATTGCCAAAGAGGATTTTAGCAATCCCTCGCGCAGTGTTTCCGGCTGGGTGCCATCAGACGCGATCACGCCGCTCCTGGTACGGCACTTCTACCATGTAACACCCACGGAAGCGACACCGGATACCTGGATACAGAGTGCGGAAGAGTGGGAGCATCGCTTTGAACTCTACTGGGTGCCTTTGCCCAGGTCCGCTAGCGATGTCGGCAGCACGGGCTTGATCCCGTCCCAGGCGGCATGGGTTGCACAGTATATTGATCGGCTTGCCGTTTTTTCTTTTGAACAAAGTCGATGAAAAATCGTCGATTCGGGTATCGTCTGAGTATCGGGCGCTATTGGGCGCGGGTCAACTTTTTCACTGCTGAAGAAATATGGACGCAACAGATTTAACTCTTTTTACACTTCCGGTGATTTTGCTGTTTATGGTTGGGTTATTTGTCGCCTGGCGATTCGGGCAGAACCGAAAATGTGTCGAGAGATGGGTGCGGGAGAACGGTTACGAACTGGTGGAGGCCACGGACTCGTTTGACGGGCATCCTTCCGGCTGGAGCCCGCGTACCGGAGCCGCGTATGAGATTACCGTGCGGGATCAGCAGGGGCAGATGCGGCAGGGGTGGATCTACAACGGATACCCCTTTGCTGAGGAGTGCGGCAGCATCAAGGTAGCCTGGAAAGATTAAGCCGCCTTTTTTATCACGCCCTATCCCGGCAGAGCACTGCCGGGATAGGGCGCAGACTAGTCAGATTACCATGCGTAAGCTTCGGGTGCTGTGCCGCCTTTGCCGACCGGCGGGAATATCTCGTCGAGCTTCTTCAAAGTCTCTTCAGAGAGCGTGATTTCTAGTGCCCGCAGGCTGCCATCGAGCTGCTCGACCGTTCGCGGACCGATGATCGGAGCGGTCACAACCTTGTTGTTGAGCAGCCACGCGAGAGCCACATCTGCAGGCTTCTCACCAAGGTCAGCGCAAAGGGCTTCCCATTTCTCCAGCTTCGGGCGCTGCTCCTCGATATTCATACCCGCGCGACGTCCCTCGGCAGGCTTCTGCAAAATCCCGCCCAGCAGACCGCCCCCCAGCGGGCTCCACGGAATTAGACCCAGACCGTAGTCCTCGCAGGCGGGGATTACTTCCAGCTCGACTGTACGCGCATTGAGGTTGTACAGGCTCTGCTCGGAGACAAGACCGAGGAAGTTTCGCGATTTGGCCGCTTCGTTTGCTTTGGCGATGTGCCAGCCCGCAAAGTTGGATGAACCGGCATAGACGACTTTACCCTGCGCCACCAGTATTTCGAAGGCCTGCCACACCTCCTCCCAGGGAGCATCCCGGAAAATATGGTGCATCTGGTACATGTCGATATAGTCGGTCTGCAGGCGCTTCAGACTGGCGTCGCAGGCATGGCGGATATGAAGCGCAGACAAACGGTTGGTGTTGGGCCAGTCAACCGTACCTGCCGCCTCGCTGCCCATATCACCATAGACCTTGGTCGCCAGAACGACTTTCTCACGACGCCCACCGCCCTGAGCAAAGTAACGCCCGATGATCTGCTCGGTGACGCCTTCCCCTTTTTTCCAGCCGTAGACGTCGGCGGTATCCCAGAAGTTGATGCCCAGTTCCAGGGCATGATCCATGATTTTGAAGCTGTCCTCTTCGCTGGTCTGGGGGCCAAAATTCATCGTTCCCAGACAAAGGCGAGAGACTTTAAGGCCGGTTCGGCCAAGGCGCGTATACTGCATCGAAAGTCCTCCTGCAGGAGATCATTCAGGGCCTATCGTTGTTTTTGCCCATCTCCCGCATACGTCGTTGTTATACCTGCTGACCGGTCTGGTTAAGCCTGATGCTCAGGGTTTCTGTACCTGCTCCTATGGTTAGGCGAATACCCTGCTGAGTCTGCTCCGCCGCGCCGCCATCAACGGAGGCCGCGGAATCTATTCCTACAAGCAAGAGTGACCAGGTCTGCGCGCCCCCGGTACTTGTCACACGGATCTCGTTTCCCTGCCGGGTGGCGGTTACCGTGTGCTCGGTCATACCGGCGAGAGTTGGGACCGCGGCGGTGGCCGATTTACCCTCCTCCAGTTCGTAGAGGTGAAGCGTGACATCCTCGCTAAAATCATAGTCCGGCTTTGTGTCGGTCCCGCCGACCGCGATCAGTGAGTTAGAACGAACCAGCAGGGGGACGCTCAGAAAATCATGCGCTTCCTGCACCCAGCGTGGGCCGACAACGACCTCACCGGTCAAAAACTTTGTCCAGCGACCTGCCGGGAGATAGTACTGCGCGGTGCCATCAGGGGAAAAGATAGGCGCGACCAGCAGGGATTCTCCGAGCATATACTGCCGATCCAGCGTGTCGCAGGAGGGGTCCTGGGGGAACTCCAGCATCATCGCGCGCATCGTCGGAATCCCTTGCTCATGCGCCACTACGGACTGCCCGTACAAATAGGGCATCAGGCGGCATTTCAGCTTGGTAAAGAAGCGGAGAACATCGACGGCTTCCTCGTCGAAGAGCCACGGCACCCGGTAGGAAGAACTTCCATGCAGGCGGCTGTGTGACGACAGCAGACCGAAGGCGATCCACCGCTTATACACCTCAATAGGGGGCGTGCCCTCAAACCCTCCAATATCATGGCTCCAGAACCCGAAGCCCGAAAGGCTGAGGGATAGTCCGCCACGCAGGCTTTCCGCCATGGACTCGAAGCTGGAGTAGCAGTCGCCGCCCCAGTGAACGGGAAACTGCTGCCCGCCCGCGGTCGCGGAGCGGGCGAAGACCGCCGCTTCGTTTTCCCCGCGCTTCTCCTTCAGCACATCGAACACAACTTTGTTGTAGATAAAGCTATAGTAGTTGTGCATCCGCTGTGGATCGGAGCCATCGAACCAGGCGACATCGTCGGTAGGAATCCGCTCGCCAAAGTCCGTTTTGAAACTATCGACACCACTGTCGCAGAGCACGCGCAGTTTGTCCCCGAACCACCGGCAGGCATCCGGGTTGGTAAAGTCCACGATCCCCATCCCCGGCTGCCAGAGGTCGGTTTGCCACACGTCTCCACCGGGCGTCTTCAGCAGATAGCCGTGTTCCGCCCCCTCGGCGAAAAGCTTGGACCGCTGGGCGATGTAGGGGTTGATCCAGACACAGACTTTCAGACCGCGCTCGTGCAGGCGGCCCAGCATCCCCTCCGGATCGGGGAACGTGCGTGGGTCCCACTCAAAGTCGCACCAGTGAAACTCCCGCATCCAGAAGCAGTCGAAGTGGAATACATGGAGAGGCAGGTCATGGGCCACCATCTGGTCCAGAATGCCAGTCACCGTTTTTTCGTCGTAGCTGGTGGTAAACGACGTTGTCAGCCACAACCCGAATGACCAGGCGGGAGGAAGCGCGGGGCGACCGGTGAGAGCCGTGTATTTTTCCAGAACCTCTTTTGGGGTCGGTCCGTAGATTACGAAGTATTCCAGAGAATCGCCGGGAACACTGAACTGGACACGGGATACCTTCTCGGAAGCTACCTCGAAGGAGACATTTTCGGGATGGTTGACAAAGACCCCATAGCCCCTGTTGGTGAGGTAGAAGGGCACGTTTTTGTAGGCCTGATCGCTTCCCGTCCCGCCGTCCTTGTTCCAGCTTTCTACCACCTGACCGTTTTTCACCAGGGCGGTAAAGCGCTCGCCGAGCCCATAGACATTTTCGCCGACGCCAAGCGCCAGCTGTTCATGCAGGTACTTCCCTTCGCCTTCGACCTCCGCCAGGCCCATGCCGCGGTTCCCGCTGCGGGTGATGGTTTTTCCACCCGCCTTGAACGACACATCCCAGCCGCTGCGTGAGACCTCGACCGAAAGCTGACCGCTGGTCAGCACCGCTGTGGTATCCGTGACGCTGGTCTGCGCCGGGTTTTCGGCAGACGGGAATATTTCGAACTCCGGGCCATGCGGTTTCTTGCCTGAATAGTGGGTGAGATGAACACGGATAACATCCGGCATCGGGGACGAGAACTGAACCGTAAGGACCGGTCCGCCCAGCGTGTCTCCCCGGTGGTTGATCCGTTTCGTGGGCGCTTCTATCGTCAGCAGATGCTCTGTCGCCGCAACATCATACGCCTGGGCGGGGTAGTGCGCCCGCACCCCCTGCCGCATGAGCCAGTTACCATCGGTAAACTTCATATCTTAGTCTTGATCTAATTTCAGGTTATTTTGTTTTGGGTGCGGGGTCGGCGTGAAGTATTCCCCGGTCCGATTCCGCAAATTTCAATCGCTGTTTCTTTCCCGCAGCAAGATTAAGAGAAAGGATTTCCGCAGCAGGTGCTCCCTTCGTACCCGCGAAGTGTTGTCCCTGCGGCGCGCGTACGGCAAACGTCCCATTTCGGTCTGCTGTCAGGGCTGCCTCCGTCGCGCGTCCATGGCTCCACCGGACATCCACGGTGACTCCACCGCGAGCACGCAAGCCGGTTACCTGCCCGGAGTTCCAGGCCGATGGCAGTGCGGGAAAAAGCTGTATCTCATAGCCGCCGGATTCCGTCATGATATGGGACTGCAGGAGCATCTCCGCGACCCCTGCCGTCGCGCCAAAGTTGCCGTCGATCTGGAAGGGAGGGTGGAGGTCAAAGAGGTTATCCGAGGTGGATTTGGCAAGCAGAAGTTTCAGATGCTCGT
>JAZKEA010000484.1:3556-17487 GCA_040387315.1 Armatimonadota bacterium | reverse complement strand
ATATGCGCGTTTCGACCGCGCGGTCGAGGGACGTCTTCAGCTGGCCTTCGGGCGAAAAATGGCTCCCCTGGTGGTTCCTCAGGCGCGACGCGTCGGCGAGGCGCTGCTCGGAGTCAGCTGTGAGCAGATCGCCCCTCAGGAAGCGATGCAGCGGATCTTTCCGCGACCGGTGCTGCTGATACATGGTCAGGAGGACCGCCTTATCTCGCCGGAGAATGCCCGTCTGATTGCGGCTGCCTCGCCGGGAAACCTTACCCTCTGGGAGGTGCCGGAGGCAGGTCACGTTCAAAGTGTTTTTGTGGCGGGCGAGGAGTACGGAAGGCGTGTGACCACTTTTCTTAACGACGCGCTTAACGCCCCTCCCCCCGGCGCGTAGCGACGGTGCTGGTGTACGCGCTTACCAGACCGACGAGCACAAAGGCCAGTATAGTCAGCAAGAGGGTGTCCTTGAACGCGTCGTCGTACTTCCCGTTCTGAACCGCGGCGTACAGGGAAAGCGGGAGTGTCTGCGTCCGGCCCGGAATCGTTCCAGCGACCATCAGTGTCGCCCCGAACTCGCCAAGAGCCCGTGCGAACGCAAGGGTACCCCCGGCAAGCAGTCCCCGGTACGAGATAGGAATCAAAACGCGGAGGAACAGCGTGATCTCGGAGGCGCCCAGCGTCCGACCAACATCCAGCAGGTCGCGCTCTACGGTAGCGAAGGCCGCCGCCGCCGTCCGTGTGAAGAGAGGCGCCGCCATAATCGCGGAGGCCAGAGCCGCCGCCTCCCAGGTGAAGAGCAGACGAATCCCTAGGGCATTGTTGAGATAGCGTCCAAATACTGTCTGCTGTCCCAGGATAAGCAGCAGTCCGAAGCCCACCACGGTCGGCGGCAGCACGAGCGGAAGTGTCAGCAGCGTCTCCACCAGCACCTTGCCGCGGAACGGCTTACCTGTCCCGAGCCACCAGGCAGTAAGCAACCCCGCCGGAACAACAAGCGCCATCGCCGTGCTCGCTACCAGCAGCGACAGCAGAAGTGGGGACATCAGGAACCGCTCATGGGAGAGAAGCCGAAGTGTGCCAGAATTGCCTGCGATTCGCGGCCTTGGAGAAAGCGCAGGAACCGGCGGGCCGCACCGCCGTTGGGAGCCCCTGACACGACCGCTGCGGGGTAAACAATCGGCGTATGATCCTTGCCGGGAATCGCTGTCGCAACAATGCGAACAAGATTCGTCTCGCTGCGTGCATCGGTCGCGAAGACGATTCCGGCGTCTACATTTCTGCCAGCCACATAGCTCAGCGTCTGACGAACGTTCTCGCCGAAAACCAGTTTTGATTGAAGGCGCGCCCACTGCCCTCGTTTTATCAGCGTCTCCTGTCCATAGCGACCCGCTGGGACCGCGCCGGGATTGGCGATGGCGATGCGCTTTACCTCCGGGCGGGAAAGGTCTTTCCAGTCTCTGATGGGGAGCGCTGACGCCCTGGGAACGATCAGCACTAGGCGATTTCGTGCGAAGTCTGTGCGTGTCGCGGCCTGGATACGCTTCGCCGCCTGCAGTTCGTCCATCTCTTTGGGCGAGGCAGAGGCGAACACATCGACCGGAGCCCCGGCAAGGATCTGCTGTTTCAGCACCCCGGACGCGGCAAAGTTGAAACGCACACGGGCCTGACCCTTCTCAGCCCGGCTAAACGCTCTGCCGATCTGCTCCAGGACGTCTGTCAGTGAGGCTGCCGCGGACACGAGTACTTCTGTTTGAACTGCTGGCATGTCCCATTATGGCGGTCTGCCGCGCCGAACGGCAACCTGACGGTCTGACAATCGACAGGGGGACTCCGGCAGCTTTTCGCGATAAACTGCGATTTGCCCGGCAGGCAGGCAAGGCAGTTAATGCAAATTTTCGGCAAAAGACTCCTGTCAGGGAACTTTGTCAGGCAAACTGCGTACTAAAGGGGAAACAGGATCTGTGATAGCGGTTCGGCTTCTAACTGTACTTTCCCGAAGTGCTGCTCACACGATTAGTTTCCACTTCTATCCGCTTTGATGTGATCAACAGCAAGGCGAAGAAAAGTGAAAATTAACCCGTTTTTGTTTGTCTCACGGAAAATAGTGGTATAGCGAAATCCCGGATGAACCAAAACATAGGGTGAGGCATCTCCTGGTACGCCGCCTGATAGGGTGCGTAAACGTGTACGCGGTGAGGCGTACAATTGACAGCAACAACAAAGACCGTTTTTGACGGAGGCATCTAAGAGTGCAGGTTATGGAGCAACATCCGCAGGTTGAGGAAGATATCGTTCTGACCGCATCCGGTCGGAATAATATCGAGCAAGAGTTGGATCATCTAGTGACAGTGGAACGGCATGAGGTTGCAAACCGCATCCGTGACGCGAAAGACTTTGGGGAGCTAACAGAAAACGCCGAGTATGAGGCAGCCAAAAACGCGCAGGCGTTTGTGGAAGGCCGCATTCTTGATCTCAAAAGAATTTTATCGGGCGCACGTACTCTTTCCGAGGACGATATTCCTACCGACTATGTCGGACTTGGATCAACCGTCTCCGTTCAGGATCTGGATTATGGGGATGACTGGACGCTGACACTGGTCTCGCCGTACGAGGCGGACCCGGACCAGGATCGAATCTCCGATCTATCACCCGTAGGCAAAGCGCTTGTTGGTCATAAGGTCGGCGAAACGGTGCTGGTAAAGACACCCGGTGGCGTCACCAACTATAAGATCAGTTCAATCACAAAATAGAGACTGTTCTGAAAAAGATAAACGGGGCTGAATTTTCGGATTCAGCCCCGTTTCGTTATTTCCTCTGACTTTGCCGTGAGGGCATTAGAATTTTCACAAGCCATATGATTCATAAGCCTTTCGTCGTTCTCGCCGCCCTGACGTTCCTCGCGCCTTTAGCCGCTGAACCAGCCTTCGCGCAAAAGCCTTCCGTAAGAGTACCGCCTGGGCCAAGGCTCGCCGCTCCCGGTTCCTACCTGACAGCAGCAGACGCCCGTGCTCTGGCGGATCGTGCCATTAGTGCTGCCCAGCTCAAAGACTATCTGAGCTTTATCGCGTCAGACGAGCTGCAGGGGCGCGATACGCCCTCCAACGGCCTGAACACGGCAGCGAAATTTCTCGCCACGAATCTGGCGCGGTGGGGATTCAAACCGGCAGGGGATGCGGGAACATTCTTTCAGAAAATAGCGCTCAATCGCAGCCGAATCGACCCCGCGACAACGACCGCCTCCCTGGGCGGAAAAACACTTGCGTATCCTGCCGATTTCGTCCTGTCCGCGGGACGCGGTCGGGGAGCCGTCGATGCCGCGATTGCAGAGACGTCATTGGTTTATGTGGGGCAGGGGTGGGTGCTGCCGCAAAAGGGTGTGAATCCTTACAACGGCCTCAATGTTAAAGGGAAGTTTCTGGTCGTCAGTCAGCGGCTCGGTCAGAGATTTCCGGGTGGGCCGGATTACGCAAACGCCATAATCCCGCAGCAGTACGCTGCGCAGCAAGGCGCGGCAGGTATCGTTTACCTCTCGGATGCTGCCTCCTTTGCACCCCTGCGTAACGATGCGGCGACACCACGTGGCGGTTTTACCCCTGCCAGCGCATCCTCTTCTCCCGCAAGGCAAGCGGCGCTTCCCACTGTCATTCTTTCGCCGGAGGCGTCTCAGCAGCTTTTTGCCGGGGAAAAGATCGACAGCACAAGGGCAATGACGCAGACTGCCGTTGGTGCCGACCAGCCCTCATTTGAGCTGGCATCTGCCAAGAAAATGTCGCTGACTCTTCGCTACCAGACGGAGACCATGCCGACTCAGAATGTCGTCGCGATCTGGGAGGGGAGCGACCCACGTCTGAAGAGCGAGTACGTCGCGTTCGGCGCGCACTACGATCACGTCGGCATGTCGGCAACGCCGGACGCCAGTGGCGACTCGATCTTCAACGGTGCGGACGATGATGGCTCCGGCACCTCCGCGCTTCTTGCTATGGCAGATGCGCTGCATCAGGCATCGACACGCCCCCGCCGGTCGCTTCTCTTTGTCTGGCACTGCGGCGAGGAAAAGGGTCTCTGGGGTTCCTCGTATTTTACTGAGAACCCGACTGTCCCACTGAACAAGGTGGCGGCGCAGCTTAATATAGACATGATTGGACGCAGCAAGCAGGCAGGAGACCAGAAGCCCGCCAATGCCTCTCTTTCCGGTCCAAAAGAGATTTTCGTCATCGGGTCGCGGATGATGTCTACCCAGCTGGGAAACCTCTCCGACCAGGTTAACAAAAGTTATCTGAACCTGAAGCTGAATTACACCTACGACGATCCCAATGACCCGAACCAATTTTTCTACCGAAGCGATCATATTAACTACGCCCGAAAAGGCATTCCGATTATCTTCTGGTTCGATGGGGTTCACGAGGACTATCATAGACGCTCCGATGAGGTCTCCAAAATAGACTTTGAAAAGATGACGATGGTGACCCGCACCGTTCTGGTTACCGCGGCGGAGATCGCGAACCTGCCCGAAAAGCTTGTCGTGGACAAAAAGCTGACTCTGCCAGCGAGGTAATAAACCGTCGGCAACCCCCGTATAGTTTGGTGGGACAACTATGAAGACCACATCAAAAATCATCCTCGGTCTGGCGGCGCTTCTGCTCTTTGTGGGCGGTTTCCTGCTCTGGCGCATTCAAAGTGCGCCGAAGCTCACCCCGGAGCAGCAGATTATCGCATCACTGCGGGACGCGGAAGACGCGGCGCGACGTCACAGTGTCGGTGGGGTGATGAATCTTGTGTCCGATGACTTCCGCGCGGGGCAGATTAACAAACAGCGGCTGCGCCTCCTGCTAAACCGCTCGTTTCAGAATGGGCGCGGGGTAAATTACGATGTCCGTGTCAACACGCCTCGTATCCTCCCGTCACCCAAAGGAAATCCAGAGGAGCGTCTTGTGTTCACGAAGGCGTCGGTCTTCTTCGCGGAGACCGGCGACGATATCTGGGGAAGCAACCCTATCACGCTGGTGATGCGCAAGGAGGAGCAGACTCGGTGGCTATTTCTGCGCGAGCCCCGATGGCGGATCGTCGCGGTCGGAGAATTAAGCCTTCCCGGTATCGACTCTGGGGAGTTCTGAAAAAATTGGCCTGCGGCTGATAACAGCGCAGGCCAAGTAGGGTTCAGTAGGAAGTGCGATTCATCCGGCGCTTTCTGAGCTTCCAGGTCGAATCCACACTGATAGTGTAGCGCCTGCGGGTGACTCAAACGTTAAGACAAGGTTAAATCTTCGCGGCGGCAAAGAAGTCCTCTGCCAGCAGAACCGCGACATAGTCATCGTAGGGGCGGGGCGGGGTGCGAAGACCGGGCGGCAGCAGCTTCTCGAAGCCGCGCGGCGGGTTCTCCAGCTGGAACCGTACACGGGCGCGCTGCGAGGTAAACGCCTCCTCGACACGATGCAGCGGCAACGCAGGCGGCAGGGACGCCCGGAGTGCTCGGTAAAGGGGAGCGCTGTTGGTTGCGTTACCGATCAGAACTGCATTGATGGCAGGATGCTCTGCAAGCAGAGAGAGAACACGAGCCACAAGTCGCTCCGTTTCCGGGACCTCTCGGTGAAGTACCCGGCAGCGCCCTAGTGCTTCACCCACAACAACCGCAATCCCGCACTTCGTCGTGCCCGGATCGATGGAGAGGACCGTTTGCGGGAGTGCCTGAGGCAGGAGCGTCGGTTCGTCTACCACAATGCCATGCCGCTGGGAGCGCCAACCGGCAGACTCTTACCACTTGGGCGGTCCTCATCTGATCTGGGAACCGGGCGTGAATCACGCCCCTTCTTGACATCGAATCGAAGAGACACCGGGTCGGCGGCATGGGTCGTCTTGTCCACACGTACGATGACACGTGCCTGGGAGCCCGCTCTTCGGATGTCGTCCATGATCTTGAGCCAGGCATCGCCTGACAGGGTGAAGATATTTCCCGCCTCTGTATCCGACACCGTGCGGCTTGTCGGTGCCTCGGGTCCTTCGCTGCTGACCAATGGGGGAATAACGCCGGCTTTCAGCAGTCGGCTTCGCACATCACGCCGTAGGAAGCCGTACAGGGCGTCGATAATTTCCTGACGTGAGGCAGAGCCATCCACAGTTATCTCTCCCACTGTTGTACCGGAGTTCAGAACAACAGGATTGAGATAGGTGCGGATATCAACAGCCACAGTTTCACCGGCAACGGCATTCGCGGCGGTCACCACGACGACGACGACATCTTTGTTCGCCCGCCGAATAGCATCCGCGGCGGCGCGAAGCAAGTCCGTCTCCGATATCGACGGCAAAACCGGCTGTGTGTCCTGCCCGAATCCCGCAGTGCCGGGACTCTGGACCGGGATCGGTTCAAGAGGACCCGCAGAACCGTTTTTAGACGGCGCGAACGTCGGTGCCATCGATACCATAGCTGCCTGGGGAAGAAGGGCAACCGCTCTCGACTTCTCCGTAATCCTTTTTGCGCCTTTGGCTTCCGCTTTCTTCGCGGAGGATGTCAGAAGCGAATCTAAAATCGCCTCGATACGCCAGATGGAGATACCCGCCGGAATCGAAACCCGATCTACCTCTTCGCCCACTTTGTAGGTTATCTGGCGGCCACGGAGCGCGGTGGTCGTGGTGCGGAACTTTTCGATTGCCGTCCTGGCTAACTCGATATCACGCTTAGCAACCTCGACATCACGGAGACGCTGCGTTTTTTCAACGGTCAGACGCTCAAGCTCAGACCGCTGCTCGTCTATTTGAGCCGTCTGCTTCTCCATCTGCGCACTTTGTGATGCAAGCTGCTTGTTCTGTTTTTCCAGCGCCGCTTTCTGAAACTGGGTAGCCTCGTTAAAGGTACTTTCAGCGTTACCTAGCTTTTGCTGGATCTCTCTTGTTCTGGCCTGGGCAAGCTTTACCTGCGCTTCCGCTTTTCTGGCTACAGTTCGCGCTTCCTGGGTACGCGCTTCCGCACGCCGAAAATCCGCGTTCGCGCGGGCTACCTGGCTGCGGGCATCTGTCACCCTGGTTTCCGCGCTCATTAAAGCCGTCTGAGTTACCCCGAGCTTGTTTTTGGTTGCCAGCAGGTTCGAGTTGGCGGTCTGCATTGCCTTTTTCGCGCTGGCGAGTGAGGTCTTAGCCCTCTGGAAATCCGCTTCTGCCTGCTGCTTGGCAGCTTCGGCGCGTCTGACCTGATCCCGGTAGTTCTCGACTTCCGTGTCGAGTCTTTCGACTTCCGTACGATTCCGGGCGACCTGCATCAAAGCTACCTGATTGTCCTGTGATAAACGTTTGTTTTCCTGCAGGAGCTCCGATCCGCGTGCCATGACCTCGCGGAAGGTATCGCTCAGCGCCCACATCATACCGAAGGAGACGACAGAGATACACATACCTGCAGCGATAGTGATAAGCGTCGCGGTATGACGCGGTCGCAGTCCAAAGAGAGTGTGACGTTTTTTCCCGGATTTATGCCCTATGCGATCACCTGCCCAGGCGATAAAGCCGGACAGGGGCACCAGAAGCAAAAAGAACAGCAAGGCGACATTCATGATGCGGCGGTTGTCCTACAATCAAGGATGCAAACTAAAGAGTGAAGATCCGATGACCATCGTGGACAGCGGTAGGTCGGCACAGCAGTAAGATTATTGACAAATCTGCAGAAAAGTTAACGTTCGAATTCCCTTATTTTAGTGGGAATTGACCGGGTCTTCATTGTACCTCCAGTTCGGCGGCGGAGCGAACAATTATTCCCTGAAATGGACGGTTCAGCTGCGCGTCACGCGGCGTATGAGATAGATACCTGCGGCAAGCCCCATCAGGTTTGGGATCATTACGGCAAGCTGAGGCGGGAGTGTGCCGCCACGACCGATGACGGTAAACATCTGCAGCAGGGTCCAGTACAGGAAGGTGATCATAATGGCTATAGCGAAGCCGTTCCCCTTGCCGGAGCGTGGAGGCCAAACACCGAGTGGGGCCCCGACGAGGGCAAAGATAAACGAGGCAAACGGTAGTGCTATCCGTCGCGCCCCCTCCACCTCGGCATCTCGTGCCGCCCCCAAATCTCCGTTTGCCTTGAACACACGGCTGCGCTCGCGCAGACCGGGTGTGGAGACATCTTCTGTCCGAACATCCCGAAGCGCCGCCAGTTCATCGGGCTTTCCCAGGGCGACCTGACGTGTCTGGAGCTTACCACCACTCAATATTGCCTGCGTCTTCTGTTCCGGCGACA
Organism: Armatimonadota bacterium; assembly: GCA_040387315.1. Lineage (GTDB taxonomy): Bacteria > Armatimonadota > Armatimonadia > Armatimonadales > Armatimonadaceae > JACMJB01. The sequence goes on along the minus strand of JAZKEA010000484.1, from coordinate 9,287 downwards.
TCAGGTTGGCAAACCGGACGCCGTCCAGCGCCCATTCCCGTGTTCCGATGACCCAGTCCGCCCGCTCCGCGTAGATGACATACTGAAGTGCGTTCTTCTGCCAGTACTCAATGGAAAGATTCCGCAGCGTCGCCGCCCCTGCCTTTTCCTTGCCAATAGACGCCCCGCCTTCGGAGTGGACCACCAGCACGTTTCCGGAGTCTTTGTCGGCAATTCGGTGATTGAACCTGTCGGCGAGCGAGATGTTACCCTCTTTCTCAACCCGTTTGATGATTTGGTTTCGTGCGGCGCTGGATGCGGGCACCACACTGTTCGTGAACCAGACGCCCACCAGTGAGACCATCAGCCCGAAGACACTGATAGGCAGCATGATCCGCTCAAAGCTGATTCCTGCCGCCACCAGCGCCACCAGCTCCGAATCGCTGGAGAGACGCCCGATTCCCATCAGGGTCGCCAGCAGCATCGCGATAGGAAAGGTGAGCGCGAATATCTGGGGCAGGGTAAAGCCGAGCAGCTGCAGCACAAGCCAGAGGCTTTGACCGTTCTGAAGGAACATTGCAAGGCGAACCAGCTCGCCGCTTGCCAGGATCAGGCTGGAGAAGAGAAAGACACTTCCGACGAACCAGCCAAGGACTTCGCCGAGTACCATGCGGTCCATGCGATTCATGGGGTGAAATTTTCTCCCAGATAATTCTGACGCGCGACGGGGTCCATGGCGATCTCGTGGGATGTGCCCGACATGATGACTTTTCCGTCCACCATAATGTAGCCGCGGTCTATCAGGCGAAGGGTTGCCAGGGCATTATGATCCGTTATCAGAACGCCCAGGTTTCGGTCTTTGAGCCCCTGTACCAGAGCCTGGATGTCTTCGATGGCTTTCGGGTCGATACCAGCGAACGGCTCGTCCAGAAAAAGGAACGATGGGTTGGCGGCGAGTGCGCGGGCGATCTCGACACGCCGTCGTTCCCCTCCGGAGAGGGCATAGCCCTTGTTGTTGGCAATGTGGCTTATATGCAGCTCGCCCAACAGCTCGTCGGCCCGGGCGCGGCGCTTGCCGGCGGGGTAACCGGTCATCTCCAGCACCAGCAGAATATTTTCCCGAGCCGAGAGCTTGCGGAAAACACTTGCCTCCTGCGCCAGATACCCGATTCCTCGTCGCGCACGCTGAAACATCGGCAGAAAAGTTATCTCCTGCTGATCAATCAGAACTTTGCCGCTGCCGGGTCGTACCTTACCGACGATCATATCGAAGGTCGTTGTTTTCCCCGCGCCGTTCGGCCCGAGCAGTCCGACGATCTCTCCCTGCTCAATGAACAGGTCCACGCCATTGACGACCTTACGTCCCCGGTACGCCTTGACAAGATCTCGCGCTTCGATACGGCGCGTGGACCGTTCGCCGGGCGGGGGAGCGGGGATTGGCTGAGCAGCAGTGAGTGTCATAGATGCTTGGGCTATTTCTTGGTGGGTGCAGGTTCGCGCAGGGTGGCGGTTGCCGAACCCTCATTGATTGCGAAAATGGTTTTGCCGTCCTCGACAAATTCTATGGAACCTGTCTTACCTCTGAGAACAAGTGGTACCACGTATTCCGGTCCCTGAACTTTTACAAGTACATTCCCGGAAAAATCGATACGCCCCTGGCCTTGTTCTTTTCCCGCGGCGTAGGAGGCACGATCACAGTCGGCATCGATAGTCTGAGTGCTGACAAATCGCTTGGTTGTCTCGTTATAAACGAGATCTCTGACCGTTACGTGAACGTTGCCGGTGGCGAGACCTGTCTGAGCGCGCCCGTTTTTTAGATCAAGGGTTATTTTATTCCCCGTGAAATCATACCGGGGGGAGGTAATCTCCGTATTTGTGAGGACGAACGAATTGACACCAGCTTTGCGGTTCGACACAAGCTGAAACGTCGTAAAACGACGAACATTAAACTCACCAAGCCGCGGCGCTTTGGGTACCTCGTTAGCGGGTGGCTGCTGAGCAAAAAGAAGGCTTTGGTTTGATAGTCCCAGGCCCAGACAGACGAAGGCTGTGAGAACGACGCACGGACTGATGTTTTTTAGTTTAATAAGGGTTTTCGACATTCGTTGCTATCTGCTGAAGTGATTCCTAAAAGGTTGCGGTCGCAGGTCCTGCACCGCCGTTCAGGGTGAAACTGTTGAGGCGAGTGTTGGCACTGAAAGATTTGCCGGGAACACGCAGGTCCGGCTTCCTGGTGATTAATACGTTACCAACACCTGTGATAGTGCCGGTGTCATAGCGCCACGTCATGGTATCAGCCCGAATCGCAGGGCTACTTGGGTCCGCCAGAGAGGTCACCGTCGCATTGCCTCGGGCAACCACCGTACGCGACTCCTGTTCGGCGCGGACAGAATCCGCGGTCAGCTTTGCTGTCGGTTTGCCCTCCTGATACAGCACCGCCGTGCCGCCGCTAAGGCTTCCAACGACACCGCCCGGCTGAGCGCCCGCCTTGCCCGGCTGACCGGGGCCGACAGCGCCCGCTTTCGCGGTCACCTGCACGATGGTGCGGCCATTCTCATCGAGCAGCGTTAAATCAATATCACTGATTTGCGCCTCCAGAGGAATCCCCGCGGGGCTCGCTTTTGCCGAAGGAGACGGGGAGGGTTTCTTGGTGGATTGATCTTTGCCACCGCCGTTATTACACCCGGTCGCGAACGGCAGGAGCGCGGCAAAGCCAAAAGCGGCGGCAGCTATTCGTGATAAAGGGTGGTTCGGCATATATGAAATACAGTCACCTACTCTTTTTCTGAGCGTGATAATAGCCCAAGGTTGCAGAAAGAATACCCGCAGCCCCCGGCACGTAAAGCCGCTTGTGCAGGCGATACAATCCAACCGTGAGCTTATTTTTAGAGGGAGAGGGCGTTCGCCCGGACACAGTTACGCTTGACAGGAACGCGCCGCTTGCGGCCCGGATGCGCCCGCGCAATCTGGATGAGGTCGCGGGACAGTCGCATCTGCTCGCCCCCGGCAAGCCGCTGCGCCGCGCCATCGAGCAGGATAATCTCCGGTCCGCTATCTTCTGGGGACCACCCGGCTGTGGTAAATCCACGGTCGCCGCCGTTATCGCTCTCACCACTAAAGCCCACTTCGAAAATTTCAGTGCCGTGACCGGTGGTGTTCCCGAGGTGCGAAAGCTGATCGAGGCGGCACGGACACGGCGCAAAGCCTACGGAGACAAAGGCCGAACGCTCCTCTTCGTGGACGAGATCCACCGGTTCAATAAGGCTCAGCAGGACGCTTTTCTTCCCCATGTCGAGGACGGAACCGTGATTCTGATCGGGGCGACGACGGAGAACCCGTATTTCTCGGTAAATGCGCCCCTTCTGTCGCGTGCACGACTCTTTCCGTTCCAGGCTCTGACCGAGGAGGAGATCGGCGCTGTCCTTGACCGCGCGCTTACTGATACCGAACGAGGTATCGGAAATCTATCACTTACCCTCGCGCCCGATGCTCGTACCTTTCTGATCGGGTCCGCGAATGGTGATGCGCGAAACTCATTGAATGCCCTGGAACTCGCCGCGAACCTGTCAGGGCCTGCTCGCACCATCACGCTCGATATGGCGGAGGAAGCCGTCGGGCGGCGCGCCATCGGCTACGACAAAGAGGGCGATGCCCACTACGATATTATCTCCGCCTTCATCAAAAGCATCCGGGGGTCCGACCCGAACGCGTCCATCTATTATCTCGCCCGAATGCTGGAAGCCGGGGAAGATCCGCGTTTTATCGCTCGGCGACTGGTAATCCTTGCATCGGAGGATGTCGGGAATGCCGACCCGTCCGCTCTTCCACTTGCGGTTGCGGCCTTCACAGCGACAGAGAAGATCGGAATGCCCGAGTGCGCCCTGAACCTGTCCCAGACCACCCTCTACCTCGCATCCGCTCCCAAGTCAAACGCGTCCACCGTCGCCCTCGGTCGGGCAACCGAAGATGTTAAATCACAGCCTTTTTCCGGTGTGCCCAAGCCGCTCCGCGACAGCCACTACAAAGGGGCGAAGGCGCTTGGTCATGGTCAGGATTACCGCTATCCGCACGACTTCCCCTGCAGCTTCACTGTCCAGCAGTATCTGCCGGAGGGTCTGCCCGCAAACGGCAAGCCCTACTACGAGCCCACGGAAAACGGCGTCGAGGCGAAGATCAAAGCCCGTCTGGGACGCCTGTGGGGAACAATATCGGAGGAAGGCGACCTTTCAGCGAGCTAAATCCCTTACTTTCCTTACCATCTTTCGGTTAGCGAGCGATGGAGAAATCAACACTTTGCAACGCAGGCAAGCCCATAACCAATCTGATACAGACTATATGAACAACATCGTCGATGAGTTCCTTCAGCTTTCCAACGAACGTCCTGGTCCATTTCCCTACGACGACTGTTTCAGAATTATAGATATTGCTAGATTAGAAATAGCAAATAGCACTTGTAGAGGTTTCGAAGTGATTAATGATAGAGAAATAGGAGATTTTGTCCCTGATCTTGCCTGGTACGATGCAAAGATTTCTGGTATAGCGTCCTGGGGAAAATGGGCTGTTCCATGGGATGATAAAAGAATTAAGATGGCAGAGGATATTACAAAGCGCTCGTTTTTTGAGGATCATCCTGAGTATCAGATTCTCCGAAACAAAATAACGTCAGAGGATACACCAGTCTTATACGAATACATCGTATTCCAAGAGGCTGTAAGGACCGGTGTTTTGCAAATCCTTGCACTTTTGGTGGCTTGACCCCATTTTAGGCTACGGACCCGTTAGCGTTCCGGCACCGCTGAGTGCAATCTCCTCCCGCACCTCTTCATCACTTTCCTGCTCCTCCAACTCGCGCAACGCCGCCCAAACCTTCTCCGCATGCACGCCATCCACCCGCCGCGAGATCTCGCCAAGCGCCCAGGCTGCATGTCCCCGCACTACGGGCGACGGATCGTGACGCAGCGCCTCGGTTAGTCCGCCCACAGACTCCGCGCCACCAACATTCCCCAGGGCGACGCAGACGTTTCGGCGCAACCCTTCGCGCCCCGTCCGCAGAAGAGGCGTCCCCGCGAACTTCGCCTTGAACACCGCTTCGTCCGCAAGCAGCGCCAGCCACTCTCGCAGGTCTGGGTAGGCGGCATCGTCGGCGCGCGCGGCCAAGCGCATCTCTTGGCCCGCCCGCGCCTTCTCATTCCACGGACATACTGCCAGGCAGTCATCACAGCCAAAGATCCGGTTTCCCATCAATGGCCGAAGATCGCGCGGAATCGACCCTTTCAGCTCGATGGTCAGATACGATATGCACCGTCGGGCGTCCATGGTCATGGGTGCGACGAGCGCCCCCGTCGGACAGGCACCCAGGCACTTTGTACAGGTTCCGCAGTGTGCCTCCACTGCCTGATCCGGCTCCAGTTCCAGTGTAGTCAGCAGCGCCCCAAGAAAGAACCAGTTCCCCAGATCCAGTGAGATTAGGTTAGTATGCCGACCCTGCCACCCCAACCCCGCCCGCGCCGCGAGTTCCCGCTCCCGCAGCGGCCCGCTGTCCGTAAACCCGCGCGTCTTCTCCCCTGGCCACGTCGCCTCAATCCACTTTCCCAGGGTGTTCAGCTTCTCCCACAAAACGTTGTGGTAGTCGTCGCCACGCGCGTAGCGTGCCACTACTCCGCAAGGCTTTTGTTTCTCCCCCCCCGCCCGCGGCGAAGCCGCATTTGAGCCACCCTTCGGGTGCGGGGGAGCACTTCCCATGGGGGGCAAC
>JAZKEA010000484.1:2942-3546 GCA_040387315.1 Armatimonadota bacterium | reverse complement strand
TGCTCCGCAGTCGTTGATGGCGGAACTACAAAGTCCAGCGGAACGCTGGTGCCAACGCATAGTGCTCCCCCGGAGGGGGCGGGGGGGGGGAAATTATACGAAAGTGCTACCATAATGACGGAACGGGCGTTGGCGAGCAGGCGCTCATCGCCGAGGGGAACTGAGCGCAGTTCATGACGTCGTTCCAGGTACGCCATTTCGCCGTGCAGACCGGCGCGGAGCCAGGCAGAGACCGCTTCCGAATGCGCGGGCGCGGCAGCTGTGGTAATCCGTACTGCATCTATGCCGAGCAATTCAGCCTGCTGTTTGATCAGCGTGGCAGGGGATATTGCCTTTGTTTCCATCACGTATTTGGAGGCTATCATGAGTGCTGAGGCCGTGGCACGTTTGTTGGGTATAAGTCTCTGCGGTGAACCGAGCAAACAATGAGATATGACAAACGAGAGCGTGGCTGGGCGCGCGAGGAGTGGACCGAACTGGACGGACGACAGGTGCGGCTTTTTGTCGCGCCCTCGTCCGGCGAGCCTGCGGACGAACCGCTGCGCCTGCCCCTCCTGCTGATCCACGGGCTTGGCTGCTCGGGGGAGACCTGGGAGCCGACCCT
>JAZKEA010000484.1:530-2932 GCA_040387315.1 Armatimonadota bacterium | reverse complement strand
GGAGATGCGGCGGCGGAGTTTAACTTGCTCCACGGTCGCACCGGATATGCCGGGATACGGGCGGTCTATGGGACCTCGCCGCGAGGTACTCGGTATGCAGGATTTGGCGGACTGGCTCGTGCGGCTGCTGGATCAGCGGGGCATTGAGCGAGCGCATCTGGCGGGAAATTCCATGGGCTGCCAGGTCGCACTTGCGCTGGCGGAGCGACATGTTGAGCGCGTCGGCGGAATCGTTCTGCAGGGGCCGACCACCGGGACTCGCATTGTTCCTCCCTGGCGTTATGTTCTCGGTTTGATCGCCGACACCATCTATGAAAACCCGGCCTATTCGCTGCGTCTCCTCAAGATGTACACACAAATGGGGCCGTATCGCTACGCGGTAACCGCGAAAAAGATGCTGGAAAACGATCCTTTTGACGGTATCGACCGTATAAAGGCGCCCTGTCTGGTGATACGCGGGGGGAACGATGCTATTGTTTCCGATAAAGTCGCTCGTCGTCTAGCCGCGACGCTGCCGGATGCGATCTACCTCCCGCTGGACAGCGCCGCGCACGCGATCGAGTATAACAACCCGGTCGAGTTCGTGGATGCGATGCTGGCCTTTCTAACGAGGGCCGAGAGAACACTGGGTATTGTGCAGGCGACGGACGCTTCCGCCTGTCAAACAGGAACGTCTGCCTGAGGCCGGTAAAGATGATTCCCGGCAGCGGTGAACCTTCCGTGGCAGCCATCGTCTAATGCTCGGAACTTATCATCGTCGGGAGACCGACGTAGCTGCCCCAGGAGCATCAGTATCATGTCTGTTAACTTTCGACGCGGCGTTATCCTGGCCGCTGTACTCAGTCTTGCCGGGCTTGTGCCCGGAAGTTACCGTGGAGCCTTTGCCCAGGAGCCGCCGCCCGCTGCCACGGCTCCGCAGGAAGCCCCCAAAGCGCCCGCAGCCAACCGGACGATGCGGGCCAATCCGCTGAACGAAGCGTTGAAAGGACTGGATCTGACCGCCGAGCAGAAGAACAAAATCAAAGAGATTCGTGCACAGTCACGAAAAGATCTGGACGCCATTCCCAACCGTCGTTCCCCAGAGGGGCAGACGAAATCACGCGAGCTCAACGCCAAGGTCGCGGCAGATGTCAAGGCATCGCTGCCCGCCGACCTTCAGGCAAAGTTCCAGACAGCCTACGAAGCTGCCGAGACAAAGAATGCGGATCAGGCTCGGACCCAGGGAGCGGCTGCCGGTCTTACTCAATTCAAACAGCCTCTCACTGCCCTGAGCCTGACACCAGAGCAGCAGGCGAAGGTCGATCCCATCGCCAAAGAGACCTACGATAAAATCACCGCGATGCGGCAGGACCGGTCGATCAAGCGTGCTGAGCGTGATGCGAAGCTGGACACGATTATTACGGAGATGAAGACAAAGGTACGGCCAGCGCTTACCCCGGCCCAGCAGACGCAGCTGGACACGCTGGACCTCAAGCCCAAACCGGCGCAGGGCCGAAGAAATCGTGGGGGCGGGCGTGGCAATGCTCCCGCACGCACAACCGGCACCGCGGCTCCCACCGCACCGACGCTGTAATCGTTTTCGATCCAAAAACTAATAACGACGCCCACGCTACACTGGCGTGGGCGTCGTTGTGTTTGCGGAGAGGGGCAGGTGCGGAGAAGGAATACGTTTGACTGCTGCCGGACTATTAGTTCACCCTTCTTTCCGCTTCAACCCATTTACAGGAAGTATGCGTCAATGACGACTACGGCAAACGACGAAGTTCAGAAACAGTATGACAGTGCGCTGCAGACACTGCTGTCGAAAGTTCAGGCGGATTCCTACATTCTGGCGGCTATTCTTCTGGGCAGTCTGTCCCATGACACCGTCTGGAGCCGTTCGGATATCGATATTCTGCTGGTAACTCAGGAGATGCGTCTGAGGCAAAAGAGCCTGTGTCTGGTCGAGGCGGGCGTGAACATTCACGCTTACCTGACCCCACGGGGTGAATTCCGGCGACTGCTCGAGGGATCCGTTCAGGGCTCTTTCATGCACTCGCTGCTGGTTAAAGGCAAACTGCTTTTCTGCCGCGAAGAACCGCTCGCAGAGCTATTCGAGGCGCGGCGTCGCCTGAGCGATCAGGATCGTGCCCTGCAGCTATTGGCAGTCAGTTCCTCGCTGCTGCCGGGGCTTACGAAAGCGGAAAAATGGTTCCATGCGAAGCAAGACTATGACTACTGCAGCTTCTGGATACTGAAATGTGTCGATGCCCTGGCATCCATCGAATTACTGCTGCAGGGCGATATTCCGGCGCGTGAGGTCATTCAGCAGGCCCTAATCTACAATCCTGCATTGTTTCGCGCCATCTATACCGACCTGCTTCACAACCATGCTGACGAGCAAAGCCTTGGAAGGGCGCTGG
>JAZKEA010000484.1:0-520 GCA_040387315.1 Armatimonadota bacterium | reverse complement strand
AACAATCAAATCATCGCCTGGCTGACCCACAGAGAGGCGAAGGCGCTGATCCGGGAGTACCTGCACAGCAATGCCGCTGTCCTTTTCGGCCCGCTGTTCGGCTATCTTCAGGACGAGGGAGAACTGCGCTCCATGACCGATATAAATCACCACTTCAGCCGCCATTTCAACATGGAAAGTGCCGAATCCATCTGTGAATGGCTCGCGGACGAAGGGTTCCTGCAGAAGTTTGCCACTCCGCTCCGCCTTACGGACAAGAGCCGGGTTGATGTCGAGGAAGTCGCCTACTACTTTTCGGGAGAAAAACGGCCTTGAGATCAAGCATAGAAGTGATCGGTGCACGCACGCACAACCTGAAAAACATCCACCTGGAGATCCCTCGGGATAAACTCGTTGTTTTTACCGGGGTGAGCGGTTCCGGTAAGTCCTCCCTTGCCTTTGACACGATCTATGCCGAAGGTCAGCGCCGTTATATGGAGTCGCTCTCCTCCTTTGCACGGCGTTTTGTGGAGCAGGTAAA
>JAZKEA010000483.1:0-8124 GCA_040387315.1 Armatimonadota bacterium | reverse complement strand
CCCTGCGAGATGTCGTCAACGGGTGAGCCGAAATCGCCTTTGGTCAACTTGAACATCTTGGCGACACGCGAGGTGAAATCGACCATCTGTTCGGGCGGCACGAAATCCTGCGCGATGGAGACGAATCCGGCAGGCTGTTGCGGGCCGAACGGCTGCGGGTAGGTTTGTCTCGACGGCTTTCGTTCCTGATGCAATTATTGCTTTTTAGGCGTAATTTTGCCGCAAAACTTCTTATGGAAACTACTATCGAGACCTGTCACCCGTCCGTCACCGGCAGGCTTTCGTTTCTGGACCGCTATCTGACCCTTTGGATCTTTCTCGCGATGGCGTTTGGGGTGGCAATCGGCTATTTTCTGCCCTCTGTCCCCGCAGCCGTAACGGGTCTTTCGATTGGCGCGACGTCGATTCCTATTGCTATTGGTCTCATCGTCATGATGTATCCGCCGCTTGCCAAGGTGAAGTACGAGGAACTGGGCGAGGTCTTCCGTAACAAGAAGATTCTGGGCCTTTCGCTTGTGCAGAACTGGATCGTCGGCCCGATTTTGATGTTTGCCCTGGCGATAACGCTTCTCGCCGACAAGCCCGATTACGCGGTTGGCCTGATTATTATCGGTCTCGCTCGCTGCATCGCGATGGTGCTTGTCTGGAACGAACTGGCGAAGGGCGACAGCGAATACGCAGCCGGTCTTGTTGCCGCGAACTCGGTTTTTCAGGTGCTGTTCTTTTCGGTCTACGCCTATGTGTTTCTCAAAGTGCTGCCGCCGCTGTTCGGCGTTGATTTCGGCAGCTTAGACCTTTCGAAGATCACTATCTCATCGATTGCCGAGAGCGTGCTCGTGTATCTGGGCATTCCGTTTTTTGCCGGGATGATTACACGTTTTACGCTGCTCAAAGCCAGGGGCAAAGAGTGGTACGAGTCCCGGTTCATTCCGCGCATCAGCCCGCTGACGCTGATCGCGCTTCTGTTCACGATTGTCGTCATGTTCTCGCTTAAAGGCGAGTACGTCGTTCGCCTGCCGCTGGACGTGGTCCGGATCGCGATTCCGCTTGTGATCTACTTTGGTATCATGTTTTTGGTCTCGTTCTTTATGGGGCGAAAGCTCGGGGCGGACTATTCCAAAACCGCGACCCTCGCGTTCACCGCGGCAGGGAATAACTTTGAGCTGGCGATTGCGGTCGCGATCGCTGTCTTCGGAATCAACTCCGGGGCCGCGTTCGCCGCCGTCGTCGGCCCGCTCATCGAGGTTCCCGCACTGATCGGCCTGGTGAATGTCGCCCTCTATTTTCAGCGCCGTTACTTCGCGCAAACGGTACTATAGAGTCGGCTTTCCCAGCCCGTGCAATACAACAAAAAGGCTCTTATTCGACATGCCCGAACGAAATCTAAATCGCCGCCGATTTTTCCAGAATGCCGCACTCGCCGCCGGTACCGGCGCTCTGACGCTGACGTCCGACGCAGTAAGCGCCGCCGCCCGGAATGAGGCGAAGACCCCGGCCCTCACCGCTGCCGAGATGTCCGCTATCGATGCCGCGCTCGGCAAAAAAGGGGCGTACAATGAGGCCCAGGCGACCTACAGCGTGCCCCTGCCGCGCAACGATCTGAAAATGACCGTGAAAGGGGAACCGGTACCGATCCCCTTCGGTTTCGGCGGCTGGGTCGCGGTCAAGAAAACGCTCGACGGCAAAGCCGCGGTCCTGATGAGCGATACCGTCCTGCTTCAGGAAGAGGTGAACCCGCTCATGGCGGCGGCGCATGCCAGTGGCCTGGAGGTAAGCGCGGTTCACAACCACTTCTTCTTCGAGGAGCCGCGTATCTTCTATATGCACGTCCACGGAATGGGGAGCGTGCCGGACGTTATCGCCAAGTACGCCGCGGCGATCAAGGCGACGAAGCTGTTTCCCGCGAATCAGCCGCCTGCCGGTCCGCCGCCCGCCCGAACCGGTAAGGAGATATTCGACCTTCCCGCGCTGGATGCGATTGTCAAGTACTCGGGTGTTGTGAATGGGCCAACGTACAAGTACACGGTCGGACGCGCGGACCTCCGAGTGCTGGCGATGGGAGCGGATATCACGGCGGCAATTGGGCTGAACTCCTGGGCATCGTTTGCGGGCACGAGCGAAGCTGCCCATATCTGCGGCGATATCGCGATGCTGGAATCCGAGCTGAACCCGGTTATCAAGGTACTGCACGACCATAAAATCGATGTGGTCGCGGTGCATAACCATATGATAGGCGAAACCCCGCGCATGATGTTTCTGCACTACTTCGGCTCCGGCCCTGCGCCGACCCTCGCGACAGGTTTCCGCGCGGCGCTCGACGTGCTCGGAACGACGAGTCCATCGAAACCCGGCGGGATGTCGATGCACGGCTAGACAAAAGCCCCGATTCTACCCACGTCTTTCGCGCCATTCGGCAAAATGAGCGATTATTGAGCAGTTTTTAACCTGGAAAATGAACAGGCGTAGCCGGTACTCTGGTTACATCGTGAGTTTTCTGGGCATATAGCAAGGGGCCTTATTTGAATGGGCCCCTGCTATTGGACGATGCTGTATGAAGAAAGATGGGAAGTTATGAACGATTTTGATGCGTTGTTGCGGAGTGAAGTAAATCGCCGCGCGTTTCTGACGCGAATGAGCGCGGCGGGTCTCGGCGCTGCTGCCGTCGCTCTGCTCGCCGGCTGTGGCGGTGGCAGCAGCACCGCGATTACCCCTGGTGCGCCGACGCCGACGCCCGGCACCGGTTTCTTCGACCCGACCAATTTCCCCGGCATACCGGGACGCAATGCCGATGAGGTCGTGCTGAATTTTGCGCTGACCCTCGAGATTCTTGAAGCGGACCTGTATCGGCAGGCGCTCAACCTGGCATCGGGTCGCGCCCTGTCCGCGCCGCTGGACGCGAACGCGCCACCCTCCGGTTCGCTTGGCGGATACTCGCAGACGGTTGGCAACGGCACGATTGCCGGAAATCTCGCCGGTCCCGCGTTCCTGTATCTGGTGCAGTACGCCTATGTCGAGGCCGCGCACCGCGACTTCCTCCGCACGGCTCTTTCCTCGCTCGGCGCTCCTGTCGCCACTCCGAACGCCCTGGGCTACACAACGACCCTCACCTCCGGGGCGAGTCTGTCCGATATTCTCGGCGTCCTCCTGATCGCTGAAGAAGAGGGTACCCGCGCCTATCACGGAGCGGCACCCTTCATGAACAACCCGGCCCTGCTGACAACTGCTGTTGCCATCTACTCCACGGAGTGCCGCCACTCCGCCGCGATCAATTATGTGCTGGGTAAAAATATCGGCCCCGCCTTCCTGAGCGGCGATAAGAATATCACCGGCGCGGTTGGGGTCAACCCTGCGCCGTTCAGCAACAACACGTTCGAGTACCTTCGCGATCCCGTTCAGGTCCTGAATGATGTTCAGCCATTCTTCATCAAGGCAAACTAGGCATTTCGCGAGCGAACTTTACCGTGAGGCACTCCGTGCCTGCAGCAGCGTTTAGAAGGAACTATTATGAGTGAGATGTTAGAAAATTCCGCCGCCTCCGCCACCCGTGGCACGAGCGGCGAAGGCTCCGCCCTCCGGAACGTGATGATCGCGGCGGCGGGTGTCGCGGCCGTGACGGCGGTCTTCAAGCCCCGTGAAGCCAGGGCAATCACCCCCGCCCTCACCTTCAGCCAGATTCCCGGCACCGGTGATATCAAGGTGCTGAACTATGCGCTCGCTTTGGAAGCGCTGGAAGCGAACCTGTATGTGCAGGCTCTGCAGCGCCTGACCACCGGCGGAACCAACGGCCTGGGACGGCAGATCCCCGGTCTCGGGCTGTCGGCGAATGAGCTCGATGTCAAGTACCTGACGGAATTCGCGAAGGTCGAGGCCGAACACCGCGACTTCCTGAACGGCGCGCTTGGGTCCGCGTCGATCATCGGCACCGGGACCAACGGCATTCTCCGGAATGCCCAATTTGACTTTGGGCTCGAAGACCCGACGAAGAACAGCCGCCAGCAGGTCCTGGAGCTGATCTATACCGTCGAGGCGACAGGAACACAGGCCTATCTTGGCGCGATTCCGTCGTTTGCGACAAAGACCTACCTGTCTGCTGCCGCCGGTATTCAGGGAACCGAGGCACGTCATACTGCTGTCGTCGCGATTATCTTCAACCTGCTCGGCTTCACGCCGCGCAAGGATACCGCGCCGCTCGTCGGTCAGACCACCAACATCCTGGGGAGCCCGAACACCGCCGGTATCGATGGGACTCTCTCACCTGATGAGGTCCTTGCTGCGGTATCGCCGATTATCGTGCTTCCCGCTGTCGAGTAGTCTCGGTAAAATGAAAAACACAGCCGGGAGATCAGGAGATCGATCTTCCGGCTGTGTTTTTCCTGGTTATGTTCCGATAAGACCAGGGAAAGACTGAGAAATGACACTATTCGCCTTTCTGGGCACCCAGGAAATCGTTGTGGTACTGGTGCTCGCCCTTCTTGTTTTTGGTCCGCAAAAGCTGCCTGATATTGGTCGTCAGCTGGGGGGCGCTCTGCGCGAGCTCAAGAAGCTGAGCGGCGATTTTCAGCAGACACTCGATTTCGATCCTCCCGGCCCGGCGTCCGGCACGTATGGCTATGACGGGGGCGATTGGCATCGTCAGGCGGCCCTTCCGGAAACCCCGGAGTTCGCAGCGCCCCCCGGCCCGGCGGGGCGAAAAGTCTCGTCGGAATCACCGTTCGAGGAACAGAAAGTTTTACAGGGATAACGGAAAATGGATATGACGATGTTTGCCTATTTTGGCGGTACGCAGGAGTGGCTGATTATCGGTGTGGTCGCCCTGGTCCTTTTTGGCGGCACCAAGATCCCGCAGCTTGCACGCGGTTTTGGGGAAGGTATCCGCGAGTTCAAGAAGTCGATAAACGGCGATGAACCGGAAGCAAAGCCAACATCGGCGGCGAAAAGCGATGCCGAGCCCGTGGTCTGAACCGCGCCAGGCATTTGTGTCTACTATCGAAAGTTAGGCATAAAAACACCTCCTGGGATACTCATCAGAAGATACCCTGCGCCCTGTATGCCGGGTACGTTTCGTTGTTATCCTAGATGTGGGAAGCAGGGACCTTCGGGAACCGCTTTACCTATCTTTATATTCCCGACCCATACTTTTTCCCCGGTCGGAATATCGGAGGTTTGAAATGCCTATCGGAATGTCCGCAAAGCGGACCGGAACGAAGCGGTCCGGCTTTACGCTTATCGAGCTTCTCGTCGTTATCGCCATTATCGCCATCCTCGCCGCGATCCTGTTCCCTGTTTTCGCCAAGGCCCGTGAGAAGGCCCGCCAGTCCTCCTGCGCGTCCAACATGAAGCAGATCGGCCTCGCCCTTATCGGCTACACCCAGGACTACGACGAGAAGTTCCCGCCCGCATTCAGCGTCGCCCCCGTCGCCGGGGTGAACTACCTCGCGAACTGGGGCATGGACTACACCCCGGCTCAGGGCGTGATCGTCCCGTCCATCGTCGGCTCGTTCATCAAGAACCGCCAGATCTTCAACTGCCCATCCGGCCCTCGCCCGGTAACCGTTCAGGCGACCGGTATTACCACCGACGGTGCGCTTGCCTACCGCTATAACGACCTGCTCGCGGCCCGTTCCCAGGCCGCTCTTGCCGGTGTTGCGCAGACCATTCTGGCCTCGGAATCCACCGGCGCTACTGTCAACCCGAATACTGCGCTTGCCAACAACAAACTCCGCCATGGTGTCGGTCATGCCCTGATCCGCAATGTCACGGGTACCGTCGGTACTGCCCCCGGTCAGCTGACAACTCAGGGCCAGATGAGCAACCAGCCTGCTAACCCACCGATCAACCCGCCGGTTCCTGCCGGTACACAGTATGAGGCGGCTGCCCTCAAGGACGTAACGCGCCACAGCGACGGCGGCAACTTCCTGTATGGCGACGGTCATGTGAAGTGGTCCAAGGTCACCCTGACCGCGGCCCTCGTTCCTGCCACGATCTACTTCCCTCCGGTCAACCAGACGACCCCAAGTGCCCTTACCACGGGTTCGCCTGAGGTGGTGCCGGGCTGTGTTGCCGGTCAGCAGCCGGTTCCCGGTGGCAACATGTGTGGGTACGCCGGTACCTTCCACGTAAACTAAGCCGCGCTGCCAACTGCAGTGCAGTGTGCCGGAAACTCCCCCATGCCGGCGGCGTGGGGGAGTTTTTTGCCCTCAATTGGTCTTTACGACAGGCGCAGAGCAGGCACCGACCGGGGCGGTGGTAAAACGAAAGGTATGAAAGTGGGCAAATCACCGGGCGGCGTGCGCCACGTGCCGCGAAGCGAGGGCTGGTGGGGCCTCCGTATGCCGAGCGGACCACTGGGAATCCATAAGGAGTGGCCCTGGGTCTTTCGTTACGGGTTTGCGCTGATTGTATCCGCGGTCGCCGTCTGGCTGCGCTGGATCATGCTCCTGGAATTCGATCAGGATGTGCTTCGGCTGCTTTCGATTATCGCCATTGCGCTGGCGGCGTGGTTCGGCGGCTTCTGGCCGGGGATGCTGGCAACCGCGGTCGGGCTTCTCGGCACCATCGTCACACGAACCGACGTTTCCCCGCCGCTCTTCGACATCACGCACGGAATACGCCTTCTTCTGGCATTCTCGACGGGGCTGATCGTTTCGGCGCTGACCGAGGCGCTGTCCCGAACCTCGATTGCCTGGCGGCAGTCGGTGGAGGCACAGGAAAACCGCGTGCTTCAGGAGCGGAACCGGATGGCGCGAGAGATCCATGACACCCTCGCGCAGGGACTCACCGGCATTATTATTCAGCTGGAAGCCGCGGAGGATATCCTTGCCGATTCGCCGGACCAGTCCGGGGTGCGAGCGCATATCGCCCGTGCGCAGGATCTGGCGCGGGTCAGTCTTGCCGAAGCCCGCCATTCGGTAAGTGTCCTGCGGCCCCTCGCCCTGGAGGGACGAAGCCTTCCCGAGGCTTTATCGGACCGCCTGCTCAAAATGACCGCCGGGACGAATGTCGATGTTTCCCTGGAAGTCGTGGGAACACCTTATACCCTTACGGCGGACTGTGAGGACAACCTTCTGCGCCTCGGACTGGAAGCGGTGACCAATGCCCTGAAGCATGCGCACCCGCATACCGTGCGGATACGTCTGGTCTTCAGCGAGGGCGATGTTTCGCTTGTCGTACGGGATGACGGAGACGGGTTCTCGCCGCAGCCTCGGACGGGGTTCGGTCTCCTCGGCATGCAGGAGCGTGCGGACCGGATCGGGGGTCGCTTTGGTCTCTCCAGCAGTCCGGGCTTTGGAACCGAGGTACAGGTTACCGTAAATACCACTGTGATACCGCCTGTTTCCCTTCCCACAAGTTATCAACTCTTGATGCCACCCGTAAGAAACCAGGGCACAGAGGGATCTTGTGTTTCTTTTGCAGCAGTTTATGCAGCCAGGTCTGCTGAACAATTTTACAGTTCAAATGCAACTACCTATAGCGATGCAACCAATGTATTTAGTCCGGAATTTGTTTTTAACCAGGTCAACTTAGGAGGCACCTGTACATCTTCGAGTGTAGTGCCCACATTGGACCTTATGAAAAACAGTGGCGTTTGCACCTGGCAAGTGATGCCTTATTCAACGTATGATGGATGTTCACTCATGCCGAGCTCCGGCCAAACCAGCAACGCCTTAAATTATAAAATCGCTGCTTATTCAACCATCATTGCAGCAGACAACATAGCAATTAAAACCATGCTGATTAACAAACATCCAGTCATCGCTACCATTAATATTGATCAGCAATTTTATGAGGCTAAGCAAGGGTTTATCTGGAATTCCTTTACCAGCAATTCAGGATACCATGCAGTCACGCTATGTGGGTATGATGATTCAAAGCGGGCATATAAAGCGATCAATTCTTGGGGTGCAAATTGGGGCGATGGAGGATATGTTTGGATAGATTATGATTTCTTCCCGACAGTATCTTCTTATTATACTTACAGCATTTCGCTTTAAGCAAAATATAAAAACAAAATATGATAAAAGTTGGAATTGTATTTGGCGGATTTTCTAAAGAAAGAGAAATATCATTTGCCGGTGGCCGAACTGTTTACGATAATTTAAACAAATCCATATTCGAAGCTATTCC
>JAZKEA010000482.1:2100-10229 GCA_040387315.1 Armatimonadota bacterium | reverse complement strand
TCTCTCGCTCCACTCTCGCTACCTGAACCGGTGGGGGAGGTGGGGTAGGGCGTACCTTTTCCGGTTCCGGGGGAGGGGTCGGCCGAACACGCTCCGGAGTCGGCTCCGGCTCACGTGGCTGCTGGATCTCAACAGGTGGCGGAGGCGTCACCTGCGCTACCTGAGGCGGTGCAGGAGTAGCGACCGGTTCCGGCTCTTTCGGCGTGGTGATGAAAATGTCAATCGGAGGCAGGTCATCTTTTTGCGCGATCGGCAGGTGACTCGCCATAACGCCTGCGCTGCCCAGGATCACCAGGTTGACCGCCGCCGAGGCGAATAACCCTAATCCGAAGCGACGGACGACCCGGTTGTCCGCTTCCAGAAGTGGATTGTAGTTTTCATATTTCCGGTTGGGGACGAGGCCCGTCAAACGGTTCAGCTTTTTTCGTTTCTGCATATTGTGTTTCTCTTCCGTGTCGTTGGCAGCGCAGTCTTTTTTATTGCCTGATCCGGTTCCTACTTGCCGCTTACCCGGCATACCGCGTCACCCACTCTACGAGAGCGCGATCCGTCTGCTTTAAAACTACGGCTGCGTTACGGTAGCAGGCTTGGCTTCCGATGTTGTCGCAATCGCGAACTTTGTCAGCTTCACGCCACGCGCCTGGTCGATGCACTGGACCACCAGACGATGGGGCACTTCGCCGTCCGCATTGATGACTACGGATTGTTTGGTTAGATCCTGGTTTGCTCCACCCTGCTTTTTCAGTGTCGAAATCAGAACAGGACCAATATCCTTGCCGGTAACGTTCTGGCTGTTGACAAATACCTGCTCTTTCGCATTGATGGAAACTGTCAGATCGATCTTCTTTGTGTTGGGGTTCGGGTTCTTGGCGTCCGGAAGATTGACGTTGATACCCTCTAGTTTAATTACGTTCAGTGATGTCAGGATGAAAAACACGAGCAGGAAAAACATGGTGTCGATCATCGGAATGATCGGAATTTCCGGTAAATGCCGCTCCCGTTTTCGGTAAGCCATAACTTTGGATTCGCCTTCTTAGAATTACCTTCAAAAAACTTCTCGAAACATCCGGTCGCAGTGCGACTGTTCTATTAGAGAAAGAAACAGACGCACCGCGTTCCGGAGGAAAGGAGAAGGTTAGCGAGCGACGGATGCTGCGGAAGTGCTCGAAACACGCTCGTTAGCGAGCGTTGTCGGTGCCACACGGCCCGTTCCAAGCAGTTCATTAATCAGCGAATCCGCGGCGTTCTCCGCCTCCGCGAGAATATTGTCTCGGCGAGAGGTGAAGTAGCCGTAGGCCGCGAAGGAGATGGTGGCTACGGCGATACCGGTTGCAGTCGCGTAAAGGGCTTCAGCAACGCCGGAAAGGACTCCCTGGCTTCCGCCCGCCGCCTGGGCGTTCTGGAACTCAACGAAGACCCGGATCATACCGATGATGGTCCCAAAGAGACCGGCAAGCGGCGCGACCTGCGTAAATACCTGAAGGATTGGCAGAAAGCGGTCCAGACGCAGATAGGCGCCGTTCAGCACTTCCGAATAGCGACGCTCGATAAAATCGACGGGCTGGTTACGCTCTTCCAAAACGGTTGCCAGAGCTGCCGCGACAGGCCCACCCTGGTCTTTGCACGCGCGAAGCGCTTCGGCTTCTCTACCGGCGTGTACGAGGTTACGAACCTCTTCCAGCAATCCAGGAGCGGTGCTGCCCTCCTGCTTATACGCGATCAGACGCTCAACGATAAGGGCAACGGTGACAACCGCCATGGGCACCAACAGCCACATAACGAAGCCGCCCTTGACGACAAAATCAAATATTGCTTGCATTCCGCTCTCTTCTCCTCAATGCAGTTAGCCTGTCCGAAAGATTGCTCAAAATGCGAGCACCGGACGCCGCCGAAAACTTATCTAATCCCCTCCGGCTTCGGTGACGGTTAGTATTGCACGGTAAGGGGGGACCGTTGTTCTTGGACTGTTTGTCGTCCAAAATGGTTCAACTTTTTCTACGCTTGTCTGCCCGACACACGTGTTTACCTGTTATACCGAAAGCGAATATGCCTCATCAAAATCACTTCCATTAATGAAGACGTCGTATTCGATCTATTTGTGGCAGGACGGTGTCAGTAGGCTGTCTCTACCCTGAGACAGGGACGATGTCTAAACTTAGTATAACCAGAAAGCGCGGTAAAAAAGCTCAAGAAGCGCACTGCGGCTTTGTGTATTTTGCCACCATAGTGCGCTCCTTTTTGCTTTTACCCGTTCCCTGTTAACCAGTTATCGGTATTTGTAACGGTATTTGTAACGGTAGTTTACAAAAATATCGTTAAAATTTTCCTGTAACACCGAGCCGGACACGCCGCCCCTGCTGATAGCGGTAGCCCGCAAAGGGGGAAGCGTCATTGATCCGGCTCTTGCTGTCGAACAGATTCTGGACGCCCAACTCGAAGCCGAGTCTGTTCTTGGCATAGCGTGGTCCGGTACCGATACGAAGGTTGAACTCCGTTATGGATTCCCGTGAATCCTCCCCGGCAAGCGATGACGCATAGACGCCGCTGCCATAGTACAGGGTAGAACCCGCGACAAGGCCATTTGGAAGCGCAAAGGATAGACCTGCCGTCAGTGTGTTTCGCTGATCATGGTCCAAATAGGACCCTACCGGCTGGCCCAGATTGTTGGTGGCATTGTTCTTGGGCTTTGAGGTGCTGTTGGCAAAAACCAGGAACGCCCCAAGGCCCGGATCACCCTGCGGATTGAAATCGTAGACGAATTCGGTTCCCTTCACCGTGCTGTCCCCCAGGTTGAACGTGGTGAACGGGCCCGCCTGGGTCCCCGCCACAAGCTGGGAAGCATCCAGAGTGCTGTCAATATCCTTTGAGTAGGCGTTTATCTTGACAACATTCTTCGTGCCCAGCTGCTTCTCCAGGGAAATGTCGAACTGGTTCGTAAGCTGCGGTGTGATGCCGTTGTTGCCCCGGATCAATCCCTGCCCAAGGCCCTGTGGCTGCGTGAACAGTCGGTTGTACCCTACACGGAAAATCGTCGGCGTTTTGCCGAGGAAGTTCAGGAAGCGCAGAAAGCTAGGTCCGCCCGCCGGAGCAAAGGTATACGCAAGGTTGATTCTGGGGCAGAACTCGGACTTGCTGATATTGCTCTGGATGAAATCATTCTCTCCCTTATAGCTTTCCATGCGGAAACCATAGTTGATCACCAGGGGGAGAGCGCTGAGGCGGAAAGTATCCTGAGCGTAGAAAGCGCCATAGTTTCCCGTTCGATTGATGAACAAGACCGGCAGATCACCACCGAACTCGACGCGGTCCGCGAGCTCCGGCGAGATCTGTCGGAGAGCCGTAAGTGCCTCCGCGCTGCGCGCCTTGTAATAGTACGCCTCGCCGGCAGTCTGATCCTGATAAACGAAACCGACCTTCAGGACATGGGCCCGAGCCCCTGTCGTGGTAAAGCCGGAGGGTATTGTCAGGTCTGCCTGGAACTGCGACTGTTCCGTAATCTGCCCGATTGAGGAGACGTACTCCCAGGAGTTGGTAGTCGCGCTGCCGTCTGAGTTCCCTATCTCGGCTCCCCGCTCGTAGATTGAGATATCGGATAAGCCGAAACCCGCAGACACATTGAACGCGCCAGCGTTCTTCAGCTGCTGCGACAACTGGATGAAGGCCGCGTTGCTGTTGTCTTTCTGACGGGTGCTCTTGCCCTCATCCTCTTGGTCCGTGGGGAAGCCCGGATCACGTCCCAAAAACCCATTGGCGGGTGCCAGACGATTTGCTACCTGGTTACGGCCTGAGCTGTAGTTTGCAATCGCCGAAATTCGTGTCGTCGGGCTGATATTGAGTCCGACATCGGCAAAAAATACCTCGGAGGAGTAGTTATTGTTTGCCGTCTGACCATTTTCGGAGGCCGGTTCAACGCCGTTGTCGCTGTAATGCTGACCCAGGCTGATGGTGTAGTCCAGAGTCCGCTCGAAACCGCCTCTGCCCTTCGGCAGTCCGGCGGCCCGCACCGTGTTACCGATGTTAACGAAGTTGTCCCAGGTGGCAAATTGCCCCCCAGAAAAACCAAACTCCAGCAAAGGACGCCGGGTGCCCGCGGGTTTGCTGGGATCATACGGAGGACGCGTCTTCAGGTCAAGAACCGCTCCGCTCTGTCCGCCGAATTCCGGCGAAAAGTTACCGGTGATGACCCGGAAACTGCCAATTGCTTCCGGTGACAGGAACTGGCTGATGTTTCCCTGAAGCGTCGGCGGCAGCAGAATTCCGTTGAGGTAGATGGACTTGCCGTTCTGCTCACCGCGCGGGTGTACCTGGTTCAGGGCATCATAGGCGAAGCCGGGGAAGGCCGTCAGCAGGCGCGGCATGCTCTGACGATTTCCTTCGGTGATCGGGAACCGGCGAACAAAATTCTGATCGCGAATGGTAGATACCGTCGTGTCACCGCGGCGAACCAGTTCCTTGTCACGATCAATGATGATGTCCCTGGCCCCGAGAGGGGTCAGCTGAAGGTCAACCGGTACGGGGGCATCGCCGAGTGTCACTTCGAGTGGTGCCGCGTCCTGAAAGCCAACGGCTCGTATGGTGATGCGGTACGTTCCGCTGGTAAGTGTTGGACTGACCGCAAGGCCCTCGGCATCCGCGGGGATCGTCTGGCGAAGTTCCCGACCAGATGTTTCATCCAGCGAAACGGTTGCGCCGGGAATCGGCTTGCCGTCCGCGGAACTGCGGACAGTGATTCGAAAGGTGCTGTCCGCACGGGCGATACCGGCTGTCGCCATAACGCAAACAACCGTGGAAGCTGCAAAGCAGCCCATTCGTCCCCAGGGCATCGCAGCAACGGGTGCAGCAAACGATGAACGTCGCTTTTTACCGTCGTGCTTCTTGCGCGCGATCGGTGTATTGGACCGATCTTTCATGATCCGACTCCTCCTCATGCGGTCTTTTGCCAGCCCCAATGCGGGGCGGTAGGGCGGACGCATGTCAGCCGACCTACGTAGCCTCTACGCTGTTAAAAATACTTAAAGAATTCGGTGGTACTGCGGCTGAATTTTGTAGAATTCCTGCAGTACACTGGGTGTCCTAGATGGGAAACGAGATAACTGAAAAGAATGTGAAAAACAGTACCAACGTGGTTATCGGCGGAAACGGGTCATTGCTCAAGGCGTGACTGCAGAAAGAAATGACAATGAGGAGCAGAAATAACCACTGCAGGCTGCTTTTTAAGAAACGGCCTCACGGGAACGACATTTATAAGTGGGGAATTGCGGCGCTTTCATTCTCCTTTGAACCGGGGAGGTGTACGTCGCGTTAGGATTTTAAAACGGGGCTGCGCGAGTCCGTATAATAGCCGATATGTTTTCGGAAGATGTTCTGCCAATCGTTGGAGAGTATACAATTTCGTAGGTTATCCTGTCAAGATAACCAGGAGAAAAGTTTGCCTTTGTCTACTCATCTCGGCCTCATGGTACCGGTTTGGATGCTTCTGCCCGTTTGCTGTATAATTTACCCGTCAGTTGCTGGCGGCTCCCGTAACCCAATCGGCAGAGGTAGCAGACTTAAAATCTGCACAGTGTGAGTTCGAGTCTCACCGGGGGCATTTGTCACTTTTCCTCAGGTTTATCTGCCTCGTCGGGTTCAAAACCGATTGTTTCCGAGACCAGGTAGAGCGGGCGCCCCTTCACCTCATCGTAGATACGACCAATGTACTCCCCGATAAAACCCAGCGTGATCAGCTGAACCGCCGACAGCAGCGAGATAACAACCACCATGCTCGCCCACCCCGGTGCGAAGGTTCCCCGGGCGGTCAGATAGCGAATGGTAGTGATCACCCCATAGAGGATCGACACGCCTGCAATTGTCCATCCCAGGTTCGTCGCCAGTTTCAGAGGGGCGTGGGAGAAGGAAGACACCGCGTCCATGGCAAGGTTCAGCATCTTCCGGAGAGGGTATTTGGTCTCCCCAGCGGCGCGGGCATCCCGTGCATAGGGCAGGCCGACTTGCTTGAATCCCACCCAGGCAGCCATGCCCCTCAGGAAGCGATGCTGTTCTCCCATGCGGTTGAGGGAGTCCACGACTTTGCGATCCATCAGGCGAAAGTCCCCCGTATCGGCGGGGATATCCACATTGGTCAGTCGGCGGAGCAGGCGGTAGAAGATTGAGGCCGTCAGCTTCTTGAAAGCCGTTTCGCCCGCCCGCTCGGTACGGACGCCGTAGACCACCTCATATCCCTCGTTCTGCCAGAGCCTCAGCATTGCCGGCAGCAACTCCGGGGGGTCCTGCAGATCCGCATCCAGCAGGATAACCGCCTCGCCGGAGGCATACTGCATCCCCGCAGTCACCGCGATCTGATGACCGAAGTTTCGCGAAAAGGCGAGCACCCGTACCCACGGTCGTGTCTGTGCCATATCCCGCAGTATCGGCAGAGAGCGGTCACGAGAACCGTCATTGACGAATACTACTTCTACCGGTCCGAAATCGCGCTCCAGTTCCTCGACAACCGCATCCAGTCGTGGCAGCAGTACCGGCAGAACCGCCTCCTCATTGAAGATCGGAAAAACGAGACTGATAAAGGGCTTGCTTCTGTCGGAAACAGTGACTGCGGAACGAACGGGCATAAAATCCTCGGATATCAGGCGAATTTATACAGGCGTGTCTACTTATATCCTGTCCCCGGTCGGATGCCACGGACAGCGCCTCGATCAACTCCCACCAAGAATGTCTTTTGCCTCGGCACGGGTAATCGGTTTTCTGCTCGCATGACGAACATGAATGATGGTCACTCGGGGACCGTCTTCGCCCTGGTCTTCAACACTATAGTACAGATGGTACGCGTGAGTGCTGGATTTTGTCCGCTGATAAAGCAGTCGCCGAACCTCTTGTCCGATCCTGCGGCTGTCGTCAGCCTGTACTTGAAAACGTCGGGGATTCTCCGAAAGAGAGGCGGCTGTCTCTTTTAGACCTACATACCACTCAATCCCGGCGTCCTCACGGTCAGCGATATCCGCGATACGAACAGTGGCCTCAGCCACTTCTCGTTCTGCGCCGGGCGAAAGCCGTACCGCATAGATCAAGTGTTCTTCATTACTGCACGTACACGTCGTGCTGCAAGGGCAGCGTACACAGTGGCATCCACCTGTTCAAGCGTTCTCAGGTTACCTGCGTTACGATCTGCAATACCTTGCCTAAGGGCCGCGATCAGATCGTCATCGGCTTCATCATCCGTATCCTGCACATGCACTTCTTCAAGCGATCTCTCCAGTTTTGCCACGGCATAGTTGTTTAAATCCAACCCTTCCGCGTCGGCGGCGGCCCGGAGCCGCTCTGCTAGGGCGTCCGGTAGCTCGATAACGGTACTCATTGAATAATGCCTTCGTGCCTTTCTGTCGTCTCAAAAGTATTATAGTGTATGCTGGCGAAAAATATAAAGCCTGTCAGGGGAACAGTCCATGGCAGCAAATATGGTCAAGCGGCGGCATTTGGAACCGCGGCGGCCTTTATGCTATACTTTATAATATAAGGTTGAATAAACCGTGCGCGGCGGCGTGGCAGCGATAAGGACGCACCTTTTCGCAGCGACGTGACGCCGCCTTTTTTCTGTTTAATCAGCGGGCTCTCAAAACTGGATAGAGGATAAAGAGGCAAACAATGGCGGCGACAGCAAACACGAATTTTGATACAAGCAAAGATGCCGATGTCGTGGTGATCGGTGGTGGCCCGGGCGGCTACCCGTGTGCGATTCGGGCCGCTCAGCTTGGTGCACGCGTGGTCGTGGTGGAGGGGGACAACCCCGGCGGCACCTGTCTCAACTGGGGCTGTATTCCCACAAAGACTATGATCGGATCGGTGGATGCGCTTCACACGATCCGCCATGCGAAAGATTTTGGTCTGACGGCGGACAATATCGGTGTCGATTTCCCTGCCCTGATGGCGCGCAAGGATAAGGTCGTCAAGACCCTTGTCGGCGGCGTTGGCTATCTGTTCAAGAAGCATGGCGTCAAGCTGGTTGAGGGTATCGGCTCACTTGCTGATGCCAACACGGTCGAGGTAAAGAAGGCGGACGGCACGACCGAGCGGATCACGACCAATAACATCGTTATCGCGACCGGTTCCGTTCCCTCGAAACTGCCGATTCCCGG
>JAZKEA010000482.1:0-2090 GCA_040387315.1 Armatimonadota bacterium | reverse complement strand
AGGCCGATGTCTACACCGCGAACTGGGAAGTGAAGCGAAAATTCAAAGAGGGGACGCTGGCAACCGGCGCGATCTGGACCTCGAACGAGGCCGTCTCCGCCAAGGCGATTCCCGCTGAGATGGTGGTTCTGGGCGGCGGCGTCATCGGCGCGGAGTTCTCCTACACCTACAACGGACTGGGAACAAAGTGCACCATCCTGGAGATGCAGGACCGCATCATCCCGACCATGGATGCCGACCTTTCCGCCGAACTGGAGAAGATTCTCAAGAAGCAAGGGATTACGATCAAGACCGGCGTTCGTGTTACCAAGGTGGAGGATAAGGACGGACGTAAGGCCGTTTACTACACCAGCGGTAAGGACGGTGCCGAGGAGAGTGTGGTCGCCGCCGATGTGGTGCTGGTCTCTACGGGACGTGTCGCCTTTACGCAGGGGCTTAACCTCGAAGGTGTGGGTGTGGAGATGGGAGCATCCCGAGGTCTGCGCAATGCCATCAAGACAAATGGGCATATGCAGACCAACATCCCCAACATCTACGCTATCGGGGACGTGACCGGGAGCGGTCTTGCGCACACTGCGACTGCCGAGGGGCTTGTCGCCGCTGAGACTATCTGCGGGCACAGCCAGGAGATGAGCTACAAGGCGGTTCCTGCCTGTATCTACACCGAGCCGGAAGCCGCCAGCGTCGGTCTTACCGAGCAGGAAGCGCGTGACAAGGGCTACGATGTCAAAATCGGAAAGTTCGACTTCCGCAATCTCGGCAAGGCTATGGCGATCAATCAGCGCGACGGCTTCGTGAAAGTGGTCGCCGAAGACAAGTATGGCGAGATTCTGGGCATCCATATCATCGGCCCGCACGCCACCGACCTGATCATGGAAGGCGTCGTCTCGCTCCAGCTTGAAAATACGGTCGAGGAGCTGATGCGAACCATTCATGCGCACCCGACCCTGGCGGAAGCCATCGGACAGGCTAACGAGGATGTCCGCGGCCTCGCCATCGACAAAGGCTAGGTGTACAGTACGATGCCCCGCCCGCAGAATTCCTGCGGGCGGGGCATTTTTGTTTCGCTTTGACAGGCTTTGCGGACGTTACTCGTCGTGACCCGCGACCTGTGGAATAATAGAGCGCATAGACAGCAGTCCTTTTCCTATTTCCGTTCAGTCAGGAGAATCCGTTCTTTGACCAATAATTGCCTTGGCGCTTCGTCCGTGTTTGTCTCGCGACGCCGTTTTGTATTGACGCTTGCCGCTGTTCCCGTGGCCTCACTGTTCCTCGTCGGCTGTCCCAGCAGTAATAGTGGCGGTGGGGGAACGACGGCGACCACGGCAAGCCCCGCTTCTGGGGGAACGTCGTCCGCGTCTCCCGTGGCTGCCAGCAATCTGAAGGCCGGACTGGTCACCGATGTCGGCGGTATCAACGACAAATCCTTTAACGCCTCAGCCTGGGAAGGCATGCAGCGCGCGGAGAAGGAACTGGGCGTTGCGGTCAAATACACCGAAAGCAAGCAGAATGCGGATTACGTCCGTAACCTGACCCAGTATGCCCGGTCCGGCTATGATGTTGTTTTTGCCCTTGGCTTCCGGATGCAGGATGCGCTGAAAGAGGTCGCGCCACGCTACCCGAAGGTGAAGTTCGCCATCATCGATGGCGATGCTCCGGACCTGCCCAACTGTGCCTCTTACAAGTTCCGCGAGGAGCAGGGGTCATTCCTTGCCGGGGCGCTCGCGGGCGCGATGACCAAGTCGAGCAAGGTCGGCTTCGTCGGCGGCGAGCAGATGCCCCTGATCGAAAAGTTCCAGGCCGGTTATACCGCCGGGGTAAAGCAGACCAACCCCAAGGCCCAGGTCGTGGTCGGTTATGCACAGTCCTTCGTGGATGCCGCCAAAGGGCAGGAGATCGCCATCTCGCAGATGGGCAGCGGCGCGGACATTATCTACCATGCGGCAGGAAATGTCGGAACCGGCGTTATCAAGGCGGTACAGGCCAAGGGGCCGGGCTTCTATGCCATCGGTGTCGATAAGGATCAGGACGGAGATGCGCCGGGCCGTGTCCTGACCTCCATGGTCAAACGTGTCGATAATGCCGTCTTC
>JAZKEA010000481.1:26894-28182 GCA_040387315.1 Armatimonadota bacterium | reverse complement strand
CAAAGAAGCGGTTCGCCGACGGCGTCAACCCCGTAGACGGTAAGACCTGGCGCAACTATATCCCCGGTAAACCGGCGTTTGACTCCGAGGCTGTCGGCATGGCAGGTGGTTACGGTGTCACCTTTGCCTCCGTGGACGACTCGCGCAACCAGGTAGACACGCCGTTCGATACGTTTGATCGGGTGAATGTCGCCAACCTCGCGCAGCAGATGCGAACCTTCGTTTGCGTCTTCCAGCACTATATCAATGATACAAACGACCCTGCCGCCGACCCCAAGACGCAGGTGCCGCTGAACAAAGTCTCTCAGTGGACCCGCATGGGACTGCGCAACGGTTTCGCGACGATCCACGGACGTGTCCGCTCTTACGATCCGAAGCGGTCACTGGTCGCCGATGATCCGGTAGAGGGTTCGCTTGCCGTTTACCCTGCGCTGACGGGCGGAGGATCGCAGGGTCAGAAGTCATTTATCGGTGTACGTGGCTACTGGGTGCAGGAGGTCGCAGTCGATCCCCATAGCCCGAAAGATCCCAAGGCAGTCTTTAACTTTAAGGGTGTCCCCACACAGACGGCAGATAACAAACAGCACTCTGTGGGGGCGTATCACCTGGACCCGGTAACCGGAGACATCGACTACGCTCCGGATATGAACGGTCAGTTCGCTGCGGGAGCCGATACCATCGCGGTGACGACAAGCGAAAAAGAGCTGACCATCGAGGTCTTCCCCTGTGTCGCTACCGCGATCTACGATCTTGTCGACCAGCAGGCGCTAAGGACTCTTTCCAGCGTGACCATCTTCGATGGCGCAAATAATGGGGTGCCGCGCCAGTATGGTTATGCGATCTCCAAGCCGGAACCCGGCGTCTCTTATGTTGAGGACGCCGCGATTATCTTCGCCCGCCGCGGAAGCGAGTACGGCGAAGGGCTCGGAGGGGCACCCGCTCCCGGCGTAACCAATGCCTCCAGCGCGGCTATCGAGAAACAGCGCCAGTTCAAGATCATGATGGGGTCCGGTCCGGGGGCAACTCGCTTCCTCCTGATCAATTCCACAAAAGAGACCCCTGAGGGCGAGGGATATCCGATGGGGGGGGGCGCGGGCGATATAAACTCGTCGAAGTCGGCGTCCATCATCAACACGGCACTCAAAGTGGCTCAGGATATGTGGAACCTGGATGAGTTCCGCCTCAACCGCCTCAAAGCGAACAACATCGTTAACGAAGGTGTTATCAAGCTTCACGAGCAGGCTGGGGAGTATCTTGTTAAGGCGCAGACGGCCCTTGATGCCAAGAA
>JAZKEA010000481.1:24844-26884 GCA_040387315.1 Armatimonadota bacterium | reverse complement strand
TATGCCCGTGCCGCCTGGGGATACGAGTCCCGTGCCTACCCGGATGTCACCTCCACGCAGCACGATGTCGTTCAGGGCGTTCTCTTCTACCTCGCTCTGATGATCCCGTTCGCGTACTTCCTGGAGCGGCTGTTCTTCGGCTTCCCGGACCTGAAGCGCCAGCTTTCCGCGGCATCGATTATTTTCGTTGTGGTCTTTGGCGTCTTCTCGCAGATCCACCCGGCCTTTAAGATCACACTGAACGCGGGAATCATCCTTCTTGCCTTTGTGATGCTCGCACTCGCCGTACTTGTCTCTGTTCTGGTCTGGCAGAAGTTTGAGCAGCAGATGAAGCAGCAGGCACGAACCTCGGGCGGCACGCACTCCCTGGATGCCGGTACCAGCAGTGTAGCGATGGCTGCCTTTGCTCTCGGCGTCTCCAATATGCGCCGCCGCAAGGCGCGTACCGTGCTGACCTGCGCGACCCTGGTTCTGCTGACCTTCACGGTTCTTGCTTTCACCTCCGTTGTCCAGGATCTCCG
The DNA here is from genome assembly GCA_040387315.1 of Armatimonadota bacterium. Classification (GTDB taxonomy): domain Bacteria; phylum Armatimonadota; class Armatimonadia; order Armatimonadales; family Armatimonadaceae; genus JACMJB01. The sequence goes on along the minus strand of JAZKEA010000481.1, from coordinate 26,363 downwards.
GTTCAACCAGGTGCCCGCACCGGGAACGCCGCGCTACGCGGGTATCCTGCTGCGAGACCCGAACTGGAACGCCCTGCAGCAGGTCGCTTACCGTCTGCTGGATGACGAGTTTGGGAAGACCCGTATGGTCGCGCCCCGCTCCTGGTTCCTGGGAACGCAGCCGGGCGAGCAGACCTTCCTGACACTGAAGCGCGCGGACCGCGAGTTCGGAGCCAAGGGGGCGGTCGGTCTCACGCCTCAGGAGTCTCAGGTCACGCACGTCGATGAGGCGCTTGCCGCGGGCCGTTGGTTTGAGCCGACGGATACCCTGTCGGTTATCCTGCCCCGTAAGATCGCGGACTCGCTTCGTATTACCGACCCGGACGTAGGCAGCGCCAAGGTCTCGTTCTCCGGGCAGGACTACACGGTTATCGGAATTCTGGATCAGGAAAAGTTCAAGCAGATCACGGACCTGGACCAGGAGACAATGACCCCGGTAGACTTCGTGCAGATGCAGCAGCTTCAGAAGCAGGGTAAGGCGGATACGTCTACCGGCTTCCAGCAGTATCTCCACCTGGACCCCGATGTCATCTTCTATGTCCCGTACAAGACACTGGTGAACCTGGGTGGGGACCTTCGCTCCGTAGCTATCGGCTATGGAACGGATGATGTCAAAGATGAAAAGACCAAGTTCAGCCCGGTCCTCGCTGACCTGAACAACAACCTGATGAAGCGGTTCGACATGAACCTGTATGCTTCGTCCGGTGGAAAGATCGACCGGTTCTCGTCGATAGCTTCGACCTCCGGGCAGGGGGGCGAGACGGTTCTTGTCCCGATCCTGATCGCTGCTCTTATCGTTCTTAACACGATGATGGGTTCCGTCTTTGAGCGTGTTCGCGAGATTCATACCTTCTCCTCCATTGGTCTGTCTCCGACCCATATCGGAACTCTCTTTATGGCGGAGGCTCTGGTCTACGCGATTCTTGGGGCTGTCGCAGGCTATGTCCTGGGGCAGGCCGTTAGTAAGTTCCTGACGGCCTTTAATCTGCTTGGCGGCCTGTCGCTGAACTTCTCGTCGGTATCGGCGGTCGCCTCGACGCTGATTATCGTCGCGGTAGTTCTTCTCTCGACCCTGTATCCGGCGAATAAGGCGGCCCAGGTAGCGACACCGGCGATTCAGCGGTCCTGGCAGGTTCCGGACCCCGAAGGCGATATATGGAAGATCCGTCTTCCGTTCGCCGTTACGGGTAACCAGGCACGCGGCGTCAACGGGTTCCTTGCGGAATGGTTCCAGTCCTACGAGGGATACTCGGTCGGAGACTTCATTACAGAAGGAATCTACCGAGAAAACTTCGAAACAGAGCGTGGTGAGGCTTTCCGTATCGGCTGTAAGGCATGGCTTGCTCCCTTTGACCGGCGTCGTTGGGCCGTCCAATTCTTCAAAGAGCCACTTCATCTCCGCCTCGCGCGCGGCATAGGCGGCTGTTTTGGGAACCCACTGGTCTTCGAGGTAGCAAGAAAATGCCCAAAAGCGTGGAGG
>JAZKEA010000481.1:13519-24834 GCA_040387315.1 Armatimonadota bacterium | reverse complement strand
GAGCGTGGTGAGGCTTTCCGTATCGGCTGCAAGGCATGGCTTGCTCCGTTTGACCTGGGAGTCTCCCAGCATATCAAGCTGGAGACGGTTCCGACGGACTTCGAGGATGTATACGATATGAACCTGACTCTCACCCGAGTCTCTGGCGACATATCGAACTGGAAGCGCGTCAATCGACGGTTCATGAACACGCTGCGAAAGCAGTTCCTGATCTGGCGAACCCTGAACGCATCAGAGCGAGACCGGTACCTGGAAGAGATGGAGCTTCAAGGGCCGCTTGCCACCGACGGGGCTTCCAGTGTGGTAGGGGGGATGTCGCCTCTCGCCACAAACCCGACATCGCCGGAACTGTAACCGGAAGCAGAATCGGGCGGGGTTATGCAAGCTCCGCCCTGTTTCAGACTCAGAATTCATTATCCTAAACGGCGGAAACCGGACCTTCTGGCCTCTTTCCGCGAACCCGAGGACAACAGACAACGTGGCAGAATTGAATCGCAACGGAAACAGCGATGAACCCGAAGACGATATCGCTGAGGCTCGGGACCTAGTAGAGCACGAGTCCGGCGAAGATGAGATCGTTCAGTACGAAGATGGCTTTACCGCCAAAACGCTGATCGGTGCGTTTTTCGTTGGCCTTATTATGGCTCCTGGCGCTATCTACCTCGGCCTTGTCGCTGGACAGGGGCTCGGTTCGGCAGCGCAGTGGGTTACCATCGTCCTGTTTGCCGAGATCTGCCGACGCTCGTTCCTGCCGCTCAAGCGGCAGGAGATCTACATGCTCTATTACGTCGCCGGTGGGCTGGCGGTAGCCGCCCTTGGCGACCGTGGTATCTTCGGTGGCCCGTTTGGCGCCCTGATCTGGAACCAGTACTTTATCCAGAGTACCGCGGCGACCGAGATCGCGAAAGATATACCTATCTGGGCCACGCCGCAGCCGAGTTCCCCGGCAATTATCGGGCGTAACTTCCTCCATCCGGACTGGTATCCTGCCATGGGGGTCCTGTTCGTAACCCAGATTTTGGAACGGTTATCCTGGATTCCCGCCGGTTATGTCCTGTTCCGTGCGACCTCCGACGTTGAGCGTCTGCCTTTCCCGCTGGCTCCGGTTGCCGCTTCCGGCGCGACCGCACTTGCGGAGGCATCCACCAAGGAAGAGTCCTGGCGCTGGCAGATCTTCTCGACCGGTACCACGATTGGTCTGATATTCGGCGCTTTTTATATCGCGATCCCAGTTTTGACAGGTACGCTGTTCGGAAAAGCGCTCACCCTGATCCCGATTCCCTTTCTTGATCTTATGGGCTCGACAGAGACCATTCTCCCTGCCGCGCCTATCGGGTTCAGTGCGGACCTAGGAAAGATTCTGACGGGCTTCGTACTACCCTTCCCGATTGTCGCGGGCTCCTTTGTCTCCTCGATTATCTGTCAGGCTGGTCTGAACCCGATCTTCTACAATATGGGTTTGCTGCCACGCTGGAAGCCGAGTATGGACTCCATCCTGACCCGTGTTAACAACAACTTCGACCTGTGGCTCTCCATCGGTATCGGTGTTCAGCTTGCCATTGCCTGTATCGGTCTGTGGATCGTTATAAAAAGCTCTATCGAAGCGACCCGTAAGATCAAGAACCGGCAGCGCGGCTCGTGGGGCGAGGTTCCCAAGGGACGCGGAGATACTCCGGCAACGGTCAAGATCGCGCTCGGTATCTGGCTGGTCGCGACCATCGCCTATATGGGACTGACGCACTACCTGCTGCCCGCTTTCCCGATCATGCTGCTGGTGTTCTATGGCCTGATCTGGACACCGCTCAACTCGTTTGTCGCGGCTCGTATGTTCGGTCTTACCAGTCAGGGAGTTCACTTCCCGTTCCTGACCCAAATCACTATCGTGAAATCCGGCTACCAGAATATCGATGTCTGGTATGCTCCGATGCCGCTGCATGACTACGGTCACTTCGCGCAGTCGTTCCGCGAGGTTGAGCTGACAGGCACGAAGTTCACGTCTATTCTCAAGGCGGAACTGGTGATGCTGCCGATTCTCCTGATCAGCGGTCTGGCTTACTGGCAGTTTATCTGGAACACCTCGCCCATCCCGTCGTCTCAGTACCCCTTTGCGCTCAAGCTCTGGCCCGCGGCTGCGGTGCAGCAGGCCATCTGGAATCAGATCAACCGCCCCGGAGGCGCGAGCTTCATTCTGGATGCGATCAAGCCAAATGTTATCGCTGCCGGTGGTGCGACGACACTGGTTGTATACGGTCTTATGACGGCCTTCAAAATGCCGCTCCTGGCGTTCTACGGGGCTGCAAACGGGGCGAACGCTTTCCCTGCAGATACGATACCTACCTTTATCGGGGCCTGTCTCGGTCGCTACTACTTCTCGAAGCGTCTGGGGCCGCAGAAGTGGACGATGTATACCCCGGTGCTTCTGGCCGGTTTCGCCTGCGGTACGGGACTGGTCAGTATGGCGGCAATCGCCCTCGCGCTTATCTCGAAGGCCGTACAGCCACTGCCGTTCTAAGCGCCGGCGCCGTGGCCTGACCGGATACAATAACGTATGAGTACTACCCTACAAGAGCGGTCCAAAGAGACGGAATCGACACTGTCGCCGAGAGACGCTCGCAGTCGGCAAGGTATGGTGCCGCGTCTGATTGGGTGGCAGGGCCTTCTGGTCAATGTACCGGATGCCTGGGATCTTACCGGTTTTTCCGGAGACGACCAGACTGGCTACGTTCGCATCGATGATGGCGAAGAGATGGCGGTCGAGGTGAAGTGGGCGACGGAGCCCAAGCCTCGTAAAAAGAACGAAGCGCCGCGAAAACCGGATGTGGAGGTACGCCGCGAGTCGTACTTCCGCCTGCTGAAGAAAAGCGCTAAGAAGAAGAAGCTGGACGTCTCCACAAAAGAGACCGATGCCCCCAAATCGGTCCTGAGACCGGAGCGAACGGCGACCGGCTTTACCTGGGTCGCGGATCGGAAAGCGCTCGGCGCGGTCTGGCACTGTGATATCTGCCGACGGACGGTGATCGCTCAGGTTCTGGGGTCTCCTTCCAATAAAGGGGTTTTCGGAACGACAGCGGAGGCGGTATTGGGTTCTCTGCGATGCCACGGTGATGACCCTGAGTGGCGAACCTGGGCGCTGTACGATCTTCAGACCGAGGTACCGAGTACCTACCGTCTGGAGTCGCAGGAACTGATGAATGTTTATCTTCGCCTGACGTTCGCGCTGAAGACGGCACGACTGAGTATTGAGCAGTGGTCCCTGGCGAATGTGGCGCGGAAATCGTCGTACCTGGATGTGTGGGTGGCGTCTAACACAAAATCAGCAGAGCTAAACGCCGCACGCTATACAGTGTCTGAGGGAGAAGTCAGCGGACACAACTCAATAAAAATGACGGGTGGACTCGCTTTTGGGCTGCCGATGTTCCATGCCGGACGCGAGGCCCTGCGGTTCCAACTGCCCGCGACGCGCTTTTCGGGGGTTTCCTGGGAGTGCGAGCCGTCAAACAAACTATTTTCGATCTCTCATATGCGGACAGCGCGGCAGATTGCTCTGGCGGACGCTGTTGCGGAGAGAACCCACTGTCATTCTGTGGAAGTGACTCCGGAATAATCGGTATTATGTTTAGCTCAATTAAGAACATGGTCAGTGGCAACCGACCCAAGGTGACCCGGGCACAAATGCTCGGGGCAATCCCGGTTCGTAACGCCACGGTGCAGTGGGCGCGGGAAACACGCGACGACAGTCGGCCTAATATCGCGCTGCTGCGTATACCGCGCCGGGCGGACAAGTTCGGCAATACAATCGCGAGGCTGTTTAAGCTGCCGGAGTTCCGCAAACTGGAACTCGATGAGATTGGTTCCGATGTCTGGGAGATGTGTGATGGCACGATCAGCGTCGATGCGGTGACGCGGGCGATCTGCACCAAATATCGGCTAAATCGACGACAGGCAGAGGCCTCTGTCGCAGCGTACCTGAGGATGCTGGCGGAACGGCGTCTGGTTGCGCTGAAGTCGCCAAAAGGCAGCCAGGTTAAAAGCGGTGGCACGACAAACAAAAGCGGCGGCAGCGCTGTCGCCAGGAGACGAAAACAGGCATGAGTGTAGCGTCCACCAGTGGGGCGGCATCCCCAAAGCCCTCTTCCGTGCGGCAGCAGGTTGAGCTTCCCTTTGCCAAGGCTTATGAGTTTGCGCTGAGAAGCATCAAGATACGCTTCTGGCGCTCGATGATTACGGCAGGTGGCGTCTTCCTGGGTATCGCGTTTCTGGCCTCGGTACTGACAAGCAAGGCGATCGCAGGCCCGGACATCGACCCCAAAGAAGTCGCCAAAATGAACTGGCTGGTGGCGCTTTCCCTGCTGGTATGTGCCGTCGGTATCACAAACTCGATGCTGATGAGCGTCACCGAGCGGTTCCGAGAAATCGGCACGATGAAGTGTCTGGGAGCCCTGAACCAGTTTATTGTCAAAATATTCATGATCGAGGCCCTGCTTATGGGGATTATCGCCTCCTGCCTGGGCTGGGCTCTTGGGACGTCGATGATCATCCTCTCGAAGTTGGCAGCAGGCGTTCCAGCGAATGCCCCGGCGGGAACGGTCCCCTTGGGATCGCTGAGCGGAACCGACGTCCTTCTTACCCTGGCATTTTGTGTTCCTATTGGCGCGGCGCTGACCGCATTGGCGACCTATATTCCCGCCCGGCAGGCAGCGAGCATTCCGCCCGCCGCCGCTCTGCGGACAGATGTGTAGCAAGAAAAAAGGGCTCTAAAAGAATGGCGAAGTCAGATGAGATTGTGTCGGGTGGCGTGGCAGTAGCGGAGCAAAATACCGCGACCATCGTCAGCAATGCGGATGCGAAAGCGAAGGTAGGCGGTAAGACCGAGTACGTCGTTCGCGCCAAGGATGTGGTTAAGATCTTTAAGATGGGCAACGAGGATGTTCATGCCCTGAAAGGGATCTCCATCGATATCAAGCGCGGAGAGTATGTCTCGATTATCGGTCCTTCCGGTTCCGGTAAGTCCACTTTCTTCAACATGATCGGTGGACTGGACAAGCCAAACTCCGGAACCGTTTTCATCAACGACGTTGACATGGCGCAGCTGGATGCGATGGAGCTGGCCTTCCTTCGCTGCCATACCATCGGTTATATCTTCCAGACCTTTAACCTGATTCCGGTTATGACGGCTCTGGAGAACGTCCAGCTTCCGACGATCTTCGCCGGGACGCCAAGCGACGAGGGGATTCTCCGGGCTAAAGAGCTCTGTGAGACGGTCGGTCTCGGACACCGCCTGCACAACAAGCCGTCGCAGCTTTCCGGTGGTCAGCAGCAGCGTGTCGCGATTGCGCGGAGCCTGGCGAACAGCCCCTCTATCGTTCTCGCCGACGAACCGACCGGTAACCTCGACGAGAAGACCGGTATCGAGATTATTCAGCTCCTGCGCCGCCTGAACCAGGAAAAAGGCTGTACTGTCATCACCGCGACCCACGACGACAAGATGGTCCGCGTATCCGACCGAGCCATACATATCCGTGACGGTCGCCTTGACCGAATCGAGGAGCGCGAAGAGATCGTCGCTCGTCTGGGAACAATCGAGAACCCAAGAGGCTCCCACTAATTTTGATCGGGACTGCGGACCATTGATTCGTCCGCAGTCTCCGTAATCCGCGAGCGGCGACAAACAAATCTCCCACCCTCTCCAGGCGGCGCTCTTGCCGCCTTTTTACTTGCTACGCTGCTCTTGCCGTCTGCACCCCGTAATATTACTCCGTGTCCGTGTTAAGTAATCGACACCGCCATAATGGGCTGGATATAGGCGAGCTTACTGTTTTACGGTTCGCGATACGCGGTACAATTACCTATCTTCTCGGGATGGTTTTTCCATCAAAACAGACAGGAGCTTCACCCACGCATGATCACTGATTCCGCGCGGGCTTTTTTGCAGCGTCTCATTGAGACACCGTCACCTTCCGGCTTTGAGGGACAAAATGCCGCCCACTTTCGCGAATACGTCGCCCCGTTTGCCGATAGGGTCACAACCGATCCGCTCGGCAGCGTTATAGCGGCAGTCAATCCAGAGGGCAGTCCCCGTATTATGCTGGCGGGACATATCGACGAGATCGGTTTCCTAATCCATTACATTAGTGATGAGGGGTACTGCTACTTCCGTACCATAGGCGGTCATGATCTGTCCGTAATCGTTGGACAGCGTGTTCTTGTTCACACCCGGAACGGTTCGCTGCCGGGTGTCATTGGCAAGAAGCCAATTCATCTTCTGGATAAGGACGAGCGCGATAAATCCGTAGAGCTTCACGACCTCTGGATCGACCTCGGAGCGACCGGCGGCAAGAGCGAAGTGATCGAGGCCGGAGTCCGCGTCGGCGACTCGGCAACCTATGCCGTCGGCTATCAGCCACTTCTGGGAGACCGTGTGGCGGGTCGCGCGATGGACAATCGGATTGGTGCCTGGGTCGTTGCGGAAGCCCTCCGCCGTGTCAAAGAGATGAACCCGAAGGCCGCGGTGTTCGCGGTTGCGACCGTCCAGGAAGAGATCGGTCTGCGCGGTGCCCATGCCAGCGCATATGGGGTCAACCCGGACATCGGTATCGCGGTCGATGTCACGTTCGCGACAGACTTTCCTTCCATGGATAAGCGGAAGACCAGCGAATGTAAGATCGGGTCCGGACCTGGTGTTCTGCGGGGCGCAAACGCCAATCGGAAACTGGCGGATCGTATCATTGATGTTGCGGAAAAACAGGGGATCCCGCACCAGCCGTATGCGCATCCCTCTGGTACAGGTACGGATGCGAATGCAATCCAGATCGCTCGTGCCGGAATCGTGACGGGCTTGGTGGAAGTTCCTCTTCGCTATATGCACACGCCCTGCGAGATTATCTCGCTCGACGATGCGGATAAGGCCGCGGAACTGCTGGCCCAAACCTGCGCTGCTATCTCCTCTGACGATAATTGGACACCCTGATCCGTAAGGGGCAGCGGCTTCTGCCGTATGCCCCTGCCGCAATTTCGGCTTTGCTGCTTACACTTGCCTTCGCGCCGCTCGGGTGGTGGTGGACGGCATGGATCGCTATCATCCCCTGGTATGTGACACTGCAGAGCCGTACGGGCATCTACCGTGCCGCACGCACCGGCCTTCTCTTCGGTGTCGTTGTATTCCTGGTTGGTATGTTCTGGATGAACGAGATCGGCGCGGTGCCCTGGTTCGTCCTTGCCTGGATACAGGCAGTTCCTTTTGCATTGCTGGGTTTGATTTCCGTCGCACTGCTGCCACGCCTTCCTGTATGGGCACGCCCGCTGGTGTTCGCGGCAATATGGACCCTGCTCGAATTCGGGCGGAGTTATGGTCGGTTCGCCTTTCCCTGGTTTCTTCTCTCGACATCCCAGGTACATAATCTGCCGATTTTGCAGCTGGTATCCGCGACTGGTCAGTGGGGGCTTTCGTTCTGTATCGCTTTTGCCAATGGTCTTTTAGGAGAGGCTTGGCTTTCCACGAGGCGTCGAGATACTCGTGCGCTCACTGTCCGGCTTGGTGCAGCCGCTGTCGCTGTTCCCATTCTCCTGTACATCAGCGGATTGCTCGTCATGGGTTCGGTGGATAGGAGCGATACAAATCTCCCCACGCGCCTGGTTGGAGCCGTACAGGGATCGTTCGACAAAGAATCCTATGGGGATGCGGAAACCCGTGAGCGCGTTTTAACTGCCTATTTGAACCTGACCCGTGATGCGGTCATTCAGGCGCAAGCGATGAAGCCCGGAACTGCTGATAATAAAAAAGGGCTTGCGTTTGTGGCCTGGCCCGAGACCGTTGTGCCCGGATATATCAGCCGTGAGCCGTATCTGCGGGGGATACTATCACAGACCGCGCGCGCGTTGCAGACACCGCTGCTGATCGGAGCCCCGGAGGTTGATGAGGACGGCAGCTGGCTGAACACCGCTTACCTTTTCGACAGAAACGGACTGGAGCGCGAGCGGTACGACAAGAACCAGCTGGTTCCCATTGGGGAGTTTTTCCCGCTGCGGGCACTGCTTGGTACAATCTACGCCCAGTATAATGTGCCCGAAAAAGACCACGCTCCGGGAACAAGACTCGGGGTAATGGAGGTCGGAGGCATCACGGGCGAAAATAGAATGCGTGTGGGCACGATCATCTGCTACGAGAGCGTTTTCCCGAAATGGGCCCGAGACGATGTCCGGGGTGGGGCGCAGATGATCGCGCTGCTAACCTCGGATCAGACCTTCGGCACCTCGGCGGGACCGCAGCAGCATGCCGATATAGCCACGGTACGTGCGGTGGAGACGCGCCGCTGGATCGTGCGCGCCGCGGCGACAGGGGTCTCCGAGTTTCTGAGCCCGACGGGTCGGATCAAGCGGTCTTTGCCTTTGATGAAACGGGGTTTCCTGGTAGACTCTGTCACCCTGCGGGATGACAAGACGCTCTACGTACGCTGGGGCGACTGGGTCCTCTGGGTTTGTGCAGGGATATGTCTGGTCGCCATCATCGCGGCTCGACGTCCGGCGCGGTCGGCTCCAGAATCCACCACCGCAGCAGAGTGACTGGTTGAACGAACCACCCGTCGTCTGAGGGGGCTCTGACAGAGACCACCTTCATCACCTTTGGGTCCGCCTGAATCCAGGTTCTGTCACCGGTATACGCCAGAATGTGCTGCCCGCCACCGGTAACGGCAAGATCACCCGGCTGAAGCTGCTTGTAATCAACCTCGTTCAGACTGCCGAAATCGCCCAGCCTGCGGGTGCGGCCCTGATACTCTTTGCTCATCGCCAGAGCGGAGGCGTCATTCCACCAGAGTGCGGCGGCCTTTCGAAGCAGAACCAAATTCTGCGCCCGGAATGCTTCCCTGGTTTCCGCATTGATCAGGCCCGCCCGGACAAGCCCTGAGCAGTCGATACCGAGTTTTGTTTCGCCGCCCCAAACGTACGATGTTCCTTCGTATTCCTTCAGCGACTTTATGTACTCTGCGCGAAGGGCGTCGGTCCCTATCGAGCGGGTTGGCAGCAGGACCATGATAATTGCCCCAACCGCGACAAGGAGACAGAGAACACGCACGAAAAGCCGATCCCAGAAGAGAAAGAGAGCCCCGGCCCATAAAGCAAAAATCCCGCTGATTAGCCCCATCCGAAGCGATGTGTACCGAATAGGAAACAGTGCGACACCCACGACCAGTGCGCACAGGACGAAGTATATCTTAACGGCGACTTTATGAGCTCGGGTAGCAGGTCGGCGTCTTCGCCCTGGAAAAGGTGCAGTGGACATGGGCTCCTCCTATGGCTGGTTCACGGGCTTCGGGGCTATCTGGTGGGCTTATCTATACTTTCTGAATAAACAAACCGTAATCGGAAAGGGCTTTGAGAACAACCTGCTTTTCCGCGTCCGTCAGCTCTATCAGAGGCAGCCGGACACCACCCGCGGGTACGCCTACGGTCTCCATCGCATATTTTAGCGGAGCAGGAGAGGGTGCGCTAAATATCGCCTGAGTCAGTGGGAGAGTCCTCAGAAAGAGCTGAGCCGCCTCTTCCCGATGGTCTGCAAACCAGGCGCGGTGCACCGCCGCAAGGTCCGGACCGATGATATGAGACACCACGGAAATAACCCCGGCTCCTCCGAGAGAGAGAAGGGGAAGAATCGTGCTGTCATCACCGCTGTAGACATCAAAGGTATCCGGCGTGGTTCGCAGAGTCTCACCGACCTGCCATAGATTCGCGGATGCCTCTTTGATCGCGACAATATTGTGCGTGTCCGCAGCTAGACGCGCCGTGGTCACGGGATCTAAATTGGTGATGGTTCGGCCCGGCACGTTGTAGAGAACTATCGGCAGCGGTGTCGCATCTGCCACGGCCCGAAAGTGACGATAAAGACCCTCCTGGGAGGGTTTGTTGTAGTAGGGGACGACCGCCAGAAGCGAGGACGCGCCCGCCTCCTGGGATTGTTTGGCGAGCTCGACTACCTCCGCGGTATTGTTGCCCCCAACCCCTGCCATAACATGGGCCGCGCCAACCGCCTCGACAGCCGCACGTACCAGGCGAAGTTTTTCTTCCGCTGAGGTGGTAGGAGATTCACCCGTCGTACCGTTGATGACGACCGTGTCCGTCCCGTTTGCCCGAAGGTACTGCGCGATTTCGGCTGTCCGGATGTAATCAACGTTTCCCTCGTTATCAAAGGGAGTGACCATAGCTGTCAGCACATGCCCGAAGCGGGCATTCTCACCTCTCATGAACCCATCTTTCCACGAACCGCATCCTGAGCGATCAGATACTCCGCGATCTGAAAGCCATTGAGCGCCGCACCTTTGCGTATCTGGTCACCGGAGACAAATAGATCCAGAGACCGGGGGTGGCTCAGATCCTCGCGAATACGTCCCACGAGAACTTCGTCGCGTCCAGAGGCGTCCAGAGGCATCCAACACCGCCATCAGCGCGTCCAGCGAATCCGCTCCGACAACTCCGCCAAAAACGGTTGCGCCTCCCGCGCCTCCTCGATGCCGGGGCGCTCGGTCGCGAACTCAATGTTGATGCTCTCGCTATGCGCCCGCAGTATCGGAACGCGGATACAGGTGGCGGTCACGGCGAGATCCGGCAGATGGAGTATCTTGCGGGTCTCCTTGACCATCTTGATCTCCTCCTCGTTGTAACCGGTATCATCGATAGCCGTATTATGGGAGAAGAGATTGAACGCGATCTGGTGAGGAAACACCTCTTTGGTGATCGGCTGATCCGCGAGGAAGGAACGCGATTGGTCTTCCAGCTCACGCATCGCGGAAGCGCCTGCCCCCGAGGCTGCCTGGTAGGTCGAGACAACGACACGGCGTACCGGAGAGAGGCGATGCAGCGGCGCGAGCGCCATCAGCAGGATAATAGTGGAACAGTTCGGGTTTGCGATGATGCCTGTATGCTCAAGGGCATCCTCGCCGTTCACTTCAGGGACAACGAGGGGCACAGCAGGGTCCATACGGTAGGCTGACGAGTTGTCGATAACAACCGCTCCCGCTTTGACCGCGGCAGGGGCAAACTCTTTGGTACGGCTGCCGCCTGCCGAAAAGAACGCGATATCTACCCCTTCAAAGGAATCTGCTGTCAGCTCTTTGACCGGAATCTCACGCCCCTCAAAGGGGATGGTTTTTCCCGCGGAACGCGCGGATGCCAGCAGGGTAAGCTCACCCAGGGGAAAGCCGCTGCGCTCGGTCAGCAGCTGCAAGAATTCGGCACCGACCGCGCCGGTCGCACCGGCCACGGCCACGTTGTAACGCCTGCTCATGATACTTTTCTAGCTCCGAAACCCGGTTCCATAGGAACCG
>JAZKEA010000481.1:0-13509 GCA_040387315.1 Armatimonadota bacterium | reverse complement strand
CGAAAATCTTCTCCGTCGGGCGGCCTTAAACCTTCCCGCCACAGCCCGGACACTGCAACGATTTTATCACTGCACGGTTTATACAGCGGAGAAGGTGCGTGCTTCCTGGGCAAGGAACGCCTTAATATAGGCGTTCAGGCTGGAGACGGGTGCGGGATCGCTCCCAAAGGGGAGCAGAGGCAGAACCGGTTTTCCCATGCCCAAAGAATCTGTCAGTATAACGACGGGCACACGGCTCGTTCCCTCTCGCGAACGGAGAATCTCGAAAAGGCTGTCCGGGCTCGCGGTTCCTGTCGCTTCGGCATCCACTATAATCAAAGAGAATTTCGGATCACTCAATTCCTGCTCCGCCTCCGCGATAGTATCCACATGGGTGATTTGTATCAACGGCGCGGAGAAACAGTGATGAAGCGCCGCCGTCGAAGCAGCCTCACCGATCGTCAATATTGTGGACAATGGCTTGTCGCTGCCGTCGACCACCCGCCCCGCGACCTTTGCCAGTACATCGGGCTGCAGCGGCTTCGGCAGCAAGGCGATATGGCTTTCGACCTCCGCATCATGGGCTCCGACCGGGCGCAGCAAAAGCAGGGCAATGGGGAGGCGTCCTGTGACCGGGTCCGCCTGGAGATCCCGAATGAGTGAAAGGCTGCTGAACCCCCGTGAAAAAAGCGCCACGGTAATCAGGTCCGGACGGAGCGCTCGTGCACGGCGCATGGCCTCGTTGTAGGCGGTCGCGTTGCTGGTGGCGAAACTTCCCTCGCGTAGTGGAACGCTGAGGCGGCGCAGTGCAGACACATCGCTGTCTATGGTAAGAATCAGTTTTCGCGGCGTAGATGGTGCAGTCGGGGGAATCAGCGGCAGTTCGGGTTCGGAATCTGACAGCATTGGTACAGCCTCCTCCGTGATAAGGTTCGCGTGTATTGTCGGAAGGGTAAAATAGAAACGGCTGCCTTTTTGAGGCGCACTTTCTACCCAGATAGAGCCGTGCAGTTTTTCCAGGACGGCCTTGGTGATCGCAAGCCCGAGACCCGTCCCTCCCACTTCCCGCGTGGTCGAATTGTCAGCGCGGAAGAACTTCTGAAAAAGCTTCGACTGATCCTCCCTGCTGATACCAATACCATTATCCGCGACGCAGGTTGTAAAAAAATTATTCTCGCACTCGACCGATAAAGTGACGCTGCCTCCCGCCGGGGTATATTTGATGCCGTTGGATATCAGGTTAACAAGGACCTGGGTGATGCGGTCGCTGTCACCGATCACGGGTGGCATACATTCTTCCTCAGCCGCCTCTGGCTTTCCGATAATTTTTACCGAGAGCGTGATCTGCTTCTGTTCCGCTTCGTTCTGCATCATCCGAACGGTCTGCTGAACCAGTGGCACGTAATCCACGGATTCCTGGCGCAGAGTGATTCGCCCGGACTCGATGCGCGAAACGTCGAGCATATCGTTGATGAGCGCGGAGAGTCGCCGGGTACTTGCCTGCACGAGGCTCAGAAACTCGTGCTGAATTTCAGACACAGGACCAGTCTGCCCGCTCACAATTAGATCGACGTACCCTTTGATCGCGGTCAGCGGGGTGCGCAGTTCATGAGAAACCGTGGAAACAAACTCTGTCTTCATTCGGTCCACGGCGGATTCACGCGTGACATCACGGAACACAAAAATGCGCCCCAGAAGATCGGGCGCGTCTTCGCCTCCTCGGACAGGCGCGGAGTAGAAACGAAGTGTTCGCGGATAGGGCTCAGCAATCTGCATTGTCTCGTCGCAGATCGCCTCAGGGTCGTTGATCACCTCATTGAAAAAGCGCCGAATCGTATCCTTGTTCTCAAAGCGGGAAAGCAGAAGGGGACCGGCCTGCGAAAACGTGTGATCCAGCAGTACCTCGGGCTCGATCCCAAATAACTGCGCAAAACGAGCGTTCACGACCGAAAAGCCGCCGCCCCGGTCCAGCATAATGATCGCGTCGTTCGTCGAGTTCAGGACAGCTTCTACACGCCGGTTCAAAGCTCCTACCGCTTCGTTCTGCGCCCGAAGGACCGCTTCACGCTGACCGATAGTCCTCGCCATTCGGCGAAAAGCCTTTTGAAGATCGCCGATCTCATCATCCGCGACCTCGCCACTCTCCTCAATCAGCACCCGCGACATCGCTCCCTGTTCCAGCAGTTCTGTCGCGGCGGTCAGATTCTCCAGGGGGCGGGTGATACCGAGCGTATTGGAGCGGACGATTAAAAGCGCGAGTAAAACTGCGGTGACGGGCACAGTGACCGCGATTATCAGACGTAAACGGTTATTCGCTTTGGCTTTACTGCCCAGGTCACTGCGGAAAGCCTCGACTCGTTTTTCCAGAGCCCCCATAGCCGCATCGACGCGAACAAATCGCTGGGTCGCGCGACCGACATTCGCGGGGTCGGCATAACGTATGGGCTGGCCTTTTGCGTCTGTCGGACGGAGCAGAGGAAGCGCCTGGGTGAAACGCCAGCTGCGATACGCCCCCAGAGCAGCATCAAGGTCCTGCCTCAGAAGGGTGTTTGGGCGGTTGTCGAGATAATCGTTGAGCTCCCGCGCGTTATCACGAAAGGCATCATTGGCCTCTTGATAGCGCTGACGGAAGTTTTCATCCCTATAGATAATGTAGTCCCGGAGGGCGTTCTCCGAGTCGCGGGCGGCGCGGCGGATGTCGTACACCCGGTCCGTCGCACGAACAGAGTCCTCATATTCGATCTCTGCCTGTCCCAGATAGGACCAGAACAAAACAGGAATAATAATTCCCGCGACCAGGAGAACGGCAAGCGGAACGACATACCCCAGAAGTATCTTTCGTGCGATGCGCTTTCGAAGTATATTGCCCGCCATAACTGGGTGACCGTTCCGGAGTCGTTAGAGAAGATTTTCCAGTCCGTAGACAAGGCCGCCCAGGGACCCGGCCCGGCGTACCGCCAGGACGACGCCCGGCATAAAGGAGGCGCGGTCGATGGAGTCGTGGCGCAGCGAGAGACGCTGTCCCGGTCCGCCGAAAATCACCTCCTGCGAGGCGATAAAGCCGGGAAGACGGATCGAGTGGACAGGAATATCGCCTTCGGCACGACCGCCACGCGCGCCGGAAACGGTCTCGAACGCGCCGGGCAGATCCCCTTTAGCAAGAGAAGCATCCCGGACGGCGGCGATCAGCGCGGCAGTTTTGACGGCGGTCCCAGACGGGGCGTCAAGCTTGCGTTCGTGGTGCATCTCGATAATCTCGACATCGGGCATATACTTCGCGGCGGTCTGGGCGAACTGCATCAGCAGGACCGCTCCAATAGCGAAGTTTGGCGCGATTAGTGCGCCAATGCCGTTCTCTTCGCAGAGGGAGCGGATCTCGGCAAGGTTCTCGGGAGACAGCCCCGTGGTGCCGACGATAGGAATGACTTTGGCGGCAAGGGCTATGCGAAGGTTCGCCATGACGGATTCGGGGACGGTGAAGTCAACCAGAACGTCGGCATGGCTGTCTCGCAGAACCGTTGGGAGGTCGTCGCCGCGGTGAGACTCTGCAGCGACAATCATGTCCGTCTCGGCGGCGACGGCGCGCACGGTCTCGCTGCCCATACGCCCGCCCGCTCCGGCAACGACAACACGAATCGGGTTTGCGGACTCGCCCATCTACGCGGACACCTTTTCTTTAGGTGCGCGTGGCTTGCGGGGCGCGCGCGGCTTCTTGAACGGACCGACGGAGGCGACTGTCAGCTCGGCCTGGTCGGCGGGGAAGATCTTGGCGGCAACTCGCATAATGTCTTCGTGGGTAACGGCGTTGATGTCGGCTAAAACGTCTTCGAGCGGAATGACGCGGTTGAAGTAGACTTCGGACTTGCCCAGTCGGTTCATGCGTGACGACATCGACTCCTGCGACATGACAATCGCGCCCCGGAACTGGTTCTTGGCCCGCTGCATTTCGCCCTCGGTGATGCCCTTTTCGCGTACGGATGCGAATTCTTGGCGCACGAGATCGAGGCAAAGCTCGTAGGTGTCCGGCGATGTTCCGCCATACGCGGCGAAGTAGCCGCCCTCGCGGTGGGTGGCGGAGTAGGACCCGACCGAGTACGCAAGACCACGCTTTTCGCGGATCTCCTGGAACAGGCGCGATCCCATCGATCCGCCCAGGACCGTATCGATGATCGCGAGGACATACTTGTCTTCGTCCATCTGACTGTAGCCCTGCGTCCCGATGCAGAAGTTGACCTGCTCGGTGGGGCGCGTGTACAGATGCGAGCCGGACATTTTCACCTGCGGATGGATAAACTCCTGGTGCGCATTCGTGCCCGCAAGTGTCCCGAGCGTGGCGGCGACCATATCAACGACTTTGTCGTGCTCCAGGTTGCCCGCCGCGGAGACAATGACTGCCTCCGGTCCGTAGCGCAGCGCCATGTAGTCGCGCAGATCCTGGGGCTCCAGCGCGCCCACGACCTCGGCGGTTCCGATCACGGGCAGGCCGAGCGGGTGGTCTGGGTAAATTGTCTCCGCGAAAAGGTCGTGGACAAGGTCGTCGGGGTCGTCGTCGCGCCGCTTGATCTCCTCAAGGACGACTTTACGCTCACGGTGCGTCTCCTCGGGGTCAAAGAGGGAGTGCTGGTACATGTCGGCGAGAATATCGATGCCAAGGGGCAAATGCTCGCTCAGCATCCGCGCGTAGTAGCAGGTGTATTCCTTGTCCGTGAACGCGTTCAGGTCGCCGCCGACCATGTCCATTTCGTCGGCGATCTGCTTGGCGGTGGGGCGCTTCTCGCTGCCCTTGAACAGCATGTGTTCGAGAAAGTGGGAAATGCCGCGGCGGTTCTCTTCTTCGTAGCGCGCGCCGGTGGCGACCCAGATACCGAGGGAAACGGACTGAACGAAATCGATGGATTCGGTGACGACGCGAACGCCGTTGGGGAGGGTGGTCTTCTGCACCGTATTGGTCATGAAAAATTGTATCGTACCGAGGGGAAGGGGGGCAACGCAGGTGCGGTCCTAACCCCGCAGACGTCTAGGAACTCTCTACAGACGTCTAGGAACTCTCTACAGACGTCTAGGAATCTCTCACAGACGTCTCGCAGCTCTAGGCAGACGTCTCGCAGCTCTAGGCAGACGTCTGCCGACTCCTGACAGACGTCTGCGGAAAGCCCCCAGACGTCTACGCGCTCTCGGGAGACAGCGAAATCACGCGCAGAAGCTCGGCGACGCTCCATGCCTGGAACGGGCAACCGTCGGGGGCGTGGGGGCTGTCGCCGCTCGCGACCTCCGAGATCGAGCCGACGCCATACACTCGTATATGCTCCCGGACCAGCGGATCGACGAAGGCCGCGATATCTGCGTCCGCCCCGTGGACGCGTCGGTAGGCATCGACAAACAGCCCGATCAGCCAGGGCCACGCCGTTCCCTGATGGTACGCGCCGTCGCGGCTCCAGGTATCGCCCTGATACGTGCCCCGGTAGTTGGAATCCTGCGGCGAAAGCGTCCGCAGACCGTAGGGCGTCAGCAGATGATCGGTCACCGTCTGGAGGACGGCAGCGGTCTGATCGACATCAAGTGGCGAGTAGGGCAGTGCGGCGGCGATGATCTGGTTCGGGCGGATCGCGCCATCCGGGACATCGTCCTGCTTCAGGCAATCGTACAGCCCCTGACCGTCTGGTCGCACAAACTTTGCCACGAACGACGCCTGCGCTTTGTCCGCGTGGGCCGTGTAGACGTCGCCGCCATTGTCCTTCTTCCACTCCGCGACAATCCGCAGCGCGTTGATCCAGAGCGCATTGATCTCGACTGCTTTCCCGTGCCGGGGCGTGACTACCCAGTCTCCGACCTTGGCATCCATCCACGTCAGCTGTGTCCCGCGTTGCCCCGCCGAAAGCAGACCGTCTTCGGTATCCACCTTGATTCCATAGCGCGTCCCGCCGATGTGGGCGTCGATGATCTGCTCCAGAATCGGCAGCAGCGTCTCCTTGAACGCAGTATCCTCCGCCGCCTCGCAGTAGAGATTGCAGGCGTGGACAAACCAGAGCGTGGCATCCACCGTGTTGTAATCCGGCTCCGACTTGCTGTCCGGGAAGCGGTTCGGGATCATGCCGCCATCGACATAGCCCGCGTAGGACTGCAGAATATCCCGCGCGACATCCAGCCGCCCGGTCGCAAGGCACACACCGGGAAGCGCGATCATCGTATCGCGGCCCCAGTCCGTGAACCACGGGTAGCCCGCAAGTATCGTTGTGCGGACACCCTGCGCCTTGACCACGAACTGATCGGCGGCGAGCGTCAGCAGGCGGCGCGGATCGTCGGCCGTCGGCTGTGCCTTCGCGGCCTTGACCAGCGCCTCCTGGTGCTTCACGATCTCGGTCAGCGCGAGCGTGTAATCCAGCGGCTCCTCGTGCTCGACGGTCCCGACAAATGCCACCGTCTGACCCACACCGAGTGTCACCGTTGCCACGGCGGGGCAGAACAGATCCTCCTCGTAGTCAAGACCGCGCTCTTTTTCGCGCTGATGGGTCAGCCGCTCGTGCCACCAGCCCGCCGATGTCCAGCGCGCGCCGCGCGCCATCAGACGCAGAACCGGGGCATCGCGGGTGGCCTGCACGATCCAGCCGCCGACCTCCGGGCCACGCCGGGCGGGAAAGCCGGGCCACGGCTTCATCTCAGCATGGTATTCTTTCCAGCAGACGAGAGGGGTCAGTGTGAGTGTCGCCGGGGCGGCGGCCTCGCGCAGCGTGTACGTCACATAGACCGTGTTCTTGCCGCGGGCCAGAAAGATGCGCTTGACCAGCACACTTCCGTCCGGCAGGCGGTAGGTCCACGTCGGGACCGGCCAGACCGTGAACTCGGAAATATAACGCCAGCCGTCGGGGAAAATAATATCGTTGGGGTAGCGGTTCGTGGACAGGTCGTACTTATTACCGCCAATGGAAAGGGTCTCGTCCACCTTGCCGAGCAGTGTCATGCGTCCAAGGGGTGGATCGAGCGCGGCCACCAGGAGGGCGTGGTAGCGGCGCGATGCCGCGCCGGACACGGTCCCCGAGGCAAAGCCCCCGATTCCGTTGGCGGAAAGCCATTCGCGCGCGTGTGCCTCTTCGAAAGGCTGAAGTTCATTGTTATCTAATGGTCGCATGAGGCGTCGTCGTTCTCCCGATGGCTTTCTACCCAACAGACCTCGAAAGTATAGCACTCAGCCTTGCGTCCGGTCAATGTGGAGAATTTCGCCGGAGAAAGTACCGCACCACGGAGAACAGACCGGCGAAACGGAAGTCAGGGTCGATGTACTTCTCGATCACATAGAACGCGAAGTAATAGAGACGGCAGAACGACCAAATCGCAAGACCCAGAAGGAAACCGGTACGAAGGTTTGGGTTCTCCACGAGAATGCCGAGCGCCGCGGCAGTGCCTATCACCAGAAAAAGAAACGCCTTCAGATACATCAGGCGCGGGTCGGTAAGATCACGGAAAAGGTTCATCGCTGCAGCCCCTTTGAGTTTTGGTTCTACAAAGGAAACGCAGCAGCGCGTCCGGCAGTTACGTCGCTATCGCCCCATCCGTCGGTGGAAGAACAGCCATTCGCCGCAGAGTATCGCCAGCACAATTGCCGCGGCATACTGCCAGATCTCCCGACGCACCGTGACGCTGCCTGCGCTGCGTACCACTTCTCCCGGAGCGGGAGCATCTGTGACTACCACCTGCGGCTTTGCCACAGGGGCGGTTCGTGACTCCGTGCGCGATAGAAGCGAGACAGCAAAAGTCTGTGAAAACCCGCCGCTTCCCGTCGCCTGGTACACGCCGACCCGGTTCGTACGATCATACAGCAGTGGGGCATCGGTCCCGCGTGGGGCAGGAAGCGAATCGCTGCCGCCATCCGGACGCTTGATCCATATCGCTCCCGCTTTACCGCTGAGCGCGACGACCTCGCCGGGCCGTGTTACACCGGCAGCGGCACCCGGTCGGGCGGAAAGCCATTCCAGGGAATTGGTGAGAAAAATAGGAAAGGCGATGCGAAGCGGCATATCGCTCTCCAGAAGGGGAAAGCCGACCCAGGCGCACCGTCCCTCGCCGCGCTCTCCCGCGACTATCAGCGGCCCGTCGTCCGTTTCGGCGAGTGTCTGAGCCCAGGGAGCCGGCTGGACATTGAAGGCGCGGCTTACGGAGACATTCGCCAGATCGACATAGCGCATGAGCGGATGCGTCCGGCTCCAGTCGAGTATCGTGGGCTGTGTCTGCTCCGCGGGTGTGGAAACGGTTACCGGCAGAGACGTGCTGCCCGGTTTCACCCCCCAGAACAGATACCGTCCCGAGGCGGGAAGATTTATAGGTGGCGTC
Source organism: Armatimonadota bacterium (assembly GCA_040387315.1). Classification (GTDB taxonomy): domain Bacteria; phylum Armatimonadota; class Armatimonadia; order Armatimonadales; family Armatimonadaceae; genus JACMJB01. Next base: position 5,205 of record JAZKEA010000481.1, on the reverse strand, counting down.
CCCCCGTCGAAAACAGTGATTTCATGGGAAGTAAAGTCTTTGGCTTCGACGGATTTCGGATTGACCGCATCCAGCACGACACGGGCATCCGCGTTCAGGGCTCGCTCCAAAAAAGGGTTCCCTTCGGTAACCAGAAGGACGCGTACCCGCCGCCTTGCCGCGACAACGACTGTGGCTTGATTGTCGGAAGCCAGATCATCCCGTCTGTCCACACGCACCTGGACTGTCCCGCCCGATTCGGCACGGAGGTTGTCAAAGACCTCGGATTTGCTTTCGCCTGCTTTCAGCGTGATCTCGTGAGCATCGGCAAGAGTATCGTTGATCCGCATTTCAAGCGGCACGGTCCGCGCTGAGGAGGAGAAGTTTTCCACCGTCACAAACGCCTGACGTCGCGCACCGCCTACCGCATCGCGGACATCGAAAGCGGTGATTCCGATATTATTCGCACGTTTACCCACCGTCAGAAACGACAGCTTTCCCCCGCCGAGCGCGACCGGTTCGGGGGAACCGAAAGCCCCATCCGTCAGAACGGACACCTGAGCCTCCGCCCGTGACGCCACAAGCGACCCGCCGAACAGGATAGCCTCCCGCATATCGCCCGAGGCATCGCTCGGGGCTGCTTTTGCAAGCGCGGCAAGAAGTTTTTCCTTGTCAGTGGTTAGGGGTGTCAGCAGAACCGGTCGATCCGTCAGCAGAACAAGCGCGACCTGATCGCCACGAGCCTTTTGTTCAATCAGGGTTCTCGCCTTTGCCGCCGCTGCTTGAAAGCGACTTCCTGGTTCATCCGTCGCCCGCATCGAAGCGGTGCCATCCAGAACGAGCGAAGTCGTTTTGCCGCCTAATCCCGATGCCCACAGAAACGGCTTTGCCAGCGCCGCCGCGAGGGCGACCACTGCCAGCAGCTGGAGCAGCAGGAGCGGGTTGCGCCGCAGGCGCTGAAACGGGGCATTGGCCTGCATATCCTGGGTCGCCGCCGCCCAGAGCATGACCGAGGGGACTGTCTGATCCCGCCGCTTCAGTCGCAGCAGGTAGAGTGCGAAGATAGCGCCGCCGACCGGCAGAAGCCAGAGCAGAGCCAGCGGCGACAGGAGGTTCAGCAGACTCCTCCCACTATGCCCCTGCTCAAAACGTTATGCATCACGCTTCCGAACGGACAGATAGAGGCGGCGCGCCAGTACATTGTCGGTGATCAAATCCAGGTAATACGGACCAAACCGATTAAAAGTGACCTCGAAAAGGGTCGGATCCACATGTGCGGTCGGGCGCTCATAATCGGCGGGGATATCGAACTTAATAGGAGTTGCCTGGGCAACCTTCCCATCATGGTCAATCAGCCGCAGCTCGAGAACATGCTTGACTCCCCGATCTTCGGGGGTAATTTCCAGTTCGACAAAAAGGGAGAGACTTTGCAGAATGACCGGAACCTGATCAAAATAAAGGTCCTCGCGCAGACCGAGAAGATCGACCTGACCATCATCGTGCAGCCGAATCTCGTCCACAACGAGAGCGGAATTAACGTGCAACCGGTACTCCTCCCGCCCGAAACTTCGCCTGCAAAATCTGATACCGCTTATACAGCTTCTTGCCCGAGTAAAGCGCGAACGCGGCATAAACAGCGGTCATAGCCGCTATCAGGTAGGCCATATTTGTTGTCTGAACGCGAAAGGCATTCACGATAACCCAGACCAGAATGCACACGCCTGCGATGTGGCGGATAACAAACATGATCAGGCGAATCCGCTCCATGGAGATACGCGCCGCCGAGGGCGCCTCCGTACTACGCCGCATGGGATTGTTCCTCACCCTGTACCCGCAGTGCCTCAAGGGCGACCACCCGCTCATCACGCAGGCGACGGTAAAGATTTATCGTCGCGCGCTGCGTCAGAACAGCGACCAGAGAAGCAAGAGCTGCTACGGCATAGTTATGCCTCAGCAGCATCAGAATCGTCAGCAGCATGAGGAGAACTGACGAGAAGAAGCGACCAAAAAGCGTCAGCAGGTCGGCGGGATCGGTCTTCGGGCCGTAGGGTTTATTCGGTGTTTGAGTCTCCGTCATACGGTCATTTTATCGTAGAGCGAGAGACTATCGCAGTAAACCGGTGCCCCGAAGGGTCTTTAGAAGCAAATCTTCGAACGCGGTATCCGTCGTGGTGCGCACGTAATCCATCCCATGACGGTTTGCCGTATCGGAGAGCTGACCGCAAAAGCTCTCCAGGGCGCTGCGATAGCGGCCGAGCACCTGAGGGGTCACGCTAACCTCGCGGGACTCCCCGGTTTCAGCATCTACCAGCCGCAGGTCTCCAAGAAACGTGGGCTCGACCTCCTGTGGGTCCAGGATATGAAGCAGGACCACCTGGAAGCGATGCGCAAGCAGGGCTCGGATTCCCTTTTCCCATTGGGGGTCCAGGAAATCAGAGAGCACCACGCAGACCCCCGGAGCCGACGAAGTGCGCTGGACATAATTTTGCAGGGCACGGGTAAAGTCGGTGCCCCCGCCGGGAGCCGTCTGCTCCAGATAGGAGAAAAGCTGAGGAACCGCGCTGCGGCTGCGCAGCATCGGGACGCGCCTGCCGAGCGCCTGACCGAAAGCGGATATGCCCACACGATCATAGCGAACCAGACCAACATAACCGAGAGCAGCGGCTATCTTCCGGGCATAGTCAAATTTTGTGGGATGGCCGGGTGCGCCGGAGTACGCCATGCTCTGAGAAGCGTCGATAAGAAGGTGGATCGAGAGATCTTCCTCCTCCATAAAGAGCTTGAGGAAGAGTTTTTCCAGCCGCGCGTATGCTTTCCAGTCCACATAGCGAAGGTCATCGCCGGTCGCATATTCACGGTAATCCGCGAATTCGATGGAGGAGCCGCGTTTAGTAGACCGCTTCTCGCCCTTCATACGTCCGGGAAACGGCCGCTTCGCCGTTACCGAAACGCGCTCTAGCTTTTTAAGGAAATCGGCATCCAGCAACTTACTGGTCGGTGCGGGAACGGGAGCCGCATCGCTATTACTCTGACTGCTATTTTCCGAATCGTCGTCTGTCCGATGCGCCACTATGCTCACCGCCTGCCTTTCTGGGCAACCTACTCAAAGGGGTCCGGGACCTCGTCCTCCTCGTTGAGAACGCGCACCGCGCGGACGTGGTCCAGCTTAAAATGGCGATATTCCTGACGCAGACCACACTGCCCACTCAGGTACCATTCTTCATTTTTTTTGTAGACATCGCTGATGGCGACATCACGGGTGGTCCACTCACGCCGACTGGCTACATAATACTCTATCTCTACGTCTTTACCCTGCTCAAAGGCATCCGTGAGCAGGCGGCGGTTCCGCGCGATCGGAAACGGCGGTTCGGTCCGATCAGATTGTTCCTCATTCCCACCGCCGAATCCCAGCTTATTTTCGACGAGGGCTTGGGCAACCGCCGCAGCCAGACGATCCGCCTGTGGGGCCATAAATTCCGGCAGATCCGCGGCGATACGGTCCGCGGCGCTTTCCAATATTCCCGGATCGATATCCCACGTGGTCTCGTCGCTGTCCAGCAGTGCGTGCAGCGCCCGGAGTGCCGCCAGCGTCGCGAGCGCTTCTCCGGACGAAAGCGATACCCGGTAGAATTCATCGTTCGCCATGGTCGTGTCCGGGTTCTGCCGGTTATACCTGCTGACGCGCGGGACCGGGTGTCGGAGTCAGGTTCCGCGTCGATTCCTTCAGCAGTCGCTCCGCATGGTGCTTCCAGGCAGAGTCGGGATACATCCGCAGAAACTCCCCGAAGATGCCCGCGGCGTTTTGGGGTTGATTGAGCTTACCCAGGTGCAGTCGTCCCAGACGCAGAAGCCCCATTTCACCCTCGGGTGTCTGCGGATACTCCCGGCTCAGCTCCGATAAGGCGGACAGCGCCAGCGGATAGGACTCCGACTCCTCACAGGCGGAGGCGACCTGCTGGAGAAGTCGTGGCGACAGGGGGAATACCTCAAAGCTGGTCAGCGCGTCTCCATAGACTCCCGCAACGGCATGGGCTTTCCCCTGCTTCACATAAAGGCGCAGAGCCTCCATGAAATGGCGATGGGCGGCCTCCCCCTGACGGAGCTGTACACAGACCTGGGCAAGCGCGCGATGGGCATCCGGATCGGTCGGATCGGTCTTGAGTATCTCGCGGTAATAGGTGGATGCGATGTCATACTGACCGAGTTTCTGGGCTTTCTGCGCATCTTCCAGGCTGTACTCCCGGTGGCTGTCCTCGCGCATCCGCAGTGGTACGGCTATCAGCATGCCAAAGAGAAAACCGCCGACATGCGCCCAGTTCGCCGTATTTGTGTTCGCTCCGCCGTCGGCGAGGGAGACTAAACCCGCAAAGAACTGGAGCAGGGCAAATAGTCCTACGGCCCAGACTGCGGGGACATTGAAAAAGAGAAGGACGCGAATCCGAGTGCGCCAGAAGCGCACGGCGAAAAGCCCGAGGATTCCAAAAATCGCCCCTGACGCCCCAACAAGGGGGACGGTCTGCGCGGCAGGCAGAAAAACATCGGCGACAACAACATGCATCAGGCCCCCGGCGATTCCCGCTCCGACATAAAACAGCAGGTACTCCAGCTTGCCGAGCGCTTCCTCGACATGAGGGCCAAAGAGCCACAATCCCAGCAGATTACCCAATAGATGCGCCCACGAGCCGTGGAGGAACATGTAGGTAATCAGGGTGAGAAGACTGGCCTGCTTTGGGATCAAGCCCCAGTTCATCGCGACCGAATCCTGAAGTTCGCCGCGTGGCGCATTGCCGGCAAACAGGATCAGGTTCACCACCAGAAGGCAGAGGGTGACAAACGGAAATCCTGCCAGACCACCCTGACGTCGGCGAACAGGGATGAGCGGCACTAAGAGCGCCGCCAAAAGGATCAGGAAGACCAGTAAGCCAATCGGGCTAATTCCCATACGCAGTGGCTACGTCGCTACGTTCTAACCAAAAAAGGGGTGTTGTCGAAGAAAGATAAAGAGACTACGCGACGGCTGATTTCACTGCTGCGCTCTCCGCTTCTATGACCTTTTGTACCACATCCGCGGTATCAATGCCCTCCGCCTCACCCTCGAAATTAAGAAGGACACGGTGACGCAGAGCCGGAACGGTGACCGAGTTGATGTCCTCAAGAGCGACATTATAACGACCGGCAAGGAGCGCCTTGATTTTTGCCGTCAGCACAATAGCCTGAGCGCCGCGA
>JAZKEA010000480.1:0-1617 GCA_040387315.1 Armatimonadota bacterium | reverse complement strand
CATCGCGCCGCTTCGCTCCAATGGCTTTTCGAATACCGATCTCGCGAGTGCGCTCGGTGACGGACACCAGCATAATGTTCATAATGCCGATGCCGCCGACCAGGAGCGAAACCCCGGCGATGCTGGCAAGAAGGGCGGTGAAGGTGTTCTGCGCCTGCGCCTCTGTGCACGCGATCTCCGACTGACTGCGGAGCTTGATGGTGGAAGGATCACCCGGCTTCACGCGGTAGCGCTTACGGAAGAGATCCTCAATCTGCTGCTGAGCGGCACCCATCGTGGCCTCACTGGTTGCCTGTACGCAGAAGGAACGGGGACGTGCCTGCCACCAGTTGAAGACACGCTTGGAAGCCGTGCCCGCAGGAACAACAACCATGTCATCCGGGTTCAGGTTTCCGGTCTGCCCTTTACGTGCCAGAACGCCGATACAGCGCATCCCGACATTATTAACGCGGATTAGCTTGCCCATCGGGTCATCGCCATTGGGGAAAAGCTGTGTATAGACATCCGCACCCAGCAGGACAATCTTCGCCCGCTTCTTCTCCTCATCGGCGGTGAAGAAGCGGCCTTGATCGACCTTGTAGTTGCGGATATTTACCCAGTCGGCCCAGACACCGAAGACATTCGTACTGACGTTCTGGTTTCCCGCCTTGACCTGCGTCTGAACCTGAATCTCAGGGGACACGGACTGAACATCGGGACAGGTAGTTGGGGTGATGGCCTCCAGATCCGTCAGCTTAAGACGGTTCCACGATCCCGCTGCACCGCGAACCGCGCCGATTCGGGAGCGCTCCGGCTCTCCAATTAGCAGGTTGGTACCCATCGCGCGAATCTGCTCTAGTGTCTTTTCGCGGGCTCCGGTTCCGAGTGAAATCATCGCGATGACCGCCCCGACACCGATGATAATACCGAGCATCGTGAGCGCCGCGCGAAGCTTGTTTGCCGCCAGACCATGTAAGGCGACACGAAAATTCTCCGTAACCGGCATTCGGTTACGCGAGGGCTCCGCTTTATTGCCGCCGCTTCGAGGAGGTGACGGTGCAGGCAGAGGGTGACCGGGAGAATCGTTCTCCCGGACCACCGCCACCACCACCCGGTCCGCCGCCGGGGCGTCCGCCACCTTTAGCGGCATTCGGGTCAATGGTACCGGTGACGACCTTCTCGCCCTCTTTCAGGCCCGAGGTTATCTCGACGTTCTCGCCTGACTCCAGACCTGTGGTGACCGGCTTGCGCTGCGGCTTGTTCTCTGCATCCAATACCTGAACGTACTTCTTCGGCTCGCCGCCTTTATCGTCACCCTTGCTGTCACCGCCGCCCTGGCCCTGTCCACCACGCTCGGAGCGAACCGCCCGCGTCGGAACCACCAGGACATCCTTCTTCTCGCTGATAACAAACTCGCACTCGGCATTCAAACCGGGCCGCAGAGTGGCTGTCGGCTTCAGTACCTCGACCTGAGTGAGAATGGTCGTGATGTTCTGATCCGTCGCGCCGCGCGGGTCGATACGCCGAACGACGCCCTGAAGCTCTTCGTCCGGGAAGGCATCCAGGGTGATATTGACCTTCTGGCCAACTTTGATCTGGGCTACATCCGCTTCGTCCACAAGGGCATTCACAAAGACA
>JAZKEA010000479.1:2676-4725 GCA_040387315.1 Armatimonadota bacterium | reverse complement strand
TATTGGCCTTAGCATCTAGCGCTCTTCCTCCTTCCTGGGTCGGTATTGCAAATAGCACGGTAGTATCCATCAAAGAGCCATCTATATAGCGCCGCACCACGTTACGCAGAAACGAGGCACGATCTAGCCCGACAGAGCCAGCCGCATCATCGATCTCATCGATCATCTTCTCTGGAACCATCAAACCAATCTTACGAACTGGTTCATCTGTATCGCTGCTGATTCTCGTTCCCCTCATTCCCGTACCCTCCTATATTTAAGGTAATCGCGTGTCAACTATTGATCACTATTGATAATAAATGGCCTTAATGTATTTTATCGGGTTCGGTGCCGATTGAGAGCCCCTCGGGAGTAAATCTTTCAGGTGAACTTTTGCTTGGTGCTGTTTGGTTGCGCAACGATAGAGCATGTTTACACGCTCTATTAGATTTATAACTAGGAGCAGGTAGACATGGCTTGAGTGCTGGGCGTAACCTAGCAATCGGAACTGAGAGAAGAGAAATGGCGCGTATCATGCGCTCTGGATCGGGAGCGAACTCTTGAATGAATACGAGTTTCGTTTTGGGGTGGCGTGCGGACATATATACTCCGGGTGGAGCCGTCTGCAATGGGGGCCTTAAAAGCAAAAAAGCACCGACTTGCCAGAGGCTCCGAGTCAGGGCGTGAAACGCCTTTCGTCGAAACCCTCACATGTCAAATGCCTAAGCATGCACGCTATTTGCAGGTCACACCGCCATTAGGCGACGATTCCTGTGAGGGGGTTCATCTCAATTACAGAACTTCCAAGAACTTCCTTACAGAAGTGTTCCCTGTTACGGGGAATACAATCGTCGCAGGAGATACGCGATTGCCAGTTCGTTATTTAGAGTGTAGTCCCGTATGAATATTAGCATAGGCTCCCACTGACCGCAACCTCCGTATCCTAAATTTGATTTGCGTTGCTATCTATGGACAACGCGAGCAACCACACTGTAAAATAGATATTGATAGAGAATGATAAATGTTAATACTATAAGCGAGGTTTGAAGTGCGAGCAGCCATTTACTGTCGTGTAAGTACAGACGAGCAGCGTGAACGAGAAAGCATCAAAGCCCAAATAGAGTGTGCGAAAATGTATTGCGAACGAGAGCGCATCGAAATATCCGATTGGTATTTAGATGATGGCGTTAGCGGTTCCATACCTTTTCATGAAAGAGCGGAAGGCAGGAGACTTCTAAATGATGCAGCATCAAAGTGTTTCGATTTTGTACTCGTTTATATGATAGATAGATTCTCTCGCAACGTTGGACAGGGTGTCACTGCCATGGAGACGTTGCTTGAGAGCGGCATCCATATCAAGAGTATGACAGAACCCTATAACACATCGGATTTCTGGGGTCAACATCTAGTAATCGACTCATTTAACAAGTCCCAGCTGTGGAAGTCGCAATACCTTCAGCGATCTATGGATTCTACCGTTCGTCTTGTCGCTGAAGGTGTCTGGATGGGGGGAATATGCCCATTTGGTTACCGCGTCGAGGGTAGAGGCAAACGCGCACGAATTGAGCCGTCAGAAGATCCAATGCCCGGACTTGATGTGTCAGAAGCCGACATTGTTCGTATGATGTATCACTGGCTTGCTGATGAAAAACGTTCGTGTTATTGGGTTTGCGAGAGGCTTACAGAATTAGGTGTGCCTCCAGCCTACGTGAGTGCCGGACGAGAAGTGAAGAAAAACACACGCAAGCAGGCTACAACAGGTATATGGAGACCAGCAAGGATACGGAACCTGATTGTGAGTACGACTTACAAAGGCATCCATGAGTGGGGGAAAACATCGAGTAGCGGCAATATTATACGCAGACCCGTTCCTCGTATCATTGATGAAGATACATGGCGACGAGCACAGGCTACCCTTCACGAGAACCAAATTATGAGCAGCGCAAATCGGAAGCATGACTACCTTCTACGCGGCTTGGTCAGATGCGAGTTGTGCGGGCTGAACTTCAGCGGCAGTACTAGCCAGACCAAGAATGGCGAAAAGTCGTACTACAAATGTAATGGTCGAAG